>JAABTI010000188.1 GCA_011389955.1 Paracoccaceae bacterium | reverse complement strand
CCGACGGTGTCGCCGAACACGACACCGAAAACCGCGCCGCTTGATCAGGACGCGTCACCCAAAATCGCGCATAGCTCATGAGTTCGCGGTTCTCCCGCTGCAGTGCCTTGAGCTCCTCGCGCTCTGACTGCGTCAGGCCGTCGCGATCACCGTCCTCGACGGCCTGCCTGTTGACCCAATCGCGCAACGTAGCGCTACTGCATCCGAACTTCTCCGCGATGGAGGCGACCGCCTGCGACCGCGATTTGTAATCCGCTTCGTTCTCCAGAACCATGCGCACCGCGCGCGCACGTATCTCTGTCGAAAAACGGTTCCCTGGGTTCCCTTTGGTCATGGCTTACCTTCCGAGCTTTTTGCTCTCCGGTAAACCCGGTCTGGTTCAGTGCGCGATAAGGTCGAAGGCGGCTTTGCGGAAATCCTGCAAAGCCTCCAGCCGACGCGCCAGCTCTTTGCGCTTGCAAAGGCGATGTTCAAGGATGCCTGGAACATGCGTCTGGCCGAAGCGCATCGCGACAAGGATGAGATCGCAAAGCAACTCCGCGATGCCGAGAAACAGATTGAAACGCTGTTGGAGCGCATCGTCGAGGCTGACAACGCCAGCGTTATCAAAGCTTATGAAAGCAAGCTCGCAAAGCTGGAGCGGGAGAAGCTGCTGCTGACCGAAAAAGCTGCTCGAATCGTGCCGCCGAAGGGGAGGCTAGAGGAGTTTATCGAACCGGCTCTCGAATTTTTGGCAAACCCTTGGAATCTCTACGAAAATGGCAGCTTGGCCTTCAAGAGAACAGTGCTCAGACTGGCTTTTGCAGAGCCTCTGCGGTACTCACGTGAATCGGGTTATCGAACCGCTAATTCCGCCTTTCCTTTCAAGGTGTTAGCGGAAATTTCAACATCAAAAGGCGAGATGGTGGTCCCAACAGGATTCGAACCTGTGACCTCACGCTTCGGAGGCGTGCGCTCTATCCAGCTGAGCTATGGGACCGTGCGCGTGAGTCCTTATCGAATGGGCGGCGCGGGCGCAATCTCTATCGCGCCCGCACACGGCAATTTATGCGACGGGCTTCACGCCCTGCGCCAGCATGGTCATCTTGGGGATCAACGGGGCAACCTGAACGTCGGAATAGCCGATCTCGTCCAGCGCCACCGCAAGCCAACCAGCATCAAGCGAACGCGCCTCGGGTGTGAAGGCGGTATGCTGCAACTGCCACAGCGCGGCCAGCTTCGGCCCGGTGCGTTCCTTCTCGACCACGAAATCGTGGATCAGAAGACGCCCGCCCGGCACCAGGTGGTCATAGGCGCGGCGGATCAGGTCGACATGCGTGTCACCGGGCACGCCGGACAACAGGTAGGACATCAGGATCACGTCCTGATCGCCCGGCCATTCCGCCTCGAGCGCGTTGCCGGGCACATATGCGATACGGTCCGATAAGCCGGCCTTTTCCACATAGGCGCGTCCCAGATCGGCCACGTTGGGGAACTCCACGATCGACGCGGTAAGCTCGGGATTGTCCTTGCACAGCGTGATGGCGAATGCCCCCGTGCCGCCACCGACATCCAGCATACGCCGTGCACCGGACAGATCCAACGCGGCGGACAGCTGCCGCGCCGGCCCGACCGAGCCGGAATGCTGGCTTTCGGAATACAGCCGCGCCTCGTCGGGATCGGCGAACCATTGCGCGTAACTGGCTGTATCCTTGGCCTCCATCGTGCCCTGAAGGGCGTTCTCGATCTGGTCCAGCAAACTATACATCTGACGCCCCACCTGAAGCCGCAGGTAATCGCCGAAATCATACTTGGCCCCGTTGACCAGAAAAGACTGCGACGCGGGCGCATTGCCGAAGCGGTCGCCGTCATGCACCTCGATCAGCCCCAGCGAGGCGAGCGCGGTCAGCAGCGTTTGCGCACGATCCGGGTGCACGTCGGCCTTGCGGGCCAGCTCCTCGGCGGTCAGCGGACCGTCGGCAAGATGGGTGAACACCTTGAGTTGCAGTGCCGCGAACAGCGCCTTGGATCCCATGAAGCCAAACGCGATCTCGGAAATTTCATCTGCCTTGGTGGCTAGTGTCATTGGGTGCTCCTGTCATTGTTTCGCCGCCAACCTAGACAGACCGGCCGCGGATTGAAAGCGACATTCCCTTGACGCTTTCCGACATCGGGGCCGTTTCGCAAAAGAAAACCCCGCTCGCCCAACAGGGCGGCAGGGCGCAATGATTTCGGGCAGCACCGGAATGAAGCCGTTCAGGCGAAGAGATCGTGCGCCAGTTCCAACGCGTCAATCAGCACATCGACCTCGCTTTCGGAGTTATACAGGCCGAACGAAGCGCGGCAGGTCGCCGCAACCCCGAGATGTTCCATCAGCGGCCCCGCGCAGTGTTGGCCTGCGCGCACCGCGACGCCCTTCTTGTCAAGGATGGTCGAGATATCATGTGCATGTGCGGCACCATCTATGGTGAAGGAAAAAATCGCAGCCTTTCCGGGCGCGTGGCCTTGCACATTCAACCAATTCAAGCCGCTCAGGCGCTGCTGAGCATAGGCGCAGATGCTTGCCTCGTGGCGAGCGATATTGTCCATACCCAGATCCATCATGTAGTTCAGCGCGACGCCGAGCCCGATCTGTTGGACGATGCCGGGCGTACCGGCCTCGAACTTCATCGGCGGATCGTTGTAGCTGACGTGATCCTTGCCCACTTCGCGGATCATGTCGCCGCCGCCCATGAAGGGACGCATTTCGGCCAACCGTTCCTTTCGGACATGAATCGCACCCGACCCGGACGGACCATAAAGCTTGTGACCCGTTATGGCGTAGAAATCAGCGCCTATGTCATCGACATCAACGGGCATGTGTACCGCCGCCTGGCTGCCATCCACTAACACCGCGACCCCGCGCGCATGCGCCGCCCGGGTGATGGCCTTTACATCAACAACGGTCCCCAAAACATTGGAAAGATGGGTAATTGCGATCATCTTTGTGCGCGGACCGATGGCATCGATCACTGCCTGCGGATCCAGAGCACCGGTTGCATCCACGTCGACCCACCTGAGCACGACGCCCTGCCTCTCGCGCAGGAAGTGCCAAGGCACGATGTTGGCGTGATG
>JAABTI010000020.1 GCA_011389955.1 Paracoccaceae bacterium | reverse complement strand
TCATAGATGGATCGAACATTTACGCGGCCGCTCGTGCGCTCGGGTTCGACATCGACTACAAGCTGCTTCGGCAGGAATTCATGCGTCGTGGCAAGTTGCTGCGGGCTTTCTACTACACCGCGCTGCTGGAAAACGATGAATACTCTCCGATCCGGCCACTGGTGGACTGGCTGCATTACAACGGTTTTTCCATGGTCACCAAGCCGGCCAAGGAATACACCGACAGCCAGGGACGGCGTAAGGTCAAGGGCAACATGGACATCGAACTCACGGTCGATGCCATGGAACTTGCCCCCCACGTCGATCATGTCGTGCTGTTTTCCGGCGACGGTGATTTTCGACCGCTGCTGGAAAGCCTGCAACGTCAGGGCGTGCGTGTGTCGGTCGTCTCCACGATCCGTAGCCAGCCCCCCATGATCGCCGACGAGTTGCGCCGGCAGGCCGACAACTTCATCGAGCTGGAAGACCTCAAGGACGTGATCGGGCGCCCTCCTCGCGAGGCTCCGGCGCAGCGGCCATCGGAATATGCGCAAGAGTAACCGCCCGGTCGCAAGGCACGGCGACGACAGGCCGGGGCGCAATGCTCCGGCCTTCGTCATGCGCACAGGGCGGGAACGGCGATGCTCGCTGACCTGACACAGCTGGGCACCCTGTTCGCCGCCGCCTTCGGCGCGGCGACAGTCCTGCCGTTTCAGTCCGAAGTCGTGTTCGCTGCCCTTCAGCTGGCCGGGTCGTTGCCCGTATCTACGCTGGTGCTTGTCGCCAGCGTGGGCAACGTGCTGGGCGCGGTGGTGAATTACCTGATGGGCCTGTGGATCGAGCATTTCCGCTATCGCCGCTGGTTTCCCGCCACGCAGGCACAGATGGATCGCGCGCAACGCTGGTACGCCCGATGGGGTGTCTGGACGCTTCTGCTCAGTTGGGCACCGCTCGGCGATGCCTTCACGGTCATCGCAGGGGTCATGCGCACGCATTGGCTGGTGTTCCTGGTTCTGGTCACGATCGCAAAAACCGGCCGCTATGCGGCACTGGCGTGGTTGACCGCGCGGGCAGCCGGCGCAGCCTGACATTGCCCCGAGCATACCGCCGGGGGTGGACGCGCGAGGTTGTTCGCCTTACCTCTGACCCGAACAGGAGTAGCCCATGACCAAACCACCCCTTGCCCTTTATCTGGCAGCACCGCGCGGCTTCTGCGCGGGCGTGGACCGCGCCATCAAGATCGTGGAAATGGCACTGCGCAAATGGGGCGCGCCCGTCTATGTTCGCCATGAAATCGTGCACAACAAGTTCGTCGTCGATCGGCTGCGCGACAAGGGCGCCGTTTTCGTCGAAGAGCTGCAAGACTGTCCCGATGATCGCCCCGTGATCTTTTCCGCGCACGGCGTACCGAAGGCCGTGCCCGAACAGGCACAAGCACGCAACATGATCTATGTCGATGCTACCTGTCCGCTCGTCTCCAAGGTCCATATCGAGGCCGAACGCCACCACCAGGCAGGGCTTCAGATCATCATGATCGGCCATGCCGGCCACCCCGAGACCATCGGAACGATGGGGCAATTGCCCCCCGGCGAGGTGTTGCTGGTGGAAACCGCCGAGGATGTGGAAAAAATCACCGTGCGTGACCCTGAAAAGCTCGCTTTCGTGACGCAGACGACGCTGTCCATCGATGATACCGCTGGCATCGTCACCGCGCTGCGCGCCCGCTTCCCCCATATCATCGGCCCCCACAAGGAAGACATCTGCTACGCCACCACCAACCGCCAGGAAGCGGTCAAGGCGATGGCGCGCGATATCGACGCGATGCTGGTGGTCGGCGCGCCGAACTCGTCGAACTCTAGACGGCTGGTAGAAGTCGCATCGCGCGCCGGTTGCAGCTATGCACAGCTCGTGCAGCGCGCCACCGATATTGACTGGCGGGCACTGGACGGGATCACCAGCCTCGGCATCACCGCCGGTGCGTCGGCCCCCGAAGAACTGGTCGACGAGGTGATCGCCGCGCTGCGTAAGCGTTATGACGTCTCCGTTACGGAAGTCGAAACCGCCACCGAAAACGTCGAGTTCAAAGTGCCGCGCGCCCTGCGCGAACCAGCCTGAAGGGGGACGCTGTCAATGCGCGCCATCCCTCCCGCCGCGTTGGCCCTCGGACTGGTCGGGCTGATTCCCTTCATCTGGTCCGCGCTGACGGGCATGATCCCCGAACTGGGACTTTGGACGGCGCAAACCATCGGCCCACGGTTCTCCGGACCCTATGTCGGGCTGTCCTATGGTACGGTGATCCTGTCTTTCATGTCAGGCGTACTTTGGGGATTCAGCACCCGCGCGGACGCGCCCAGCGTCGCCGCCAGCGGCTATGCCCTGTCAGTGATCCCCGCCTTGTGGGCTTTCATAATGGTGGGTGGCGGGCCAATCAGCGCTGGCATGAACCTGATCTTCGGCTTCATCGGCTTGCTTGGGCTTGACTGGCTGTTCTGGCATCACCGGCTGGCGCCACCGTGGTGGATGCACCTGCGTGCCCCGTTGAGCATCATCGTCGTGTTGAGCCTCGGCGCCAACGTATTCTTCTGATCGAGCAGAGGCCGCATCTCATGCCCCACACCCTGATCGCCTATACGGACGGTGCGTGCTCCGGAAATCCCGGCCCCGGCGGCTGGGGCGTCGTCCTTCAGGCGCTCGATGACGGCCGCATCGTCAAGGAACGCGACCTCAAGGGCGGGGAGGCGCAGACAACCAACAACCGGATGGAACTCCTGGCGGCTATCAACGCCCTCGAGAGCCTGTCACGTCCCTCCGCAGTGACCATCGTGACCGACAGCACCTATGTGAAAAACGGCGTGACAGGCTGGATTCACGGATGGAAGCGCAACGGTTGGAAAACCTCGGCAAGGAAGCCGGTCAAGAACGCGGAGCTATGGCAACGCCTTGATACAGCGCAGGCGCGTCATGACGTGACATGGGAGTGGGTCAAGGGCCATGCCGGTCATCCGGAGAATGAACGCGCCGACGAACTGGCCCGCGCCGGCATGGCCCCGTTCAAGCCCGCGCGCAAAGGTGCCTGATCACTCGACCGCAGCGGCCAGATCGGCCAGAATCGGGCAATCCGGTCTCGCGTCGCCGGCGCAAGCTTCGACAAGGTGGGACAAGGTGGCGTGCATCGCCTGCAATTCGGCGATCTTCTTCTCGATCCGCTCCATGTGATCGCGCGCTATCGCCTTCACATCGCCACTGGCGCGGGTGCCGTCCTCGTATAGCGCCAGCAGCGTGCGGCACTCCTCGATCCCGAACCCCAAGGACCGCGCCCGGCCAAGGAACTGCAACTTGTGCAAGTCCCGATCGCGGAACTGGCGATACCCGTTCTCGCCACGCAGCGGCGCGATCAGACCGATATCCTCGTAATAACGGATCGTCTTGGCCGGCAGGCCGGATGTCTGTGCGACTTCCCCGATATTCATGGCACGCCTCCTGATGATCGCCTCGTCTGTTGTCGGATAAAGGTTCTGATGACTGGAATGTCAAGATCGGCAAAGCACGCTTGACCTTCCACCGCTGGAATCCTGCCAAACACACCGGAACACACAAGGAGACCCCCATGACACGATTCGCCGTCCGCGAAATGAGTTGCGGCCATTGCACCGCTGCCATCGAAAAATCCATCAAGTCGATCGATTCAACCGCGCAGATCTCCTGCGACCTCGACGACCGCCAAGTGAGCGTGGACAGCGTTCTCGATGCCGATGCGCTGGCCGAAGCGATCCAGCAGGCAGGCTACGAGGCAAGCCCGGCCTGAGTGTCAACGGCTCTTGTAGCGCTGCCAGAACCAGACCAGAAGCAGCGCACCCAGCAGCGCGCCCACGAATCCTGCCGCGATCCCCATCACGGCCAGCAGGGCGCGCAACACCACGCCACCGATCAGCGCCCCGGCGATGCCGATCGCCATCGTGGTCCAGATATCCGCTTCGACCCGCATCAGCCGCGTCGCCAGGAATCCCGCCGCGGCACCCACGATGATCAGCCATACAATGCTCATTGCCTGTCTCCTCGTCGGCGCACCTTTCAGGCGCTGCCGTCACTGCCTTGCACCCCGAACCGCGCGCCGGGCTCCAGTGGCATTCCGCGAAGGAATTCCGCCGCATCCTGCGCGCCACGGCCCGCGCGTTGCAAGCGCGTAACGCGCACCGCCCCTGTTCCGCAGGCGACGGTCAGCCCCTCCTGCGCCGGGACCAGCACCGCGCCCGGCGGCCCCGAGCCATCGGCAATACCCGAGCGTAGCAGCTTGACCCGCTGGCCGTTGATCGTCGTCCATGCGCCGGGAGTCGGGGACAGCCCCCGGATCTGCCGATCCACGGCCTCCGCCGGTCTGGTCCAGTCCACGGCCGCCTCGGCCTTGTCCACCTTGTCGGCATAACATACGCCCTGATCGGGCTGCGGCACCGGCCGCAGGGCGTCAAGGCGCGACAGCGCCTCGACGATCAGTTCCGAACCCATCCGTGACAGCCGATCATGCAGGTCGCCCGTTGTCTCCTGCGGCCCGATCTGCGTGGCCTGTGACAGAAGAACCGGGCCGGTATCCAACCCCGCCTCCATCTGCATGATGCAAACGCCCGTCTCGCGGTCGCCCGCCATCACCGCGCGGTGTATCGGCGCCGCCCCACGCCAACGCGGTAGCAGGCTGGCATGGATGTTCAGGCACCCTTTCGCCGGGGCATCCAGGATCGCGCGCGGCAAGATCAGGCCGTAGGCCACCACAACCGCCACATCCGCGTTCAACGCGGCGAACTCGGCCTGTTCCTCGGCGCTGCGCAGGGTGGAGGGATGGCGCACGGACAGGCCAAGGGTCTGGGCGCGGGCATGCACGGGCGTGGGGCGGTCCTTCTTGCCGCGCCCTGCGGGACGTGGCGGCTGACAATAGACCGCGGCCACCTCGTGTCCGGCCTCAACCAGCGCATCCAGAACAGGCACCGAGAAATCGGGCGTTCCCATGAATACTAAGCGCATGACTGCCTCTTCATCTTGCCAGCAACAACTATATCACGAACGCTTGGGATCACACCGCCGGTCCGGCCTTGCGCGCGCGGCGAAGCAGCATGTCGCGCTTGACCTTGCTCAGGTGATCGAAATACATGCGGCCGTTCAGGTGGTCGATCTGGTGCTGCACCGATGTTGCCCACAGTCCCACGAAATCACGCTCCTCGACCTCGCCCCGGGCGTTGAGAAACCGCGCCGTGACAGCGCGGGGTCGTACAATCCGTGCGGAAACTCCGTACAGGTTCGGGCTGGCCTCATCATGCTCGCGCATCTGCGCGCTGGCATGAAGGATCTCGGGGTTGGCCATGCATACCGCCTGCCCCCGTTCCTCCGAGGCATCGACCACCGCCAGTCGCCGCATCACGCCGATCTGCGGCGCCGCCAACCCGACGCCGGGCATCACCTCCATCGTGTCGATCATATCCTGCCACGTCTCGTGCACTTCCGGCGTGATCTCATCCACCGCATCGGCTGCCTGGCGCAGGCGCTTGTCGGGCCAGGGGATGCACCGACGCGCCGTCATGGCGTAACCATCGCGTAGGCGCGCTCGGCCTCGGCGCGGGCGTCGGGTGTCAGCCGATCCAGCGTCACGATCCCATCAAGGTGATCCAGTTCATGCAGCGCGCAGCGTGCCTCGAAACCCTGCAAAGCGACCTCGTGCCAAACGCTATCGGGGTCGCAATACCGCAGTACCACGGTCACCGGCCGATCGACCCGGGCCAGAACGCCGGGGATGGACAGGCACCCTTCCTCGTCGCTTGCCATGTGCCGGGATGCCTGCGTGATTTCGGGATTGATGCAGACGCGCGGGGCGTGCGCGCCCTGCTGCCAGCCACAATCCATCACGAATACCCGCTTGGTCACGCCCACCTGCGGCGCGGCCAGCCCGCGACCGGGGGCGTCATACATGGTTTCAAGCATGTCGCGCGCCAGCTCATGCAAGTCCTCGCCGTCGGTGACCGGCACGCAAACCTCGCGCAGCACCGGGTCGGGCCATGTCACGATCGGCAACCGGGTCATGCCCGTGCCCGTTCGCGCTTGAGCTTTTGCATCTTGCGCGTGATCATCTGGCGCCTCAGCGGTTTGAGGTAATCGATGAACAGCTTGCCGTTGAGGTGATCGATCTCGTGCTGGACGCAGGTCGCCCACAGCCCTCCGAAATCCTGCTGGTGCTCATGCCCGTCACGGTCGATCCATCGCACGCTCACCTCCGATGGGCGCGTGACTTCTGCATATTGGTCGGGGATCGACAGGCATCCTTCCTCGTAGCTGCCCAGCTCCTCCGAGGCGGCGACCACCTCCGGGTTGAACATCGCCATAGGGCGCGGCGTTGCGCCCTCCTCTTTCTGGCAATCCAGCACGATCAATCGGCTTATCACCCCCACCTGCGGAGCAGCCAGCCCGATACCCGGCGCGTCATACATGGTCTCCAGCATGTCATCGGCCAACGTGCGCAATTCGTCCGACAAATCGGGGACGGGGGCGCACACCTTTTTCAGGCGGGGGTCGGGATGGATCAGGATCGGGCGTTTTGTCATGCCATGGATTTAGGATAAGCCCCACACGGGCGCAATGGACCATTCCATTTTGCCGGCGCGGCCCCACGCCACGCTATAAGGAATAATATTCCGTAATATAATATTATTTACGCACGATATTCCATTTTTAATTCCGCTTTCAAAAATTACTTCCATTTATGTCCCATATATCGGATCACTGTGCGCGATCGCGCGCCGCCCGGACGCATTGACTGGCATTGAAGGCGCTCATGCACTGGCTAAGGTGCCCGCCAAAGGAGACCATGATGAGCTTCGATGAGATTATCGACCGCACCGGCACGCATTCCATGAAATGGGACATGATGGAGCCGATCTACGGCGTGCCCGCTGACGATGGCATTTCCATGTGGGTGGCCGACATGGACTTCCCCGCGCCGGACTGCATCCAGCGCGCCGTCGCGCAGATGCACGATCACGGCATCTACGGCTATTTCGGCGATGACAGCGCCTACAAGCAGGCAATCATCTGGTGGATGGAGAACCGCCATGGCTGGCAAGTGCAGCCGGAATGGATATTTACCACCCACGGGCTGGTGAACGGTACGGCGATGTGCGTGGAAACCTTTACCGATCCCGGCGATGGGGTGGTCCTGTTCACGCCGGTCTATCACGCCTTCGCCAAGGTGATAAAAGCCAACGATCGGCGCGTTGTGGAATGCCCGCTTAGCAACAACGCCGGCCGCTACGAGATGGATTTCGACGCTTACGACGCTCTCATGGACGGGAGCGAGCGCATGGTCGTGCTGTGTTCGCCTCACAACCCCGGCGGCCGGGTGTGGACGCGCGCCGAATTGCAGGGCATTGCCGATTTCGCCAAGCGTCACGACCTTGTCATCGTGTCGGACGAGATCCATCACGACCTGGTCATGCCCGGGCAGCGCCACATTCCCATGGCCAACGTCGATAACAGCGTGAGCGACCGGTTGGTCATGATGACCGCCACCACCAAGACCTTCAACATCGCCGGCAGCCACGCTGGCAATGTCATCATTGCCGACCCCGATTTGCGCACGCGCTTCGCGGCGCGGATGGCCGGGCTGGGCCTGTCGCCCAATTCCTTCGGCCTGCACATGGCCACCGCCGCCTATTCGCCCGAAGGCGCGGCATGGGTGAATGAACTCGTCAACTACCTGGACGGCAATCGCCGTCTGTTCGACGAGGCCGTGAACGCCATTCCCGGAGTGACCTCGATGCCACTCGAATCGACTTACCTGGCGTGGGTCGATTTCTCGGGCACCGGCATGAGCCCGGAAGAGTTCACCGACCGTGTCGAGAAATCCGCCCGCATCGCCATCAACCACGGGCCGACCTTCGGGCTGGGCGGAGACAACTACCTGCGGTTCAACCTGGCCACACCGCGGTCACTGGTCGAGAAGGCCGCCCAGCGCCTGCAATCGGCATTCAGCGACCTGCAATGACGGCGCGCCTGCCGGGGGCGCGCAGCGCGGGATCGGCGGCTGCGCCAAGGTTCGATCAGAGCCCGATCAGGGCCACCGGCGCATCCTCGTCACGCGCGAAATCCAGCGGCGCCTTGTCATGGGCGGCGGTGGTGCGCTTGAATTCATAGTGCATCTCGCCGCCGTCTTCGGCGCTGGCAATGATGAGGCACTGCGACAGATGCCGCGCGCCATCGTAGAGATCGACCAGGCCGCGCAGATGCGGCGCTTCTTCCGCCTCCAGGACAAAACCGTCATCCCACAGACGCAGGATGGGCCATACCTGCTCGTCCACCCTGATTCGCAGGCGGTTGCTGCGCTTGCGCTCGCGTTTGCGAGCCTCTTCCAGACCTTGCTGAACTTCGCGGGACAAGAATGTGCTCATGGCGGCGCCTCCGTCGGGATCTGTCATCAAGGATGGCGGATTCAGCCCTCCGGTCAAGTGAAGCTTTCGCGACGCGGCCGCCGTTCGCGGCGCGGGGCGACGGGCGCTGTGCACAAACGCAGATGCCGTGCGCGGCTCTGGATCTATCCCCGATGGGCATCGGAGCCTAGATTTGTTTCAATAAACAGGAGTATAGGGAAATGGGCCAACTGGTTGACGGTGTCTGGCACGACACATGGTATGACACTTCCAAGTCCGGCGGACGGTTCGTACGTTCTACCTCGGCATTTCGAAACTGGATCACCCCAGATGGCGCCGCCGGCCCCTCGGGCGAGGGCGGGTTCAAGGCCGAAAGCGGGCGCTACCACCTCTATGTCAGTTACGCCTGCCCGTGGGCGCACCGCACGCTGATCTTTCGCAAACTGAAAGGGCTTGAAGACCACATCGGCGTCTCGGTCGTGCATCCCGACATGCTGTCGGACGGGTGGACCTTCGATACCGATTTCGCCGACGCGACCGGCGATACGCTGTACGGGCACGATTTCCTGCGCGAAATCTACCTGCGCGCCGACCCCGAGATCTCGGGCCGTGTGACGGTCCCGGTACTGTGGGACACGCAGCGCGAAACGATCGTGTCGAACGAAAGCGCCGAGATCATCCGCATGCTCAATTCCGCCTTCGACGAGTTGACAGGCAACCGCGACGATTACTGGCCGCAGGCGTTGCGCGACGATATCGAAGATGTCAACGCACGGGTCTATGACACCGTCAATAACGGCGTGTACAAATCCGGCTTCGCCACCACGCAGAAAGCCTATGACGAGGCGGTTCATACCCTGTTCGACAGCCTCGACTGGCTGGAAGAACGCTTGGGCCGGGGGCGCTACCTGATGGGCGATCGCCTGACCGAGGCCGACTGGCGCCTGTTCACGACGCTGATCCGTTTCGATCCGGTCTATCACCTGCATTTCAAGTGCAATCGCAGGCGCATCGTGGATTATCCCAACCTGTGGGGCTACACCCGCGACCTGTACCAACATCCCGGCGTGGCCGAGACGGTGCATCTGGATCATATCGTGCGTCACTACCACTACAGCCACGAGACGATCAATCCGCACCGCATCATCCCGATCAACCCGATCCTGGATTACAACGCCCCGCACGGGCGCGGGTGACGCGGGCGGCCACCCGGCTAGGCGCGGCGCGGCCGTCCGAAATGTTCGACCATCGCGGCCAGATCCTCGGGCGGGGTGCCGGTGCGCAGGAACGCGCAGGCATTTGCGCAGTGCTGGAATATCGATCCGTCCGAAAAGAACGAGGTGTTGGTGACAAAGATCACCTGCGCCTCGGGGCGTCGGTAGCTGGCGTAGTCTGACACCGCCAAGGCGCTGCCTTCGGCGACAAGAAGATCCAGTATGATGACGCTGATGTCATGGGCGCGCAACGCTTCGATCGCGTTGTCCTGATCGGCGACAAGCGTGACGATCGCGCCCTGGCGCTCCAGATGCCTCTGCCACAGGCGGCCTAGCTCGGGTTCGGGCTCAACAATCAAAACTCTCATACCACACCTCCAAGGATGCGCGCCACTTCGTTAACGCACCGCATCCCCCACACTGGGTTTTGAGGGCAAATACCTAACAAATGGTTAACAGGCTATAAATCATTCTTAACAAGCTTGCATCCGCGTCCGAATTGAGCAAATCCGCCTCCATGACACAAAGGCAGCGCAGATATGACAGGTGATCGCCGAGCCACACCGGCCGCGCAGCCCCCCCGCGATCATGGCGGGGGGATCGACGCCGCGGCGCGCCGCTACGGGGGAACACGCGCGGACTGGATCGACCTGTCGACCGGCATCAACCCCGTGCCCTACCCCCTGCCGCCACTGCCGCCCGAGGCATGGACAGCGCTGCCCGATCACGCCGCGCAATCAGCCCTGACCGAAAGCGCCCGGCGCCTGTGGTCCGTGCCCGACGGGGCCGCCATTCTGGCGGCGCCGGGTGCGTCGGCCCTGATCGCGCGCCTGCCCGCGCTGTGCCCGGCGGGCACCGTGCATATCCCCGGCCCCACCTACAACGAACATGCCGCCGCGTTCCGTGCCCACAACTGGCAGATCGCTCAGACCGGCGCGCCGGAGCTGCAGGCGCAGGTCGTGGTGCATCCCAACAACCCCACCGGAGACTGGGCCGACCCCGGCGGGCTGACCGCGCCACTGTGTATCATCGACGAAAGCTTTTGCGACGTCGCACCGGAGCGATCACTGATCGCGCGGACTGCGCGCCCCGGCTGTATCGTGCTGAAGAGCTTTGGCAAGTTCTGGGGGCTGGCGGGGCTGCGCCTTGGCTTTGCCATCGGTGATCCGGCCCTGGTAGAGCGGCTGGCGGTGATGCTGGGCCCGTGGCCGGTCGCCGGTCCGGCGCTGCATGTGGGGCGCGTTGCGCTGTCCGATGGCGGCTGGGCCGACGAAACGCGCGCGCGCCTTGCGGATGACGCCGCGCGCCTCGATACCCTGATGAGCGGCGCGGGGGCACGGGTGCATGGCGGCACGCCGCTGTTCCGGCTCTACCACGTCGAGGACGCGCATGACTGGCAGGACCGCCTTGCACGCGCCCGTATCTGGACGCGCGTGTTCCCCTATTCGCGTCACTGGCTGCGGCTAGGCCTGCCGGCGCCCGAAGGCTGGCCACGCATCAAGGCAGCGCTATGACGCTGGTGCTGGCGCTGGTACTGGATGCCATCATGGGCGAGCCGCGCGCATTATGGTCGCGGCTGCCGCATCCGGCGGTGGTGATGGGCCGCGCGGTGGGCTGGTGTGACGCGCGTTTCAACGGTGGCGCTGCGCGGAGGCTGCGCGGGACGGCGGTGATCGCCGCGCTGGCGGGCGTGGCGGGTCTGACCGGGCTGTTGCTGTCGATGTTGGGGCCGGTGGCCGAAATCCTGATCGCGGCGATCCTGCTGGCGCAGCGATCCTTGGTCGATCACGTGATCGCCGTGGCCAACGGCCTGCGCGCGTCGCTGACCAAGGGGCGCGCGGCGGTCGCCATGATCGTCAGCCGCGACACCACCACGATGGACCGCAGCGACGTCGCCCGGGCCGCTATCGAATCAGCCGCCGAAAACCTCGGCGATGGCGTTGTCGCGCCGGCGTTCTGGTTCGCGGTGGCGGGCCTGCCGGGGTTGATGATCTACAAGATCGTCAACACTGCCGACAGCATGATCGGCTACCGAACGGCGCGCCACCTGCGTTTTGGCTGGGCGGCGGCGCGGCTGGATGATGTCCTGAACTGGATTCCCGCGCGCCTGACGGCGGCACTGATCGCGCTGACCCACGGGTGCTGGCGCGACTGGCGGGCGATCGCATCGGACGCGGCGCTGCACCGTTCGCCCAATGCAGGCTGGCCCGAGGCGGCGCTGGCGCATGGTCTTGGCCTCGCGCTGTCCGGCCCGCGCAGCTATGACGGCACGGTGCAGGGTTTTCCCTGGGTCAACGCCCGCGGGTGCAGGCACCTGCTGCCGCGCGATATCGAGGATGCCGCCGCCGCGCTCTGGCGGACATGGGCGGTGGGTTTGGCGCTGGCGATCGTGATCGCCCTTTTCTGATCGGCCCGGCCTGCTATGGTCGGGGGGATCGCAACAAGCCAAGACATTGCCCCATGCGCCTTGCAGCCCTGCTTCTCTTCGCCCTGTCATTCGCGGCGGCCCCGGCCATTGCCCGGACCCCGTGCGGGGGCAGCTTCGCCAGCTTCGTCTCGGACCTCAAGCAGGAGGCCCGCGCCCGCGGCCATGACCGCGGCACGGTCGAGCGATTCTTTGCCTCGGTTCGGCAGGACGCGGATGTGCTGCGCGCCGACAGGGCGCAGGGGTTTTTTCAAAAACCGTTCACCGAGTTCGCCCGCAGCCTGATCTCGTCCAACCGCATGCAGCACGGCAAGGCCAACGCACGCAAATGGGACAGCCTGTTCGACCATATCGAGTCGCGCTACGGTGTGTCGCGCGGCATCCTGCTGGCATTCTGGGCGTTCGAAACCGATTACGGCGGCTTCCAGGGCAACACAAACACCCGCGACGCGCTGGTGACGCTGGCGCATGATTGCCGCCGCCCGCACCTGTTCCGCCCGCAGATCTTCGCCGCGCTGACCCTGTTTTCGCGCGGCGAACTGGACCCGGATCGCACCACCGGTGCCTGGGCGGGCGAGATCGGCATGGTGCAGATGCTGCCCTCCGACATTTTGGAAAACGGAGTGGACGGCGATGGAGACGGCAAGGTCAGCCTGAAAACCTCGCCGCCGGACGCGCTGATGTCCGGGGCCAGGATGCTGCGGAGCCTCGGGTGGCACGCGGGCCAGCCGTGGCTGCAACAGGTGCAGGTGCCCGAGCGCATGGACTGGTCGCAAAGCGGCATCGACACCAGCATGCGCGCGGCGCAATGGCAACGGATGGGCGTGCGCCCCCGCTCGGGCAGGCTGCTGGCGCCCGACCTGCCCGCCAGCCTGATCCTGCCGCAGGGGCACAAGGGGCCCGCCTTTCTGGCCTATCCCAATTTCAAGGTGCTGTTCGAATGGAACCAAAGCTTCACCTACGTTCTGACCGCCGCCTATTTCGCAACCCGGCTGGAGGGTGCGCCGGTCTTCGACCCCGGCAACCCCGATCGCGGCCTTGGGCAGGCGCAGATGAAACAGTTGCAGCGCAAGCTGGCCGCGCGCGGCCATGATGTAGGCGGGATTGATGGCATCCTGGGCGCCGGAACGCGCGCCGCGGTGCAGGCCGAGCAGGAGCGCCTCGGTATGCCCGCCGACGCATGGCCCACGCAGGCGCTGCTGAACAGGCTGTAGTGTCACGGGCGGATCGGGAAGCGATCGCCCCTTTCGGTGATAATCACAAGGCGCGCGGCGTTGCGGACATACAGGTCGCAACGCCGCGCGCCGTTGATGAACCCGATGCAGACAGTCCCGTCATCGTTGATCGCGTAATGCCCGTAGGCGATACCGCCCTGCCCGTAGGTGTAGCTATAGCGCCCATCACCGTAGAACCGCGACTGGCCGTCGTCGTGGAATGTCAGAACCTGCCCGACCAAAGCGGCGCGCAGCGCCGTTGCGGACAGCGGCTCGTCGCCCTCGCGCGTGCCCCATGCCACTGCCATCGCGGGCAGTAGCGAGAAAATTGTCAGCAGGATCAGGCGCCGGTTCATGGCTCAAGGGTGCCATAGTCCCCGGACCGATGCGCACACGATGTGGTGAACGCTTGCCCCAGCCTGCGAACGCGAAGACGGCGTTCGCCAGGCGACGGGACAACGCCCTCACCCCCCGGCTTGGAATTTGCCTCAGGGGGGCGTCGCCCAATGACACCTCCCGCCTCAGGCGACCATCGCCTCAGCTTTCTTCAGGTCCACGGAAACCAGTTGGCTGACCCCGTGTTCGGCCATCGTCACCCCGAACAGACGATCCATCCGCGCCATCGTGACCGCGTGGTGCGTGATGATCAGGAACCGCGTTTCGGTGCGGCGGCACATCTCGTCCAGCAAGTCGCAGAAACGGCCCACATTGGCATCGTCCAGGGGCGCATCGACCTCGTCCAGCACGCAGATCGGCGCGGGGTTGGCCAGGAACACCGCGAAGATCAGCGCCAGCGCCGTCAGCGTCTGCTCGCCACCCGACAGAAGCGACAGCACCGACAGCTTCTTGCCGGGGGGCTGGCACATGATCTCCAGCCCCGCTTCGAGCGGATCGTCGCTTTCGACCAGCACCAGCTTGGCCTCGCCGCCGCCGAACAAATGCGCGAACAGCAGCGCGAAATTGCTGTTGACCTGCTCGAAGGCGGTCAGCAGCCGCTCGCGCCCCTCGCGGTTGAGACTGGCGATACCGCTGCGCAGCGCCTTGATCGCCTCTTCGAGGTCGGCCTTTTCGGATTGCAGGGCGTCGTGTTCCTCCTGAACCTCGCGCGCGTCCTCCTCGGCGCGCAGGTTGACCGAACCCAGCGCGTCGCGCTGCCGGCGCAGTCGGCCCACGTCGGCCTCGATCGTCCCCGCTGCCGGCATGTCGTCCGGGGCCACGCCCAGCGCCTCGAGCAAATCGTCCGGCGTGCTGTTCAATTCCTCGGTGATGCGCTCGGCTGCCTCGCCGACGCGTTCGCGCGCGGCCTCGGCGCGGACCTCGGCGCCGGCGCGGGCCTCGCGGGCCTCGCTGGCGGCGCGCTCGGCCTCGCGTTCGGCCTGTTCGGCGTGGCGCATCGCCGTTTCGCCCGCCGACAACGCATCGGCGGCGCCGGCGCGGCGCGTCTCGGCCTGCGTGATCGACGTGTCGAGTTCCGCGCGCTGCGCCGCGATCCGCTCGGGCGCGGCGCTGGCCTGCTGCAACTCTTCCTCGGCGCGGGCCTTGCGCTCGATCAGTTCGCCACTGCGCGCCTCGGCGGTCACCAGCCGGTGACGCCAGCCGCTTATCTCCTTGGTCAGTTGCTGGCTGCGCGCGCGCCGCGCCTCGCCTTCGCGCTTGACCTCGTCATGCGCCGACCGGCGCGCCATCATGGTCATGCGCGCAGCCTCGACCGTCATGCGCAGTTCCTCGACGCGGGCGCGCATCTCGTCCAGATCGTACAGCTCCTCCAACCCGGCCTCGGCCTCCTTGACCTGCGCACGCGCGGCCATCGCCTCGTCCTCGTGGCGCGTCACCGCCAGGCCCAGGCTTTCCAGCCGCGATTCGGCGAGGTTGCTGTCAGCCTCCGCACGGCTCAGGGCACGGCCGGCATCGGTCAGGCGGGCATCGGCGGCGCGGCGCGCCTCGCGGGCGTCCTTGTCGGCGCGGGCCTGTCTTTCAAGTTCCGCGCTCAGCGTGTCATGCGCCTGCCGGGCGGCATCGGCGCGGGCGGTGGCGCGGGCGACCTGCTGCTTGAGATCCTCCAGCCGGTTGAGTTGCTCCAGCCGGAGCGCGGCGGCGCTCGGCCCGTCCTCGGCCCAGGCCCGGTAGCCGTCCCAACGCCACAAATCGCCCTCTTGGCTGACAAGGCGCTGGCCAGGCTGCAACAGCGATTGCAGGTGCGCGCCCTCGTCCGGATCGACCAGCCCGATCTGGCCCATCCGCCGCGCCAGCACATCGGGCACCGACACATGGTTGCTCAGTGCCGTGACCCCGGCTGGCAGGGCGGTGGGCGCGTCGTAACCGGGGATGACGACCCAGCCCGACGGCCCGTCGGCAGCCACCTCGGGCGCGCGCAGATCATCGGCCAGCGCCGCGCCCAGGGCCTTTTCGAACCCCTGTTCCACCTGCAGACGATCAACGATCTGCCCACCTTCGGCGGTGTCGCGTTCCAGCAGACGCGCCAGCGCGGCCGCCTCGGCGCCCAGCGCGTTCAACTCGCCCTCGGCCTCGGATTTCTCGGCGCGCACATCCGCTTCGCGTGCCTGGGTTTCGGCCCGCGCGGCCTCGGCGGCCAACAGGGCCTCGTCGGCGGCGGCGGCGGCCTCCTGCGCGGCGGCCTGCTCGGCCTCGGCGGTCTCGCGCGCGGTGTTGGCCCGCGCCAGCGCGTCACGCGCCTCTTCCATGGCGGTGCGGGCCTTCGCGGCCTCGGCCTCGCTGCGGGCCTCGGTCTTGCGGCTGTCTTCCAAAAGGCGTGTTGCGGACTGGTGCCGCGCCGCCAACCGCGCCACATCCTCGGTGACCTCCGACAGTTCGGCCTCGCGCGCCTCCAGCACCTTGGCGGCATCGGCGGCTTCTTCGGCGGCGCGGGCCAGTCGCGCCTCGTGGCCCTCGCCCGCCTTTTGCAATTCGCGCGCTTCCCACTCCAGGCGCTCGACGGTTTCGCCCGCGTCGCGGTTCAAGCCGGTCTCGCGCGCGATGTCATGGCCCAACTGTTCGATCCGTGCCTGCAAGGTCTCGATCGTTTCGCGCGCGCGGGCTTCCTGGTCGGCCAATGTGTCACGCTGCACCTGAAGACGTTGCACGATGGCCGCCGCCACGCCCTCTTCCTCGCGCAGGGGCGGCAGGGCTTCCTCGGCCCCGGTCCGGGCACGGCCCGCCTCGCGCGCGGCGCGCTCGGCCTCGCCGGCGGCAAGACTGCGCTGCCTGAGCGTTTCGCCCGCCTCGCGCAGGGCCGCGTCGGCCTCTTTCCAGCGACGATAGAGCAGCATCCCCTCGGCCTGCCGCAGCTCCGCACCGATCGCACGATAGCGCGCCGCCTGCTTGGCCTGGCGTTCCAGTTGTGACAGCTGACCGGCCAGTTGTTCGACCACGTCATCGATTCGCGCCAGGTTGGTTTCGGTATTCTTCAGCTTCAGTTCGGCCTCGTGGCGGCGCTGGTACAGGCCGGAAATGCCTGCGGCCTCTTCAAGGATGCGGCGGCGCGATTTCGGCTTGGCATTGATCAGCTCTGCGATCTGCCCCTGCCGCACCAAAGCCGGGCTGTGCGCCCCGGTCGAGGCGTCCGCGAACAGCATCTGCACGTCGCGGGCGCGCACATCCTTGCCGTTGACCTTGTAGGCGCTGCCCACGTCGCGCGTAATTCGCCGCACGATATCGAGGCTGTCGGACTCGTTGAAGCCCGCCGGCGCCAATCGGTCGGAATTGTCCAGGTGCAGGCTGACTTCGGCGAAGTTGCGCGCCGGACGGCTGGCGGCCCCGGCAAATATCACGTCCTCCATGCCGCCGCCGCGCATCGCCGTGGGGCGGTTTTCCCCCATCACCCAGCGCAGCGCTTCCAGCAGGTTGGACTTGCCACAGCCATTGGGGCCGACGACCCCCGTCAGCCCGTCCCGGATCAACAGATCGGTGGGATCCACGAAGCTCTTGAAGCCGGTCAGTCTGATCTTTGAAAAGCGCACTGGCCAGGTTCCCGTCACGGTCGGGGATGATTCCGCCCCAACGTCAAGATTGGCTGCGCGCCCCCGTCCCTGTCAACGGAACAGACCCCGCATATGGGGATGCGGGGATAGTTATCCACAATATATTGGCAATTTTCGGCCGAAAAGGCCGCCTCAGGCCGTCGCCCCTCAATCGCAGTCAAGGATTCCCAGCACCAGCGCCGCATCGCCGCGCAGCTCCTTCACCGAGCAGCCGCTGATGCGTGTCATGGCAACGCCCGCGCGCGCGGCGATCGGCCCCGGCCTTGGCGCGTATTCAGGGTTGAGGCGCACCCCCTCCATCAACCGGCCGCGGCGGCGTAGATCAAAGGTGCTGCCATCGACGGTCATACGCACCGGCGCGATGCCGCGGAAATACGGGCTGGGCCCGTCGCAGCCCGTCAGCACCGGCGCCAGCACCAGCGCGACCATCATCCCCCGGAGCGGTGCGAATCTGCCGTTCATGCATCAGCCTGGGCTGGCAGACATTAACAACGCGTTACGCACCCTGCGACTTTTCGCCTATTGTATTCCAATTCTCGAATGTTATTTATATTCCAGCTTTTGCATAAATGGAGGCTCGGCATGACCCAACTGACGACTCGACCCGCCGACACGTACTCGCCGCTCTATTTTCTCGCCTCGCTCGGGGCGGGGGGCCTGACAGTGACGTTTTTCATGTACCTGATGTTCTGGGTGCCTCACGAGGGTCGCCCGGTGCCGGTTTTCGGCGATATCGTCACCGCCGTCATGGGGGGCGCGCTACCCATGCAGGCGGCCATCATCATCGCGGTTCTCGGCATCGCCGCCTTCGCGTTTCTCAACGTCAAGCTGCTGATCTGGAACCTTTCGGCGCTGGCACGGTTCAGGACCACCGACACCTACGACAAGCTGCGCAACTCCAACGGCGAGACGCAGTTGCTGGCCGGGCCCTTGGCCGCGGCGATGACGGTCAACGCGATGTTCATCGTCGGGCTGGTCTTCGTGCCGGGGCTGTGGGGTATCGTCGAATACCTGTTTCCCGCCGCCCTGGTCGCCTTCCTCGCGATCGGCGTCTGGGCATTCCGCCTGATCGGTGATTTCCTCGGCCGGGTTCTGGCCGAGGGGGGGATTTTCGACGTCACCGCCAACAACTCCTTCGCGCAGCTCCTGCCGGCCTTTGCGCTTTCGATGGTCGGGGTCGGCCTTGCCGCCCCCGCCGCGATGAGCGGCCAACCGG
>JAABTI010000187.1 GCA_011389955.1 Paracoccaceae bacterium | reverse complement strand
CGCAGGCAAGGCTTGCCTAACCACGCAACAGGTGCACGGCAATCTGCCGCCGATGCGGCGCGCGGCGATGCTCGAACAGATAGATGCCTTGCCAAGTGCCCAGCATCGCGCATCCATCCACCACCGGGATCGACAGGCTGACCGGCATCATCGCGGCCTTGATATGGGCGGGCATGTCATCCGGCCCTTCGGCCCGGTGGCGAAGATATCCCATCGCCGGATCATCGGCGGGCGGCACCAGCCTGTCGAAGAACGCGCGCAGATCCGTTTGCACGTCGGGGTCGGCATTTTCCTGTATCAACAGGCTGGCCGAGCTATGGCGCACGAACAGCGTCACGATCCCGTCACCTCCCTGGCTACGCAGCCAGTCACTGACGCGCGTCGTGATCTCGTAAAGGCCCGCACCCTGCGTGGTGACCGTGAATGTCTCCTGGCCCGGCATCATGCCTCGCCATCTCTGTCGCGCGCAGCATCGTCATCCGCATCTGCCTGATCCTCGATCGCGCCACCATCCTCGCTTTGCACAGCGATACTCTTGCTGGTCTTCGCCCCCAGCTCGCGCAACTGTTCCACCTGACGGATCACGTTACCCGACCCCGTCGACAACCGGCTCATGGCGGTGCCATGAGCACGCGATGCCTGGTCCAGGCGCGCGCCGACCTCTTGCATCGCATCGACAAACCCGGCCACCTTGTCATAAAGCCGCCCGGCCCGGTCGGCGATCTCTTCGGCGTTACGCGTGCGCCGTTCGACCGCCCAGACATTCTCGATCGTGCGCAGCGCCATCATCAGGGTCGTCGGCGTTGCGATGGTCACATGTCGTTCCAGAGCATAGCCGGTCAGGTCGCCCTGCTCGCGCAGCGCTTCTGACAACGCCCCCTCGATCGGCAGGAACATGACCACGTAATCCACCGTTTCATCCGTGACGCGGTGATAGGCCTTGGACGACAGCCCATCGATATGCGCTTTCATCGCGGTCAGGTGCTGGCGCAGGGCAATCGCGCGCTCCTCGTCGGTTTCGGCATTGACCGCGCGCTCATAAGCCACCAACGACACCTTGGAGTCGATCACCAGACTCTTGGAGCCCGGCAGGCG
This sequence comes from Paracoccaceae bacterium, assembly GCA_011389955.1. Lineage (GTDB taxonomy): Bacteria > Pseudomonadota > Alphaproteobacteria > Rhodobacterales > Rhodobacteraceae > Sediminimonas. Next base: position 2,024 of record JAABTI010000187.1, on the reverse strand, counting down.
CACCACAACGTCGGGGCGGTAGCGGCGCCCCTCCTCGTCGGTGGCATGGCTTTGCGTGAAATACTCCTCCCCCTCGCGCAGGCCGGACCGCTCCAGCAGACTGGTCAGGATCATCTCACCCCACGCGCCCTGCTGGCGTGTGTCGCCCTTCAATGCGCGGGTCAGGTTCACCGCCTGGTCCGAAATCGCCTGCGACTTGGCCGAAAGCTGTTCGATCTCCGTCTTGAGACGTTCGCGCTCCTTGGCGGCACCCTGATGTGCATGACGCAACTCGGTCTCGAACTTGCCGACATTCTCGCGCAACGGTTTCAGCAACGCCTCGAGCCGTTCATGACTGAGCTTCGAGAGGGTTTCGCCCTGCGTCTTGACCGAGTGATCCGCCAGCGCCTTGAACCGCGCCTCCATGTCGTCGCGCACGGATTTCAGAAGCTTGAGTTGTTCCGCGCCAGCCTCGCGTTCCTTTTCCAGGATGGTATTCAACTCGCCGATCCGGGTGTCACGCGTCGCAACCGCGCGGCGTTCCTCTTCCAGGGCGCGGCGCTCATCATGCAGCGCGCTGCGCAGTTCCTCATGAGCGCGGCGCGACAGCTCGTCCTGCTGGGCGCGGTAAGCTGCGGCGTCGGCCTCGCGCCGCTCGGCTGCGTTGGCCCGCTCCTCCAGTCGCGCCAGCGTTACCTGCGCCTCCGCCACATTCGCGCGCGCGGCGGACACCCGGCGCAACGCCCAGAACACCACAACCAGCGCGCACACGGCCGTCACAAACAGGATCAGCGCTGTTGTCGATAAGGTTGAAAAGTCGGACATGCGATGTAAACCTGAGGCTGGGGATTTCAGAATGTTCGCGTTCTGTCCCAAACGTCAACCCCTGATCGCCCAGGCAAAGCGATCATGCCCATCTTGATGCCGCACTTCGGCTGATTCCGGCGCGAACGATTGGAGGCAAAACGCACGATGTCAGAGATTTCAGCTAAACGGGTACAGATTTCAGGCCGCGTTCAGGGCGTGTCCTATCGTGCCTGGACCCAACGCGCCGCGCGCCGACGCGGTGTAAACGGATGGGTACGCAACATGCCCGACGGCACGGTGCTGGCGCATCTCGAAGGGCCCCAGGCCGCCGTGAAAGGCCTGATAAATGACCTTCGCAGCGGCCCGTCACTGGCCAGCGTCACCAACATCGAACAAGATACCGCAGCCCCCGAAGGAGCCGAGACGTTCGAGATAGCCGGATAGTCCCGGACCGGACCAGCGTCAATTCACGCCGGCAACTCGACGGCGTGAGCAACGCGTTTAATAGTGAACCGCGCAATTCACTGATCCAGGAACGATCGCAGCTTGCGGCTCCTGCTGGGATGCTTGAGCTTTCTCAGTGCCTTAGCCTCTATCTGCCGGATCCGTTCGCGGGTCACACTGAACTGCTGACCCACTTCCTCCAGCGTGTGGTCGGTATTCATCCCGATCCCGAACCGCATGCGCAGCACTCGCTCCTCGCGCGGGGTCAGGCTCGACAGCACCCGCGTGGTGGTTTCCTTCAGGTTGTCCTGGATGGCCGCATCCAGCGGCAGAACCGCATTCTTGTCCTCGATGAAATCACCGAGCTGGCTGTCCTCCTCGTCCCCGATGGGGGTCTCCAGGCTGATCGGCTCCTTGGCGATCTTCATCACCTTGCGAACCTTCTCCAGCGGCATCTGGAGCTTCTCGGCCAACTCCTCGGGCGTAGGTTCGCGGCCGATCTCATGCAGCATCTGGCGACCGGTGCGGACCAGTTTGTTGATGGTCTCGATCATGTGGACGGGGATGCGGATGGTGCGGGCCTGATCGGCAATGGACCGGGTAATCGCCTGCCTGATCCACCATGTGGCGTAGGTCGAGAACTTGTAGCCGCGGCGATATTCAAACTTGTCCACGGCCTTCATCAGCCCGATGTTGCCCTCCTGGATCAGGTCCAGGAACTGCAGGCCGCGGTTGGTGTATTTCTTGGCGATGGAGATCACCAGCCGCAGGTTCGCCTCGACCATTTCCTTCTT
>JAABTI010000186.1 GCA_011389955.1 Paracoccaceae bacterium | reverse complement strand
GTCGGCGGAGATGATGATCTGCCGGTTCTGGTCCACCAGGGCGTTGAAGGTGTGGAAGAATTCCTCCTGCGTGGAGTCCTTGCCGGCGATGAATTGCACGTCATCGACCATCAGCACATCGACCGAGCGGAACAACTCCTTGAAATCCATCATCTTGCGGTCGCGCAGGGCCTGCACGAACCGATACATGAACTGTTCGGCCGAGAGATAGACGACATTGAGATCGGGCCGGCGCGACGACAACTCGTGCGCGATGGCATGCATCAGGTGGGTCTTGCCCCACCCCCCCATAAAGGAACAACGGGTTGAAGGTGACAGCACCGCCTTCGGCAACCCGCCGCGCGGCGGCATGGGCCAGCTCGTTGGGTTTGCCAACGACGAAACGCTCGAAAGTGAAACGCGGATCCAACGGCGCGGCGGGCAACAGATCGTCCTGCGCCGAAGGGCGTTTCGGGGCATGAACGGGCGGGCCGGCCTGTCCGTTCGCGGGCGATCTGGCCTGTTGGGCTTCGGGCGGTGGCACCGGCCTGGCCGCGCGATCGGTCACTTCGAAACGCACGCGCCGCACATCGGCGCCGGTGGCCGACATCTGGTAGCGGATCACGTCCCCGAAATTCTGGCTGACGTAATTGCCGAGAAAACTGGTGGGAACGTGAAAGGTCGCGACACCGTCGGACAGGTTGTCAAATTGCAGCGGTTCGATCCAGTTCTTGAAATTGTTGCGCCCGACCGTTTGCAGGAGTGTTTGCTGAACCTGTCCCCATTGTTCTTGTGTCATCTGTTCCTGATCCACGTTTCTCATTCCTTCAAACGGCGCCCGAACCCGTGATCCGTTGCCACGAGCCTCACAACACGAGCCGTAGGTTGCTCAACCTAAAGGACATCCATGACCTCACCCCGAATGGCAGGCCGGTATCACATGGTGATTGACCAACTACATCATACGCCACAACACCCGAGGGTCTGGCCGGTTGTCCCACCGGCACGATCACGCCCGAGTGGCGCGACGTAGAAATGGACAAGATTCAGCAGCAGCAGCTTGCTAAAATACGGATGCCGGCCGCCTCGTTGACCGAGGCTGGAATGGCCCTTCGCATGGCTTGTCCCCCAGGTGCGATGTGACTCGCAGATAGGAAATTAGCAACATGCTCTGCGCGGGGGCAACGAAACTTCGCGCTTGACTCAGCCTTTTCGGGAAAAGAATCTCGCAAGTCTTTGCAGGTCAATGAAATAAGGGCTGAAACCTGTCCGGCGTCTGTCCCTCGCGATGGATTTGAGGAATTGAACCCCCGAAATTTTCCAGTTCATCTTCCGGCTCCGATGCCGGGTCCGGTTGGAATCCGAGGTTGGCGTGATCGTCGCGTGCCCAGGACCCCGAACAACCTGAAGACGAAGTCGTGATGGAAAAATCTTTCCGACCGACAATTCGGAAGGCCTGGCCCGGGCACCACGGGCTTCATTGCGGCGCAATGGCCTGGTCCCGCCGTCAGTCCGCCATGGAGGGCGAGTCAGGGGCTGGAACGGCTTGCCTTGTCGGGGGGGGGTCGCGTAACCAATGGAGAGCGGGCGCAACGGCGGGAGCGGGACATGACACCGGAACACAGGCAGATTGCCTGCCAGACACTCTTGCTGACAAGCGTTCCGGAGGGCGAGGTCGACCGAATCCTCGGCGAATCGCATATGACCCGGTTCGACCGCGGGCAGACGATTTTCCTGCAGGGCGAGACCGCGAACGCGATCTATATCGTGCTGGAAGGCTGGGTCAAACTCTACCGGATCGCGGCCAACGGGGCCGAGGCGATCGTCGGGGTGTTCACCCGCGGGCGCAGCTTTGGCGAGGCGGTGGCCTTTCGCAAGGATGTCTATCCGGTTTCCGCCGAGGCCGTCACGCCCTGCACGCTGTTGCGTGTCGAGGCCGAAAGCTATCTGCGCGGGGTACGCAATTCCCCCGAGACGGCGATCGCGATGCTGTCCTCGACCTTTGCGCATCTGCACAGCCTGGTGTCTCAACTCGAATCGATGAAGGCGCGCACCGGGGCGCAGCGGGTGGCGGAATTCCTGTGCGAACTGGCGCCATGCGACGACGGACCTTGCGAGGTGACCCTGCCCTATGACAAGGTGCTGATCGCCGGGCGCCTTGGGATGAAGCCCGAAAGCCTGAGCCGGGCCTTCGCCAAGCTCAAGCCCGAGGGCGTGACGATCAAGCAGAACAAGGCCCGCATCGCGGATGTCGCCCGGCTGCGAACCTATGTCGAGGAAGACCCCGCCAACGCCTGGAACCGCTGAGGCGCGGCACCGGTCAGGGCAGGGGCGAGACGCCGATCACCGGCAGGTGCAGATACCACAGCAACGCCCAGGCCCCGAACACGAGGGCAAGCCGGGCCACCGACGGCCCGGACGCGGGGCGCCACCGCCCCGAAATCAGCGCGGCAAAGGGCAGAAGTCCGGTGCGTCGGGCCGCGTGGTCAAACCCTTCCGCCCCCATCGCGCGCTGCCGCCGCGCCTCGACGATCCACATGCCCAGCGCCGAGAACCCGGCGAACGTGCCGAACAGGATCACATGCGCCAGATCGCCTTTGGCCCACAGATGCGCGCATGACCACAGCAAGAGCGCCCAGAGCAGCGGTTGGCGAGTCAGCCCGGCAATGCCCGGATGGTCGGGGTCGAACCCGTCGGCGCGCCCTTCGAAAGCAAAGGGGTTGGGCGCGGCGATGCCGAAAGCGGCAAGTCCCACGGCCAGCGGCATCATCAGGTTCACCGCCCAGCGCACCTCCAGCGTCTGGTCCCAAAGCGGAACGAAGGGCGCGCGCGCCGCAGCGAGGATCACCCAGAACAGGAGCGCCAATGAGGCGAGGCTGAACAGCACGGTATAGCCGCGCGCGCCAAGCGCCCGCACCAGCGCTTCTTTCACCCCCAGCGCGGCGGGGATGCGGTGCGAGGCCATGAACAGCGTCATGGCGAGTGCGAATTCGATCCATCCCATCGGTCGATGCCTTTTCCCTGGGTGCCGGAGACATCTCTATTCACAACCACCGCCTGCCGATCTTAACGAAAGTCAAGGCACCCGGCGGCAACGTCCTGTTCACTTCTTCATGCCTCACCAGCGCAACGGAGAAAACCCATGAGATTCCGTAACCTTCA
>JAABTI010000185.1 GCA_011389955.1 Paracoccaceae bacterium | reverse complement strand
ACCGGCTGCTGCGCCACGTCTACGGCCCGGATCACGTCACCTACGTGCGCAATTTCACCGACGTGGACGACAAGATCATCAAGCGCGCCGACGAGACCGGACAACCGATCGACAAGATCACTGCCGAAACGACGCAGTGGTTCCTCGACGACATGAGCGAGCTGGGCGCGCTGGAGCCCGACCACATGCCGCGCGCCACCGATTACATCCCGCAGATGGTGGCGATGATCGAGGATTTGCTGGAAAGCGGCCACGCCTACGTGGCCGAGGGCCACGTCCTGTTCGCGGTCGATAGCTGGCGCGAGAAATACGGCGCGCTTTCCGGTCGCAGCGTCGATGACATGATCGCCGGCGCGCGGGTGGACCCCGCGCCCTACAAGCGCAACCCGATGGATTTCGTGCTTTGGAAACCCGCGCAGAATGACGAGCCGGGATGGGACGGGCCGGTTTGGGAAGGCAGGGAAGTTGGCCGGGGACGGCCGGGCTGGCACATCGAGTGCTCGGCGATGTCGGATAAGCTGTTGTGGGAAGACATAAAAGATGAGCTGTCCGAAGAGGCGCAGCACCATCCGCATACCTTCGACATCCACGGCGGCGGCGGCGACCTGATGTTTCCCCACCACGAGAACGAGATCGCGCAAAGCTGCTGTGCCCACCCCGAGGGCGACTTCGCCCGCTACTGGATGCACAACGAGATGTTGCAGGTCGAAGGCCGCAAGATGTCCAAGAGCCTTGGCAACTTCTTTACCGTGCGCGACTTGCTGGAAGGCCGCGGCCCCGGCGGCAAGCCCGTGCCGGGCGAGGTGATCCGCTTCGTTTTCCTGCAAACGCATTACCGCAAGCCGATGGACTGGACCGCGGAGAAGGCGCGGGAGGCAACCCGTCATGTCGATTTTTGGGCAAATGAAATCGGAACCTCGCATTGGATCATACAAGAGTTTCGATCCGATCCGACCGGCTTTTCTAGAGCTTACGCAGATCGGGAATTGGTTGAGGCCCTTTGCGAGGATTTGAATACGCGTTTTGCTCTGTCCACTTTGCAAAAAATGACCAAACAACTTCATTATCCAGCACGGGCCGAACTGACGAGCGATGAACTTGATACAGTTCTGCGACGATTGCTGGCGGGCGCATATTTGCTCGGGCTGGATTTGGCAGGGTTCTATGAGAAGTCATTGCAGACCGGGTATGATTTGACCGCCTTTGGCGAGATGCTTGAAGCGGCCCGCGCAAACGCAAAGCAAACCAAGGACTTCTCCGAAGTTGACCGCCTGAAAGCCGCTCTTGTCGGTGCGGGCGTCGAGGTGCGCATGAGCAAGGAGGGCGTGGACCTCGTGCCCGGTCCCGATTTCGACCCCGCCAAGCTGGAGGGGCTGACATGATGTGCGTCCTGTCCAGTCATTCCGCCCGGGCGGCCGCGTGCCCGTCTTTTGCGCGTTTGCGATTGCGCGCAACGCGCTCTGGCCGCCCCGCACGGCTCCGGCGCTGCCCGTGGCAAGCCGCGTTCATCGCACCGGCGCGATACCGACCCGATACCGACGTGATACCGACGTCCCAAAAAGCGGCCAGCCCGGCGGAGATTGCCCGATGACCAAGCATCGCCTCTATCTCTACGACACCACCCTGCGCGACGGGCAGCAGACGCAGGGGGTGAGCTTCTCGACCCCCGAGAAGGTCGAGATCGCGGGCCTTCTGGATGAACTGGGCGTCGATTACATCGAGGGCGGCTGGCCCGGCGCCAACCCCACCGACAGCGCCTTTTTCGAGGCCGCACCGGCCATTTCGGCCCGCCTGACCGCCTTCGGAATGACCAAGCGGGCAGGCCGTTCGGCCGCCAATGACGACGTTCTGGCGGCGGTGATGAACGCCGGCACCGCCTCGGTCTGCCTGGTCGGCAAGACCCACGACTACCATGTCGAGGCGGCGCTGGGGATCACGCTTGAGGAAAACCTCGACGCGATCTCGCAATCGGTGGCGCACATGGTCGCATCGGGGCGCGAGGCGCTGTTCGACGCCGAGCATTTCTTCGACGGCTGGGCGGCCAACCGCGACTACGCGCTGGCCTGCCTGCGCGCCGCCCATGACGCCGGCGCGCGGTGGATCGTGCTGTGCGACACCAATGGCGGCACGCTGCCGGCGCGCATCGGGCAGGTGGTGTCCGAGGTGATCGCCGCCGGCATCCCCGGCGACCGGCTGGGCATCCACACCCACAACGACACCGAAACCGCCGTCGCGGGATCGCTGGCCGCGGTGGAGGCCGGCGCGCGACAGGTGCAGGGCACCCTGAACGGGCTGGGCGAACGGTGCGGCAACGCCAACCTGACGGCGCTGATCCCGACGCTGCTGCTCAAGGAACCCTATGCCAGCCGCTACCAGACGGGCGTCAGCCCCGAGGCGCTGGCCCGGCTGACGCGCAGCAGCCGGAGGCTGGACGACATCCTCAACCGTGTGCCGATGCGGCAGGCGGCCTATGTCGGCGGCTCGGCCTTCGCCCACAAGGCCGGGCTGCATGCCAGCGCGATCCTCAAGGCGCCCGATACCTACGAGCACATCCAGCCCGAGGCCGTCGGCAACGAACGGATCATTCCGATGTCCAACCAGGCCGGGCAGTCCAACCTGCGCCGCCGCCTTGCCGAGGCGGGGATCGAGGTTCCACCCGGCGACCCGGCACTGGGCCGGATACTGGATCGGATCAAGGCGCGCGAGGACGAGGGCTATTCCTACGACACGGCGCAGGCCAGCTTCGAGATGCTGGCCCGCGACGAACTGGGCCAGAGCCCGCGCTTTTTCGAGGTCAAGCGCTACAAGGTCACGGTGGAACGCCGCAAGAACAAGTATGACCGCATGGTAAGCCTGTCCGAGGCGGTCGTGGTGGTGAAGGTGGACGGCGTCAAGAAGCTGTCGGTCAGCGAGTCGATGGACGAGGCCGGAAGCGACCGCGGCCCCGTCAACGCGTTGGCCAAGGCGCTGGCCAAGGATCTGGGCCCCTACCAAGCGGCGATCGACGACATGCGGCTGGTGGATTTCAAGGTGCGCATCACCCAGGGCGGAACCGAGGCCGTGACCCGCGTCGTGATCGACAGCGAAGACGGGCACGGCCGCCGCTGGTCCACGGTGGGGGTCAGCCCAAACATCGTCGATGCCA
>JAABTI010000184.1 GCA_011389955.1 Paracoccaceae bacterium | reverse complement strand
CGCTCTTCCGATCTATCTCGGGCTCGATGAACAGCAATTCCCGGCTCAACCGCCTCAAACCCGCCGCGCGCGGTTTCGTGGACACGATTCTGGAAAATTCCGAAGAGGGTAAAGTATCGATCTCGATCGTGCCCTACGCCACCCAGGTCAACGCCGGCAAAACCTTGCTGGACCAGTATACCACGACAAGTGAGCACAACTACTCGCACTGCGTGAACTTCAACGCCAATCAATACAGCCGCGCCGACCTGCCGCGGAACATCGAGATGGAGCGCACAGCGCATTTCGACGTGTTCACCTATTCCGAAGACCCAATCAGCAGGCCGGTCTGCCCGACCCGGTCAGGCTCGGAAATCCTGCCGCTATCGGGGGATCGCACAACGCTCTACAACCATATCAACAGTCTTACCGCGACCGGCAACACCTCGATCGATATCGGGATGAAATGGGGCACCGCCCTGCTTGACCCCGGAACCCGCAGCGTTGTCAGCGACCTTGTCTCTGCTGGCGAGATCAACGCCGATTTTGATGGTCGTCCATCCGCTTACCGCGATGGTGAGACACTCAAGATCGTTGTCCTGATGTCGGATGGTCAGAATACGAACCAGTATATGCTCAATCCGTCCCTGCGCGACGGCGACTCGGATGTCTGGTACAATGCCGAGGAGCGCAAGTATTCCGTCCGCAAAAGTAACACGGAGGACAACTACTACTGGCCGCACGACAACAGCTGGAACGACCACCCCTACGGCAATGGCACGACCGAGGATTGCTGGAGGCGGGGGTGGAGATACTACTGCGAAGAACGCGATGAACCCGGCACTGCCGTGCGCATGACCTATCCGGAACTCTGGGCGCAGGTCTCGCTGGCATGGAATGCCCACTACAACTATGAATTCGCCGGCAACGCCTGGGCCAAATGGTACAACTCCGCCTTTTCCTTCCGAAACGGCACGGCCAAGGACCAGCACACCGATCACGTCTGTGATGCCACCAAGGATGAAGGCGTGATCGTGTTCACCATCGGCTTCGAAGCCCCCCGCGGGGGACGCCGTGTGCTGGAACGCTGTGCCAGCTCGCCCAGTCACTATTTCGACGTTGACGGCCTTGAAATCGAAGAGGCGTTCAAGTCGATCGCCGCGTCGATCCGCAAGTTGAGGTTGACGCAATGACGAGCGCCCTCACCCGGTTCATGCGGTTCTGGCGCGATGAGCGGGCCAACCCGACCCTTGAATTTGTCATCATGTTCCCGGTGATGGTGTTCTTCATGCTCTCGTCGGTAGAACTTGGCTTCATTACAATGCGGCACACGATGCTGGAACGCGCGCTGGATCTTACGGTGCGCGATATCCGCCTTGGCACCGGCACCGCGCCGCAACACAGCGAACTCAAGACACGTATCTGCGACCGGGCCGGTATGATCCCCGACTGCGGCCAGAACCTGCGCATCGAAATGATTCAGGTCGATCCGCGCAACTGGGTCGAACCGGATCCGACACCTGACTGCACCAACCAGGCAAAAGATGTCAAACCCGTGCGCTCTTTCGAAAACGGCCAGGAAAACCAGCTGATGCTGATCCGTGTTTGCGTGAAATACCGCCCGATCTTTCCGCTCACCGGCTTGGGCAACGCCTTGACCAAGGACGGGGCGGGCTATGCCGCCATGGTGAGCAGTTCCGCATTCGTGCAGGAGCCGCTGTGATGACCATTCTGCATTCGATCAAGAGCTCCCTGAGCAGGTTCCGCGACGAGACGCGCGCCACGGTCGCGGTCGAAGCCGTCGTGATCCTGCCGCTTCTGTTCTGGGCCTACATGGCGATGTTCGTGTTCTTCGATGCCTACCAGCAAACCAGCATCAACCAGAAGGCCTCCTTCACTATCGGCGACATGCTCTCGCGCGAAACCACGGCGATCGACAACGATTACCTCGATGGCATGGACAAGATGTTCAAGTTCCTTGTGCGGGCCGACCCAACCGCGCGATTGCGCGTGACGGTGGTCCGGTGGGACGCGAAACGCGAAAAGTTCCGCCGCGACTGGTCCCAGACGCGCGGCGACGTTAGTGCTTTGAGCAACTCGAACGTATCGGACATGAGCGACGTGCTGCCGGTGGTCCCGGACGGGGAACGCCTCATCGTTGTCGAGACCTGGTCACGCTACACGGCACCGTTCAATGTGGGCGTGCTTTCGACCGATCTGCACAATCGTGTCTTCACCCGCCCGCGTTTCGCGCCGAAACTGGTCTGGAAGTCCTGACCGCGCCGCGCGAAACGCGCCTCAGTCGTACATGCCGCGTTCGGCCATCAGCGCCTGCAGCGTATCGGCCATGAACTTGGTCTGTGGCCGGGGCGTGACACCGCCCACGCCGACGCGCCGCCCGACGCGCCACCACAGCCCCGGAAGCCAACGCCGCCCCAGCGGCTCGGACAGGCGCAGTATGAAACCGTTTGATGGCTTGAAGGCGAACATGCCCCTCTCGATCCCGCGGATCATGTCCAGCGGCGCGACCATGGTGCCGTCGCTCATGCGAAGACCCGCCTCGGTCAGCTCCAGATGCTCTTGCGTTGCGCGGCGCATACTGTCGGCCAGAACAAGCGCCGCCACCCCGACGACCAGCAGGAATACCTGCCACCACGGCTCCTGCGGGGGGGTCGTAATGGCGATGTAGAGCATCGCACCGCCCAGCAGCACCAGCATCCCGATGCCGATGACACGGCGCACACCGGTCGCACCGACACGCGCCAGAACCTCGGGCGGCTCGTCCGCCGGGCGGCCATGCTTCGCGTCACTGGCCTGTTCGGTGTCACTTGTCATCGGCTTCTTCCCCTCATTGGTCGCGCCACGGATGATTAGCGTGCCAAGCTCCCGGATGCGAGGGCCAATGCACCCGCACGCGCTCCTAAACCGCGCAAACCGCCTTGCGCACCATGTCCCAGTAGATCTGTTCGACCTCGGCCACACTCAGGCGCCCGGCACTTCGATACCATGTCGTCACGCCGGTCAGCATCGCGATCACCGCAAGCGTGACGATCTTGCTGTCCGGCACGGTGAAAACCCCGTCGCGCACCCCCTCGCGCAGGATCTGTTCCAACTGATCCTCGTAGGTGCGGCGCAACCCCTCGATCACCTCGAAATTCTCGGCAGTCAGGTTGCGCAACTCCATGTACGACACGAACACCGCATCCGGCCGGTCAAGGTGAAACCGGATATG
>JAABTI010000183.1 GCA_011389955.1 Paracoccaceae bacterium | reverse complement strand
GTTGACGCGCTGTATAAGGCATTTGTTCTGGGCACGATCTGCGGCGGGCTGGTCGGCGTGGCGGCCCTGGCGGGTGTGGCGCCGGGGCCGGTCGATCTCTATTTCCGCTCGGACGAGGGGTTGCGGCTGTCGCCGCTGTTCAAGGACCCGAATGTCTATGGTCCCTACATGGCCGTGGGCGGCTTTGTCCTGCTGGCCCGCGCGTTGCTGGCCCGGGCCCGCGCGCGGCTGGTCATGATTGGGCTGTCGCTTTTCGTGCTGGCCTTGATGGTCCTGACCTTCTCACGCGGGGCCTGGGTGAATGCGGCGGGTGTCGTGCTGGTGTTCCTGGCGCTGATCGCGGTCTTTACCCGGTCACTGGATGGCATGAAATGGCTTTTGGCGCTGCTGGTGATCGCGGGGGGGGCCGTCGCGATCGGCCTGCCCTTTCTGCTGGGCGCGCTTGGGCTGGACGATTTTTTCGCGCAGCGCGCGCAGCTTCAGTATTACGACACCGAGCGGTTTTCGAACTGGGTCACGGCCTATACCATATCGATGCGCGAACCGCTGGGCATCGGCCCGGGCCATTTTGTCCGGCGTGCCGATTTTCCCCAGAGCGAGTTCGACCTGGACCCGCACAACATCTTTCTCAAGGTCATGGTCGAAAACGGCTGGCTGGGTTTTGCCACCTTTTTCGGGGCCATCGGCGCGGTGATGATCGGCCTGTGGCGCTCGTTTGCCGTGAACGATCCGCGCAGGCTCTTGCGTTTCATGGTGTTCGCCATCCTGACCGGGCAGATCGTCAATGGCCTGGTGGTCGACCTGCTGCACTGGCGTCACTTCTTTGTCGTGCTGGGATTTGCCTGCTGCGAGCTTGTGCTGGTTCACGCCGGCCGGCGCCGCGCGACCACCCCGTCCTGATCTGCCCCGTCCTGACGCAGCTCGCGCCGGATCAGCGCCTCGAGCTGGTCAAGCATCCGCTCCACCGTAAAGCGCGCCTCGAAGGCGGCGCGGGCGGCGGGGCGCATCGCACGCAGGGCGGATTTGTCCAACCCCCGCAGCAGCGCGGTCAGCGCGTCGTGGTCCAGCGGAAAATGATCGCCGGTCTGCCCGCGCGTGATCAGATCCTGCATCCCGCTGCGCTCGGCGCACAGAACCGGCGTGCCGTTGCGCAATGCCTCGGGGATGACCAGGGGCAGCCCCTCCCAACGCGACGGCACGATCAGCGCATCGGCCGAGCGATACCAGCTGTCGATCTCGGAATGGGCGACCCAGCCCACGGCGCGGGCGGCCCCGGGCATGATCGTATCCGGCCCGTCGCCCCGCACCTTGCCGCCGATCACATGCAGCCGCAGATCGTCGCGGCCCGTGGCATCCAGGGCGCGGGCCAGTATGTCGAACCCCTTTTGCCGGTCCTGCCGTCCGACGAACAGCAGGTGCAGCGCATCCGGCGTATCGGCGAAAAGATCGCCCCGTGCATCGGGGGCCGCGTCCGGCACCGCATTTTCAATGACCTCGAACCGCCCCCGGTATTCATGCGCCGTGGCAATTGCGGCCTCGTGCTGTGAGACGCACACAACCGAATCGGCCAGCCCGCTTAAACGTCCCTCGATGGCTCGAATCACGCGGGCCTTGCCCGAGTCTTGGGCATAATTCGACACCGCCCAGCCATGCGGGCAATAAAGAGCCGGGCGCAGGTCACGACGGGCGCGCATCTGGACAAGGCAGGCCAGCGCGAAACTGCTGTGGAAGAAACACAGATCCGGGTCGATTGTGGCGAGAACGTGGCGAAACCGGCGCATCATCGCCATGGTTGCATTCACGCCCCGCCGTGGCCGGTCAAAGCGGTGCAGGCACAGGGTGTCGTCAAGGAAATCGGCATCCTGTTTTGGCACAAGATGGTGCATCTCGATATTGCGTTCGGCCAAGCCTGCAATGATGTTCTGATAGATTCCGACACCGCCCCGGGCGGTTTCGCATATGTTCAAGACCTTGATTTTCCTGCTCACTTTGCTACCGCCATGGTTGATATGCCCGCGGTGTCCTGCCCGGGCCCTTTCCCCTGCAGATCGCCATTCGGGAGAGCCATTACACCTGACGTCACGGCTCCCAAATCAAATACAAGAGGCGAAAGCGAAACACTCTGTTTCGTTAACAATGGTAAATTTTGACTGCTTGTTTGCCGTGGCTGACGTAGTTTTAAGGCGACTTTTTGTACGATTTGTGGCGAAATTAAGGCACATCCAAAGCTGGGGGGCTTACGATGTCGAATTTCAATGGTCCGGTCGTGCCTGTGCGGCTGGGCAATACAAGAGATTTAAGAACAAATAACGAACCGCGCCGATTGCTTTCCTTTTACGAGACTCATGGAAAGCGCGCATTGGACATTGTTATTGCGGGGGTGCTGCTGATTGTGCTGTCGCCGCTGCTGGTTCTTATTGCGCTTTTGGTGGCGCAGGACGGTGGCACGCCGTTCTTTGTGCATCGGCGTGCCGGATTGCGAGGGCGATCTTTCGGATGCGTCAAGTTTCGCACGATGGTGCTGGATGCCGAGCGCAGGCTGGCGGCGATCCTGGCCCGCGATCCCGAGGCCGCCGCCGAATGGCGCGCGAATTTCAAGCTGTCGAAAGATCACCGTGTCACGCCCGTCGGGCGCTTTCTGCGCAAGACCAGCCTGGATGAATTGCCACAGCTGTGGAACGTGCTGTGCGGTGACATGAGCATCGTCGGGCCGCGCCCTGTGACCCGGGAGGAGCTGCAACGATATGGCCGTGGTGCCGGTGTCGTCCTGTCGGTCCGGCCGGGCATGACGGGGCTGTGGCAGGTTGTCGGGCGCGGTCGCGCCACCACCTATGCCGAGCGGGTCGAGATGGATCTGCGTTATGTCGAAACCATGACGCTGCGCCGGGATATGAGCATACTTGTGCTGACGTCCCTGGTCGTTCTGCGCGGGACGGGGTCGTGATGACCGGGAACAGGGCCGACACCGTGGCGCAGGGGGCCGGCCACGACATCCCCGCAAGCGGGTTCGAGACCCAGACCCTTGCCGACATGTTCCGGCAATGGGGCGCGTTCCTGCGCCGCCGGTTCCGCGAGGTCGTGCTGTGCATGGTGCTGGGGGGTGTTCTGGGCGCTATGCTCGTGGCCCGGATGGAGCTGCTCTATGAGGGCAAGGTCCTTTTGATGGTCGAGCCGCCCGCGCGCAGCCCGCTCGAGACCGAGGCCTCGGCCGCCGCGGCGATCGAC
>JAABTI010000182.1 GCA_011389955.1 Paracoccaceae bacterium | reverse complement strand
CCCGAGGCCCAGGATCAACATCCCCATCAGGATCCAGACCAGTGTCTTGGTAATGCTGCCGCCGCCGCTTGCCATGTGGGTGTCCTTTGCGTGGAAAATTTCCGGGCCTTCTGGCGCTTGTGTCTACGCGCTGACGGATGGCGGAGCAAGGGGAAGCTCCAGCGCACCGAGGCGCTGGAAAAGCTGCGATATGCCATCCGAATCGACATTGGCGAAGGCAATGCGCAATTGCGCCGCGCCTTCGGAATCGCCATCCGGTGTAAACATGGTGCCGGGCAGGGCCAGCACGCCGGCCTTACGCACCATGTCACGCGCAAGATCATCCGATCGTATCGCGAACGGATGACGCAGGTAGGCAAAATACGCGCCAACGCCCAGCAACCGCCAGCCCGCATCGGCCAACCGGGGCATTTCCGCCTCGATCGCCGCGCGGCGGGTCAGGATCTCCGCTCGTTCCCCGGAAAGCCACTGGCGCAGGTTGCGCATTCCCTCCAGCGCCGCGATCTGGCCCAGCTGGTTGGGACATATCGTGACCGTATCGAGGAATTTTTCCACCTGTGCCAGCCTTGCCGGGCTGGCCACCATCGCGCCCACGCGATGCCCGGTGAGGCGATACGCCTTGGAGAACGAATAAAGCTGGATCAGTGTTTCGTCCCAGTCGGGGTCGGTGAACAGGTCGTGCGGCGCGTCGGTGCTGCTGTGAAAGTCACGATAGGTTTCATCCACGATCAGGGCCAGGCCCCGCGCGCGTGCCAGATCGGCAAAGGTGCGGATCAGGTCCGAAGGATATTCCACGCCGCCGGGGTTGTTGGGCGTGACAAGCACGATCGCGCGCGTGCGCGGCGTTATCAGCGCCGCCGCGGCCTCCGGGTCGGGCAGCAGGCTGGAGCCGGTCGGCAGCGCCACCGACCGCACCCCGGACATGTCCAGCCACATCTTGTGATTGAAGTACCACGGTGTCGGCAGAATGACCTCGTCACCTTCGCCGCAAAGCATGGTGATGGCCGCGCGAAACGCCTGGTTGCAGCCCGAAGTGATTGCCACGTTCGCCGCCGCGACCCGCCCGCCATAGGCGGCCGACCATTGCGCCGCCACCTCTTCGCGCAGGTCTGGCCGGCCCAGCACGGGACCGTAAAGATGCGCTTGCGGCTGGTTCATCGCGGCCTCGGCGATGGCGTGACGCAATGCCTCGGGCGGGGGCTCGACCGGAGCTGCCTGGCTTACGTTGATGAGCGGTCTTTCCGGCGAGAATTCCACCCCTTCCAGCCAACGGCGCGCCTCCATGACGGGCGGGCTGAAGGTTGCATTGGTGCGGCTGTGGGGCATGTCGTTGTCCTTCGCGTAATCCGGCGTCTGCGGCCGGTATCAGTCCGTGCCGCGATAGGGCTCGACATATTGCAGGGCCATGTCCCAGGGAAAGAAGATCCAGGTGTCCTGGCTGACCTCGGTGATGAAGGTATCGACCTGGTCGCGTCCTTCCGGCTTGGCGTAGACGGTTGCGCAATGGGCCTTGGGGTAGATCTGTCGCACCAGTTCCAGCGTCTTGCCGCTATCGACGAGATCATCCACGATCAGAACCCCTTCGCCGTCACCCACCAAGGTCGCGTCCGGCGATTTCAGAACGGTCGCCTCGGCTTGGGTCTGATGGTTGTAGGACTTGATCGAGATGGTGTCGACGGTTCGAATATCCAGCTCGCGCGCCACGATCATCGCAGGCGCCATGCCGCCGCGGGTAATCGCGACGACGACGCGCCACCCGCCATCCTCCTGCGGGCCGAGCTCCTGCAACCGCCATGCCAGTGCGCGGCTGTCACGGTGGATCTGGTCCCAGCTGATGTGGAACCCCTTTTCATGCGGCAGGCGATCGGTCATGCGCCCCTCTCTCTTGCTGATGTGCGGATCGCCCCCGCGTGCGGGGAACAAGGCGCGATTATCGCTGCGTTGCGTCGATGTCCGGAGCATCGACAGCCTTCATGCCGACGATATGGTAGCCGGCATCGACGTGCAGACACTCGCCGGTCACGCCGCTACCCAGATCCGAGAGCAGATACAGCGCCGACTTGCCGACGTCATCTATCGTCACGTTGCGGCGCAGCGGCGAATTCAATTCGTTCCATTTCAGGATGTAGCGGAAATCGCCGATGCCGCTGGCTGCCAGGGTCTTGATCGGGCCGGCGCTGATCGCGTTGACGCGGATACCGTCCTTGCCCAGATCCTCGGCGATATACTTGACCGACGCCTCGAGCGCGGCCTTGGCGACGCCCATCACGTTGTAATGCGGCATGACCTGTTCGGCCCCGTAATAGGTCAGGGTCAGCATCGAGCCGCCGTCGGACATCAGTTTTTCCGCGCGCTGCGCCACGGCAGTGAAGGAATAGACCGAGATATCCATGGTCGCGGCGAAATTGTCGCGGCTCGTATCCACGTAGCGGCCGCGCAACTCGTTCTTGTCCGAATACCCGATCGCGTGAACCACGAAATCCAGTTTGCCCCAGGCTTTCTCAATCGCGGCAAAGGTTTCGTCCAGTGAGTCGGGGTCGCCGACATTGCAGTTGAACAGGTGTTTTGCGCCCACTTGCTCGGCGAGGGGGGCGACACGCTTGTAGAAGGCATCGCCGAGATAGGTGAAGGCGAGTTCCGCGCCCGCGTCGGCACAGGCGCGCGCGATGCCCCATGCCAGCGACTTGTCGTTGGCCAGCCCCATGATAAGACCGCGCTTACCCGCCATGAGTTCGTTTGACATTGCGATTTCCCCGCCCAGTATTGTCTGTGCGTTTCCTTTAGGGGATCGGCACAGATCCATCAAGAGCGGCGTGCCGGGTAACTCTCATGCAGTTGCCGGCCACCCATGTAGAAAGACAGACATCCAGATGAGCGACAGGACCGGAATTTTCGCGGGTGACGACCCGTTCGACATCGCACGACGCTGGCTTGCCGAGGCCGAGCAGTCCGAGATCAACGACCCGAACGCAATCGCGCTCAGTACCGTGGACGAAAGCGGCATGCCGAATACCAGGATGGTCCTGCTCAAGGAGGTCGAAACGACCGCCTTTGTTTTCTATACCAATTACGAAAGCACCAAGGCGCGCGAGATTGAAGGGGCAGGCAAGGCGGCCTTCGTGGCGCACTGGAAATCCCTGCGCCGACAAATCCGCGTGCGTGGTCACGTCACGCGCGAAGGGGGGGCGCAGGCCGATGCCTATTACGCCTCGCGGTCGCTCAAGA
>JAABTI010000181.1 GCA_011389955.1 Paracoccaceae bacterium | reverse complement strand
GCGCGCCTCCTCGCGGATACGCTCGAACACCAGCACGTTCGCATCTACCGCCATCCCGATGGTCAGAACGATGCCCGCGACCCCCGGCAGCGTCAGCGTCGCCCCGATCAGAGACAGCAAGCCGAAGATCAAGCCGACATTGAGCAGCAGCGCGACATTGGCGAACAGCCCGAAGGTGCCATAACTCAGCGCCATGAATATCAACACGGCGGCGAAGGCCACGATACAGGCGATCTTGCCTGCTTCGATGCTGTCCGCGCCCAGTTCCGGCCCGATGGTCCGTTCCTCCAGGAATGTCAGCTCCGCGGGCAAGGCACCCGCACGCAGAAGCACGGCGAGTTGGGTGCTTTCCTCGACGGTGAAATCCCCCGTTATGATCCCCGAGCCGCCCGGAATGTGACTCTGGATCACCGGGGCGCTGATCACCTCGTCATCAAGCACGATGGCGAAGGGATTGCCGATGTTTTCGGCGGTGTAATCGCCGAACTTGCGCGCACCCGAGGTGTTGAACCGGAAATTCACCGCTGGCTGACCGTTCTGGTCGAAGGCCGGTTGCGCATCCACCAGGTCTTCGCCGCTGACGACCGGGGCACGTTCGAGGATGTAAAACTGCCCCGGCGTATCGAGCGACGGCAGCACCTCGTTGCCCGCGCCCGCAGTCGCGTCCTCGTCCGAGGTGCGACTCACGACCGGCTGGAACGTCAGTTGCGCGGTGGTGCCGATGATCTCCTTCAACTCCGCCGCCGACCCGACGCCGGGCACCTGGATCAGTATACGGTCGTTGCCCTGGCGTTGAATCGTCGGCTCGCGCGTGCCGACCTCGTCGATGCGGCGGCGCACGATCTCCAGCGCCTGTTTTACGGTGCGCTCATCGGTGGCACGGCGCTCGGCCTCGCTCAGGCGCACAACGACGGCAGCGCCATCTGTGGTGACCTCGATATCGCTGGCTCCCGCGCCCGACAAACTGGTGACCGGCCGGGCAAGCCCGCGCACCATCTCGGCGGCGGCCTGCGCCTGATCGGGCTTCTGATTCAACCGCACGCGCAGGGTGTCGGGCTCGGACGGTTGCAGCCGGATCGTGCCGATGCGGTCGCGCTCTTCGCGCAGCAGATCGCGCACCTCGGGCCACATCGCCTGCAGGCGGCTCTCATACACGTCCTCGACCTGCACCTCGGCCAACAAATGCGCGCCGCCGCGCAAGTCCAATCCGAGGTTGACCAGACCTGACGGCAGGAAATCGGGCCACATCGCCGCACGGTCCTTCAGCTCCGGACCGCTTGCGCCGGCCTCGATCCTGGCGGTTGCGTCGTTGGCCGTCTCGACGCGGCTATAGAAGGCATTGGGCAGCGCCAGCAGCAGGCCAAGCGCACACAGCGCCCAGATCACCACCCGTTTCCAGAGGTCGATTTGCAGCATGACGCCCGCCTTTTCAGTTAGTTAGGATGCGGCCGGCTCGGTCTTGCTGGTCACCTGGGCGATCGTGGACTTCACCACCCGCACCTTGATGCCCTCGCCCAGTTCGACCTCGATCTCGTTGTCGTCCTTGACCTTGGTCACCTTGCCGATCAGTCCGCCCTGCGTGACCACCTGGTCCCCGCGGCGCAGCGCCTCGACCATCTTCTGGTGATCCTTCAGCTTTTTCTGCTGTGGCCGGATCAAAAGGAAATACATGATCACGAAAATCAGGATGAGAGGAATGAACTGTCCAACGGCTTCCATAGGGTCTTTCCTTTTGTTGCAACCGGCCGGCGGGGGCCAGCCCCCGCGAATTTGGCGGAACCTATGGCCGCGATGGCACATTTGCAAGACGCGAAACGCCGCCTTACAAGACCTTCACGACGGGGCACATGCGCGCAGGCACTGCGCGCGCAGCGCGGGCGCGTGCGTGCGGTCATATATCACGGCCGGGGCTGTGGAGCCCTCCGGCGCGGCGGGCCAAACAGCCTGGTCGCCCCACCGGATGCGACCCAAAGGCAACGGTCAGCAAAAATGACGATGCTCCTTCCGGGGAAACGCCTTGACCCATCCGCGCGGTCCAACTAACGAAAGTATTAGCTGGTGTGATTAATCGTGAAAACGGGGGAATTATTCAATGAAATATCTTTACGCTTCGGTCGCCATGGCCGCCTTGACAATCGGCGCGCCGGTCGCGGCACAGACCGCCGGCGGCAACGTCGCCAACACGATCTTTCTCGTCGATGAATCCGGCTCCATGGCCGGCGAGCAGACCTTTCTGGAGCAGTTCGTTCTCGACATCGATCCGGCGCTGAAAATCGCCGGTTTCACCGAACGCAATTACGGGCTGATGGGCTTCGCGGGTCCGGGGACCGGCCCGGCAAACCTGCGGGAGTTTACCGTGGGCACCGGGCAGTTGGGCACCGCGTAGGAGTTCAAGGCCGCTGCGCAGGGGCTCGTCACCACCGGCGGAACCGAGGACGGCTATGCCGCGATCGACGCCGCGCTGGCCAGCTATCCGATAGGCGGCGGCGCGACTTTCGTTCTGGTGACGGACGAAGACCGCGACGACACCGACGCCACGCTTACCTTCGGGTCGATCCGCGATGCGATGAACGCGGCGGGCGTCAACCTGGCGGCAATGCTTGACGTGACGATCAAGAATGTCGACGGAGACAACGCCATCTCAACGGACGGCCAGACTGCCCTGACCCAAGATGGCGCGACCTTTACCTCGATCGGGTTCGATCAATTCACTGGTGGCGATGGCGACACGATCGCCCACTACGCCGATCTGGCACTGGCTACCAACGGGGGCTGCGTGGCGGACCTCAACCAGTTGCGAGCCGGGGGCGACGCCGCCGCCCCGTTCGCTGCCGCGTTCCAGACCTGTGTTATCAACGCCGCGACGGAATCGGGCATTGTTGCGATCCTCGCCATTCCGATACGCGACGCGACCATGACCGTGGCACAGGACATCCGGCACAAGCTGCGGCTGCTGGCCCAGGCCATGCCCAGCGATAACGGCGACGGCTCCAGCGTGCTTTCGACGCAGGGTCAGGTCATCGACGAAATGTTCAACATCGCCGGCCTGCGCGGCTACGCCAACCTGAGCGGCACGACCGGCTCGCTCGGCGGCGGCAACGACCTGGAATCGCACACCATCACCGCAGGCATGGACTACACCTTTGATGCGGGCGCTGCGCGCGCACGCTTCGGCGGCGCTCTGAGCTTCCAGGACGGCGACATCAGTGGCAACAATTCCCGCCTCGGCATGGACACGACGCAGGCC
>JAABTI010000180.1 GCA_011389955.1 Paracoccaceae bacterium | reverse complement strand
CATGCGTCTCTCGGCCAGCTTGACGGCCTCCTGCGGCACCCCACGCGCCGCCAGCGCATCGGGATGCGTCTCGCGCACCATGCGTTTCCAGGCGCGGCGCACCTCCTCCAGCGGGGTGTCGGGGGACACGCCCAGTATGGCATAGGGGTCGGGCGCCGCATCGGCCACGAAGCGGCTCCGGATCGCGCGGAACTCGGCCTCGGGCAGTTCCAGTATCTCGGCCACTCGGCGCAGGAAGGCATCCTCGGACGGGTGGTAATTGCCATCGGCAATGGCAATGTGAAACAGCCCCTCCATCAGGTCGCACAGGCAATCCTGCCCATCGCGGAACATGGCGCGGATCTTGTGGGCGTATTCCTCGTATCCGGCCACGTCCTGCCGCGCGAGGTTGAACACCCGCGCCGCGCCCGGCTCGTCCTTGGGTGCGATGGTGAACACCTCGCGCATGGCGCTTACCTCGTTGCGGGTCACCTGGCCATCGGCCTTGGCCATTTTCGCGCTCAACGCGATCACGGCAATGGTGAACGCAACCGACCTTTCCGGCGCACCGCCAGCGCGCAGCCGGTCGAAGACGACGCTCAGCCCTTCGCCCTTGCGCAGGGCCGACAGCGCGTCCGTGATGCGTGACCAGATCGACATGACGCTATCCTAACCGCTCCCGGGAAACCTGTCAGCGCACCATCACAGAAACTTTTGCAACACAACCAGATCCATCCAGCGACCGAACTTTCGCCCCACTTGCGGCAGCCGCGCAACGCGGGCAAACCCCACCGCCTCGTGGAAAGCGACACCGTCGGGATTCTCGGCGCTGACCCCCGCGATCAGGGAATGCACGCCCGCCCCGCGCGCGTGATCGCACAGCGCCGTCATCAGCGCCCTGCCCACGCCGCGGCCGCGTGCCCCCTGCGCTAGAATGATAGAATGTTCCATCGTGTGGGCATAGCCCGGCCCCTTGCGGAACTGGAAGTAAGTGGCAAAGCCCGATACCTCGCCGGCCTCTCCTTCGGCCAGCAGGAATGCCCGCCCCTCGGTCGCGCAGGCGACGAATTCCTGCGCCAGCCCCTCGGGCGTCCTGGGCGTGGTGGTAAAGGTCGTCGCGGTGTCGCGGATCAACGGGTTCCAGATCGCCGCGATCGTTGCGGCATCACGCGCCTGCGCGGCCCGTATCCTCATCCCAGGCTCCGGCGTCCGCGGGGCGTGTCGAATTCCGCCGCCATCGCCGCGGTCGCGCCCGGCTCCACCACGACACGCGCATCGTCGATCAGCGGCTCCAGCGCCGCGCGCAATGCCTCGGCCCGGGGATGGGTCAGCACCAGTCGCCTGAGCCTGCATCCCAAGGCTGCCAGCCGCGCCGCCGGGTGCCCAGCGCCCTGCCACTGCATCAACGCCGGAAAGCAGCCATCGAACGGCAAGATGCCATCGTCCGGCACCGCCATGCGCCACCGCAAGTCGCCGCGTTCCAGGTCGACCGGTGCGCCGCTGCCCTCGGGGCTGAGCGCCAGCGCGGACTCCAGCCGATCACAGCGGCAGATCCAGTTCGACAGGCGGGCCGGCCCCGCGAATCGGTCCAGGTCGAACCATCGCGCAGTTTGTGGCGCCGGGGCCTGCGGATCGACGGCGATCACCTCCAGATACAGGCCGTCCTCCAACCCCAGCAACATGTTATGCGTCGAGAACCGCGCATGTGCGCCGCCCGGCTGCAACGTCACGCCCAATGTCTCTTCGACATGTGCGCGGCCCGCTTCCAGCGTCTCTGCCGCCACCGCGAGGTGATCCAGTTCCACCATGCCCGTGATCCTTTCCCGGCCCGAAATATGCCGCAGGGCGTTGGGGGGCTCCGCAGCCCCCACCCCGGCCTCAGCCACGCGCCTCGCGAATCAGTTTCAGGATGTCCTGCGCCGCGTCGGGGATGTTTGTGCCGGGTCCGAAGATGGCCTTCACGCCCGCCTTTTTCAGGAACTCGTAATCCTGCTGCGGGATCACGCCGCCGCAGATCACGATGATATCGCCAGCGTCCCGCTCTTTCAGGGCCTCGATGAGTTGCGGCGCCAGCGTCTTGTGCCCGGCGGCCTGGCTGGAGATGCCGATGACGTGCACATCGTTGTCGATGGCGTCCTGCGCGGCCTCCTGAGGGGTCTGGAAAAGCGGGCCGACATCCACGTCAAAGCCGATATCGGCGAAGGCGGTGGCGATCACCTTGGCGCCGCGGTCGTGCCCGTCCTGGCCCATCTTGACGACCAGCATGCGCGGCCGGCGTCCTTCTTCCCCGGCGAAATCCTCGACCGATTTCTGGATCGCGGCGAATCCCTCGTCACCCTCGTAGGCGGCACCATAGACACCCGCCAGCGTCTTGACCTCGGCGCGATGGCGGCCGAACACCTTTTCCATGGCCATGCTGATCTCTCCTACGGTTGCGCGGGCGCGCGCGGCCTCCACCGCGGCTTCCAGCAGGTTGCCACCCTCCCTGGCACGCCGGGTCATCTCGTCCAGTGCGGCGGTGCAGGCGGCCTCGTCGCGGGCCGCGCGGATGCGTTCCAGCGCCCGCACCTGACCATCGCGAACCCTGGCGTTGTCGATATCCATGATATCGATCGGATCCTCGGTTTCCTTGCGATACTTGTTGACCCCCACGATCACCTCGTCACCGCGGTCGATCATCGCCTGCCGGGTGGCGGCGGTTTCCTCGATCCTGAGCTTCGGCATGCCGCTGGCGACGGCCTTGGTCATGCCGCCCATCTGCTCGACCTCTTCCATCAACTCCCAGGCTTTCTCGGCCAGGTCATGGGTCAGCCGCTCGACGTAATAGGACCCCGCCAACGGATCGACCACGTTGGTAACGCCGGTTTCTTCCTGCAAGATCAACTGCGTGTTGCGCGCGATGCGGGCGGAGAAATCCGTGGGCAGCGCGATCGCCTCGTCCAGCGCGTTGGTGTGCAGGCTCTGCGTGCCGCCGAGAACCGCGCTCATCGCCTCATAGGCGGTGCGGATCACGTTGTTGTACGGGTCTTGCTCCTGCAAGCTGACACCGGATGTCTGGCAGTGGGTGCGCAGCATCTTGGATCGGTCCTCCTGCGCGTCGAACTCGGTCATGATACGGTGCCACAGCAGCCGCGCGGCGCGCAGCTTGGCCGCCTCCATGAAGAAGTTCATGCCGATGGCGAAAAAGAACGACAGCCGGCCGGCGAACTTGTCCACGTCCATGCCCGCCTCGATCGCGGCCTTCACGTATTCGCGCCCGTCCGCCAGGGTATAGGCCAACTCCTGCACCAGGTTCGCGCCGGCCTCCTGCATGTGGTAGCCGG
>JAABTI010000179.1 GCA_011389955.1 Paracoccaceae bacterium | reverse complement strand
TTTTCGCACCCCTCGTGGCGATGACCCTGTTGCTGGGTGTCTATCCGGCGCTGGCCCTAGATATCATCGGCCCCTCTGTCGAGGCGCTGATCCAAAACCATGATACGGCGCTTGCGGCCGGCGTTGAGCCGGTGACGCAGGTCGCCGCGTCGCATTGAACTGGGAGCCCTGAGCGATGATCCAGGCTGATCTGAACATTATCCTGCCCGAAGCGTTGCTGGCGGGCTACGCGATGGTCGCGCTCTTGGTCGCGTCCTATGCAGGCAAGGATGCCCTCGCCGGGGCGCTGACCTGGCTGACGGCGGCAATCTTCGCGGTGCTCGCGGCATGGATCGGGTTGACCGGTGAAGGCACGAACGTCGCGTTCCACGGAATGTTTCACGATGATGGGTTCGCCCGGTTCGCGAAGGTGGCGATCTTGTTGTCTGCTGCGGCGGTGTTGCTGATGAGCCGCGACTACATGGTCCGGCGCGACATGCTGCGCTTTGAATATCCGATCCTGGTGGCGCTCAGCGTCGCCGGCATGATGATGATGGTCAGCGCCGGCGACCTGATCGCGCTCTACATGGGTTTGGAACTGCAATCGCTGGCGCTTTACGTTGTCGCCGCGTTGCGCCGCGACAGCGTCAAATCAACCGAGGCGGGCCTGAAATACTTTGTTCTGGGCGCGCTGAGTTCGGGGATGCTGCTTTATGGCGCGTCGCTGGTCTACGGGTTCGCGGGCACCACGGCCTTCGACGGGATCATCGTCGCCGCCGGTGACGGCCAGACCGAGATTGGCCTGCTGTTCGGACTGGTTTTCGTCATCGCCGGGCTGGCCTTCAAGGTATCGGCGGTGCCGTTCCATATGTGGACGCCGGATGTCTACGAAGGCGCGCCGACGCCGATCACCGCGTTCTTTGCCACCGCGCCCAAGATTGCGGCGATGGCGCTGCTTGCCCGGGTCTTGCACGACGCCTTCGGTGGGGTCAGTCATGACTGGGGGCAGGTGATTGCGGTGCTGTCGGTGCTGTCGATGTTTCTGGGCGGGTTTGCCGCCATCGGCCAGACCAACATCAAACGCCTGATGGCCTATTCCTCGATCGCGCACATGGGCTACGCACTGATGGGCCTCGCGGCCGGCACCGCCTTCGGCGTGCAGGCGATGCTGATTTACATGGCGATCTACGTGACGATGAACGTGGGCACCTTCGCGTTCATCATGACGATGGAGCGCGATGGCCAACCGGTCACGGATATTGCCAGCCTGAACATGTATGCCAAGCGCGAGCCCGGCCGCGCGCTGGCCATGCTGATCCTGATGTTCAGCCTTGCGGGCGTGCCGCCGCTGGTGGGCTTTTTCGGCAAGTTCTACGTGCTGCGCGCCGCTTACGAGGCCGGTCTGGCATGGCTGGCCGTTGCCGGCGTCGTCGCGTCGGTGATCGGGGCGTTCTACTACCTGCGGATCGTCTACTACATGTATTTCGGCGAGGAAGGCGAAGCGCTTGAAACCGGGCAATCGCCGATTCTGTGGGGGTTCCTGACAGCCTCGGCAGTGGCCATGGTCGTGGGCGTCGTTAACCTTTTCGGCATCGAGGGAGCGGCCGCCGCCGCCGCGGCGACACTTGTCAACTGAGCCTCGGGGAACGGATTGTGAGACGGGCGGCGTGCCGTGGTGCGCCGCCCCTTTCGTTTGCGCTCCCGCCCGCTACGGCCCGGGTGCCAGTCCCGTTTCCCTCAGCAAGATGAGGTTGCCAGCGTGACGCAATGGCCCGCGGAATATGACCGGATCGTTCTGGAACAGGTCGACAGCACACTTGACGAGGCCGCCCGGCGCATGGGTGAGATCGCCGCGCCGACATGGATCCTGGCGCATCATCAGACCGCGGCGCGTGGCCGCCGAGGCCGGGCCTGGTCCAATCCCAAGGGCAATTTCGCGGCAACGCTGGTGCTACCGGATGTCGCTCCGGGGGTTCTGGCGGCGTTGCGGTCTTTCGTCGCCTCGCTGGCGCTGTTCGACAGCTTCGTCGCGGCCACCGGCCGTACCGAGCCTTTCGCCGTCAAGTGGCCCAACGACGTGCTTCTCAACGGCGGCAAGGTGGCCGGGATTCTGCTGGAGTCGGTGCCGCGCCCGGGGGGGATGCCGGGACTGGCAATTGGGGTCGGTGTCAACCTGACCGAGCCGCCCACGCGTGACGCGCTGGAGCCGCGTGCCTTGCGGCCGGTGGCCCTGTTGCAAGAGACGGGGGCGCATGTCTCGCCAGAGGAATTCCTGACGGTGTTGGCCGGGGCTTATGCCACGCTCGAGACGCGTTTGCGTCAATACGGTTTCGCGCCCCTGCGCCAGGCATGGCTGGACCGCGCGGCACGCCTGGGCGAATCCATAACCGCGCGGCTTGGACATGAGGAAATCACCGGCGTGTTCGAAACGGTGGACGCGAACGGACAACTTGTCCTATCTACCGCTCAGGGTCGCAGGGCGATCGCCGCGGCGGATGTGTTTTTCTGAGACTGGCTGAAAGGGGCACGACATGCTTCTGGCGATTGATTGCGGCAATACCAATACCGTCTTCTCGATCTGGGATGGCGAGCGGTTCCGCTGCATATTGCGAACCTCGACCGAACATCAGCGCACCGCCGATCAGTATTACGTCTGGATCAGTACGCTTCTGAACCACCACCGCATCCCGCTCGATATCAACGCGGTGGTCATCAGCTCTACAGTGCCGCGGGTTGTTTTTAATCTGCGCGTGTTGGCGGATCGCTATTTCAACTGCCGCCCTTTGGTGGTAGGCAAACCCGAATGTCTGTTGCCGGTAAATCCGCGCGTGGACGAGGGCACGACGGTAGGGCCGGACCGGCTCGTCAATGCGGCCGGGGCCTATGCAAGATACGGCGGCGACCTGATCGTCGTGGATTTTGGTACCGCGACCACCTTCGACGTGATTGCTCATGACGGTGCCTATGTCGGTGGTGCGATCGCACCCGGGGTCAACCTGAGCCTTCAGGCGCTGCACGAAATGGCTGCCGCCTTGCCGCATGTTGACGTGACCAAGCCGCAGAAGGTGATCGGCACCAACACTGTCGCCTGCATGCAATCCGGCGTGTTCTGGGGCTACGTGGGACTGGTGCGCGGCATCTGTGAGCAGATACGCGCCGAATACGAGCGCCCGATGACCATCGTGTCGACGGGGGGGCTGGCACCGCTTTTCGGGCAGGGAGATGCCCTGTTCGACCATTTCGACGAACATCTCACAATTCATGGCCTGACGGTCATTCATCAATACAACAAGGACCAAGATAACATATGAGCAGCGAAAGACTGATCTACCT
>JAABTI010000178.1 GCA_011389955.1 Paracoccaceae bacterium | reverse complement strand
GGCGCGTCCCCCCCTAGACTCAAGAATTTCAAGCACGATTACAACCGCAACTGGGTCAACCCAATGCCGCGCTTCCCTCTCAAGACCTGACTTGGTCGCCCGATCCGCGACCGTTCGAGATTTTGGTCATCGCCGTCGGGTTGCTAGGCACGGACGATCATGTGATCGACCGCCACCTTGAAATACGTCACGCGCTCTGCTTGCAAAGTGTTGAAGCGGTTTTGATCGCCCATGAGCGGGAAAAAAGACCGTCGCAAGCCTGTCAGTGCTATCAGTGCTCTACCATGGATCCATCAGAGAGATCCGCGAGAACATCCGCGGCGATGGAAAAGGAATGTAGCCGCGCCGCGTGATCGTGGATCATGCCGGTTACCATCATTTCATCCGGCCTGTGGCGTGCGACGAGATCGGTCAACTGCTCGCGCACCGTGTCCGGGCTCCCGGTCGCGGAACAGGACATGGCCGCCTCGACCTGTGCCAGCGCGGCTGGCGGGATTTCGCCGGCGACATCACTGACCGGACGGGGTAACTTGCCCGGACGCCCCGTGCGCAACCGCGCGAATGCGAGCAGTTGCGAGGAGCGCAGGTAACGCGCCTCTTCATCGGTATCGGCCGCGCAAACGCCGGCAGCCATCATCGTGTAGGGCCGTGACAGCCATTTGGATGGCCGGAACGTCTCGCGATATGTCCGCATCGCGTCTTCAAGCATCTGTGGCGCAAAATGCGACGCGAACGCATAGGGAAGGCCCATATAAGCGGCGAACTGCGCGCCGAAGAGACTCGAGCCAAGGATCCAGACCGGCACATGCGTCCCCTCGCCCGGAACCGCCCGGATTTTCGCGTCCTTCGGGGCATCATCGAGATATTCCAGAAGCTCGGCCACATCTTCGGGAAAACGATCGCCGCTTTCCATGTGGCGCCGCAGGGCGCGGGCGGTGGCCATATCGGTTCCCGGGGCGCGACTAAGCCCCAGGTCGATCCGACCGGGGAACAGGGTTTCCAACGTGCCGAACTGCTCGGCCACGACCAGCGGCGCATGGTTGGGTAACATGATGCCGCCCGCCCCGACCCTCATTGTGCTGGTTGTCGCCGCCACCTGCCCGATCACCACGGACGTGGCCGCACTGGCGATCCCTGGCATGTTGTGATGTTCGGCAAGCCAGTACCGGTGATAGCCATGCGCCTCGGCGAGACGCGCAAGCTCCAGCGTATGACCGAGCGCGTCGGCGGCCGTGCCTCCCTCCGGAATGGGCGACAAATCGAGCAGGGAATAATGTTTCATGGCTGATCCTCTTTCGGATCGCTACCCTATGCATCCGCCGCTGCGCGTCCAACCCCCTGATCGGGCATTGCCGCCCGATCGCCGCTATCAGGCAACGGTCCTTTCGATTTCGGGGCTATCGCAGGTCATGCCGTCACAATGGCCTGCCCGTTATGCCGCGGGTTGCGCGCGTGGGGAATGCTATGCTCCAGCGGCAGGTCGGTGACGTACATCGTTGGGTATCGGTGCTGATGATTGCGCCCGGGCACGGTTGGAAACGATTGGGGTGAGACGCCTTATTGGATGACCAGGCTCACCCGTCCGAGCGGGGTTTGCATGTTCATTCTCTCAACACGCAACATCCCGTCGGGCATTTGCGCAAGGACCACCTCGAAGCCGCCGGACATCATGTCGAGCATGCCTTGGGGTGCGGCGCCTTTCAAACGAGCGAACCCGCCATCACAGGTTACGCCGCCAGCGCCATTACGCCTGCGGGCACCCAGCGACAGCCGCATCAACCGCTTTCCATCGTAGGTAACCGCGCTCAGGTTACAGGCAGCTTCGGGCCTGACCGGCCTGAAGATCAGATGCATGCCGGTCATCATATCGATGCTGCCGACGGCCTTGGCAGGATCGAGACGGTCTGGCTGGGGCGGCTGCTCCTTGACAATGTTCGGGCGCGAGCCGTCCCACACGATCTCGGTCACTTCGCGTTTGTTGTCACGCACGGTTTCCTCGCGGTATCGCGACGGTCGAAGGCCGCCGTCGGACCCCACGCCTCCCTGCGACCGGGCATCGAAGGTCAGGTTCGTGATAAGCCCTGCCAACCCGCTTGTCTGAAACCGCATCCGGGCGGAATAGGTTGAGCGTTCTTCATCCGCGACATAGCCAAGCGATCCCAGCTCAAGCCCGATAAACCGCAACGCATAAGTCGTCTGTTCCGCGCGCGCCGTTGTGCCGAACACGACAAGAGCAAAAAGAAAGACGGTTGATTTGAACGCCGATGTCATCGCCGATCACTATTCACGCCAAGGCCCATGAACTCAATCCCGCCTTCACCGACATTTTGGCCTGGATGCCACGGCCTGCGCATGGATTCCGGGTCAAAACGAAATGGGACTCGCCCCCGGTTTCGGCCCAGGTGGGGTTGCCGCCGCTGCGGATCAACGGCGGAATGACGGCCATCAACGATGCAGATTTCACGCTGCGGACATGGCGTCCTGCCCTCGTCAGGGTTTCTGGAACCGTTCGAACAACCCCCCGTATCATGGCAAACTCCCACCTGCGAAAGTCATCGCGGAAATTGCCGGTCAGTGTCGCGCGTCTCCGGCGCGGCCGAACAGAAAGGCGCCTAGGAACGTGGCCAGCACGTTCCGGGTTGTGCGGTCCTGCTGCAGCAGCACCCTGACCCTTGGGTCGCCGATCCGGCGGCCGCCGCAAAGGCGGACACCGCGACCGACAGCGAGAAGGTCGTTACGGCCAACATCGAAGAGGCCAGGGTGCCAAGCAGGTGCGACACGGCTTCGGAGCCGATTTGCAGCGCAAGTGCCTGCGGCAGGTATGGCGACAGGAGACGAGCGAGCACGGCTGCCACGACGACGGGGACCACGAGGCCGACGGCGCGAAGCCAGACTTTCTTGAGGAAATTGCGCAAATACCATGCGTAGCACGAGATCATGGCCGGTCCTTCCGTCTCGTGTCTGCCGCAAACGTGTCGGACGAGCGTATCAGCCTGATCACTTTGTAATCAGTGTGAACAGGCGTGCAAAAACGAGCCACATGTTTCGTTATCATCCGCGCTTCAAGTGCGGAGGAAAGAACTGGTGTTATCGATGGGTGGTGTATCGAAGAAGGGGCAGGACGAGAGCCAGGTTCAGTTGTTGCGCGGTCGGTTGTCTGTGGCCAAGCCTGCCTTTGATGATCTCGAAGCGCTAAACGATTGGCTGCGCCTGAGCCGTGAAGAACTGGCAAACCGGCCCCATCCCGCGCAATCGGATCGCACGATTGCACCCCGCCGCAAATCGACAGGGAGGCCTGGCGACTCGCGCCCGGCTTTTTTGTGCCGGGTTACTCGCCTACGCCGCTTACTATTTGCTTACTAGGCCCCAAAACCCCTGATCTGGGCAAACGGCAATTTCAAAATT
>JAABTI010000019.1 GCA_011389955.1 Paracoccaceae bacterium | reverse complement strand
GTCAGCATCCCGAGGCTCAGGATATCGACCTTCAGGATGCCGAGGCTGTCGATGTCGTCCTTGTCCCATTCGATCACGGTGCGTTCGGCCATCGCCGCGTTCTCGATCGGGCACAGTTCGTCAAGTCTGCCCTTCGTGATGACGAACCCGCCCACATGCTGGCTGAGGTGGCGAGGAAAGCCGATCAGTTCACCGATCAGCGCGATGGTGCGGGCCAATCGGCGATCGTTCGGGTCAAGCCCCAACTCGCGCAGGCGCGCCGGTTCGGGTTCCTTGCCCGAACTTCCCCAGATCTGTCCCGACAGGCTGGCGGCAAGATCTTCGCTCAGTCCCATCACTTTGCTCACCTCCTTTATGGCGGCACGGGCGCGAAAATGAATCACGGTGGCACAAAGCCCTGCGCGATGGCGGCCATAAGTCTCGTAGATGTAGCGGATCACCTCTTCGCGGCGCTCATGCTCGAAATCGACGTCGATATCGGGTGGTTCGCCGCGATGCCGCGATACGAAACGCTCGAATACCATGGTGATCTGGTCGGGACTCACGTCGGTAATGCCCAAGGCCCAGCACAGGATCGAGTTGGCTGCCGATCCGCGCCCCTGGCACAGGATGCCGCGGCTGCGTGCGTGCTGCACGATATCGTGGACCGTCAGGAAATAGGCGCAAAAGCCCAGTTCGCTGACCAGTGCCAGCTCCTTCGTGACCAGCGCATGATACCGCTCGGGGATGCCGGCGCCGCAACGCCGCGTGAGGCCTTCATGCACCAATCGTTCCAGCCGCGCCTGCGGCGCCTCGCCCTTCGATATCTCGTCAGGGTATTCGTAGGACAAGTCGTCCAGACGAAATCCGCAGCGCGCGGCGATCTCTCGCGTGCGTCGGATGGCGGCAGGATGGCGGCGGAACAGGCGCGCCATGTCCTGCGCGCTTTTCAGCCGTCGTTCGGCGTTCGGCAGGGCACGCGTGCCGATCCGGTCGATGGTACAGCCTGCGCGCATGCAGGTCAGCACATCGGCAAGCGGGCGGCGGGCGGCACGATGCATCAACACGTCACCTACAGCGACCATCGGCGCGGAAACCTCGAGCGCCAACCTCGCGCAGGCGTCGAACCATGCCTGATCCGACCCATCATAGCGCGGCGCAGCCCCGAGGAAGATATGGCCGGGATACCGCGCGCGTGCGCGTCGCAGGGAATGGGCCGCGCGGGGCAGATCGGCCGGGGGCAGCGCGATCAGGATCATTCCCTCGGCCCCATCGAGAACGTCCTGCAGGTCGAGATGGCATGCCCCCTTGCTCGCCCGTCGCTTGCCGCGTGTCAGCAGTCTTGACAGCCGGTGATAGGCCGGGCGATCCGTGGGCAGGGCCAGCCATTCCACCGGGCAGTCGCGCAGCACCAGCCGCGCCCCCACGATCAGTCGGGGCAGGGCAGCGGCGCTGCCCTCTTCCTCCGCTTCTTCCCGCAACGCCTTCAACGCGGAATGGGCGCGCACCACCCCGGCCAGCGAATTGCGGTCGGTGATGGCGATGGCCTCAAGCCCCAACTCGCCTGCGCGAGCAACCAGTTCCTCGGGATGTGAGGCCCCGGTCAGGAACGTGAAATTCGAGGTCACGCAAAGCTCGGCATAGGTCATGCGAATTCCCCGTGAACGAACCATCCGGGGGTCTGCGGCGTGTAGAACAGCCATAGCCGCCGTCCTTCGTGCGTCTCCACCTGCCAGTAATCCCGCAACCCCGAGCGCCAGTTCTCGTCGTCCAGCCACCATTCGGGTGCGATCCGCTCCGGTCCCGTGGCGCGTGCCGTGGTCAGTCGCATACGCCGCCAGCGGAACCGCTCGGGCGGGCGGGCGCCCTGCGCGGCGACGGGTTCGGGTGGAAACAGCAGCAGGGGGCGCGGCCGCAGGCAGACCCAGCTCCCCTCGGCCTGGGTCCAGGCCGCAGGGGTGACCAGGAAACTGCGTTCCGGGATATGGCTGTCGGCGGGCAGGAGCCGTTGTACGTTCTCCAACCCGATCCGTGTGCCGATCCGGGTGATCAGTTCGCCCAGCCGGTCCGCCTGCGGGCCTTCGGTATGGCTGACTTGCCGGGCTGGTAGCGGCTCGGTCTGTGTGGCTTCGAGCCGGATATGATCGATCCCGAATCCCGCGTCCACCTCGCCCACGCCCCGCTCGAACAGGGGCAGGATGCGGTCAGGGTCGCGCATGGCGCGGGCCAGTCGCAACTCCACCTGCTGGCTGTCCCGATCAACCCGGCGCAAGGTCAGGCACAACACGCGCGCGCCTGCGTCCTGTGCCTCGAGCTTGGCGCAGAGCCGATCGAGGAGTCGCCGCGCCGCCGCCATCACATCGTTGGACAACCCGATCGGTTCGGGCAGGGACAAACGCACAAGGTAACGCGGGGGTTCGGCCATGGGCGAAATCGCCTCGGGCTGGTCTCCCAACGCCTGGTCGAGGCGCATCAGCACCTCGGGGCCGAAGCGTCGCGCCAGCGGCGCGCGGGGCTGCGTCACCAGATCCGAGATACTGCGCAGGCCCATCCGCTGCAATCCGACGGTCGTTTCGGGATCCAGCCGCAGCGCGGCCACCGGCAATGTGCCCAGCGCATCAAGGGTCGCGCCAGGAGCGGCGGCCTGATGTTTGCTGCAATGGGCCAGTGCCCAGGCCGCGCCACGCGTGTCGGCCAGTCCCAGCCGCACCGACAGTCCGGCGCGCTCCAGACGCCCGTGCATATCGGCCAGCATTGCCTCTTCGCCTCCGAAAAGATGCGCTGCACCCGTGGTGTCGAGCACCAACCCCTCGCGCCCTTCCAGCCCCACCCATGGGCAATAGCGCATGGCCCAGCGGCGCAACGTCTGTTGGAACTGCGCATCACCGGCGGGATCCGCGGGGCGAGTCGTCAGATCGGGGCAGACGGCGCGTGCATCAGCCTGCGTCATGCCGCGATGCAGCCCTTGTCGCTCGGCCTGCGCGTTCAGGCAATAAAGTCGGTCGGCGTTCTTCTCACTGAGTATTAGTGCGAACGGTGCTTCAGTCGTGTGGCCCCTCAGGGCCCGGTCGCTTGCCAGCCGGGGAAACCACATCGAGACGACGCGCCGCGTGATCCCATCGAACATTCCAGGCTCCACATGTTCCTGATTTGTTCTTTTTAAGTTCCCAATGCATGAGAGTCGAGTCCAAGGCTTGCGTGTCGTGGAGAGGCGTGCAGTGCCAATGGGTTTCTGCGGCGTTGCTGCCCATGCCCTCGGAAGTCAGGCACAGGCCGGTCGTCTGGCCTGCTTCGGCGGCAAGTTGTAGCCGCCGCCCCGGCGTCAGCCCCAGCGGCCGGCCCGGTTCGGCCACAACCAGCGACAGGGTGCCATCGCGCAACGCTTCTTCGGCGACGGCGAGAACCTCGGTCTGGTTGTGTGCCTGCACCAACAAAAGCCGCCGGGGATCGAAAAAGAGGCTCAGCCCGACAGGGTTGAGCATGTCGCGCCGCCACCCTTCGCGCACCCAAAGCACATCGCCCTGTGCCTGCGCACCGGTCACACCTGCAAAAGCCAGCGCACCCGCTCCACAGGTTTCGTGAACGCGCGCGTGGCGCAAGGGATAACAGTCTTGCAGATCAATCAACATGAAACGGAAAATAGATCAAATCGCGCGCAGCACAAATGCTCTTGTACGGCCAGTCCTCGCCTGCGCGCTTTGTTTTGTTGCTTGCGGTCTCATCCGATGAGTCGACATCCGGAATCTCCGCAGGCCGAATACCAACACCACCGCGCTGATCAGGATCTGCGTTGCAAAACCGCCGTCGCCTCTATCTCGACAACGGCGCGATCCTCGACCAGATCGGCCACGACGACCATCGTCATGGCCGGGAAATGCCGCCCCAGCACCCGGCGATACACTTCGCCTACCGCGCGCTGGTTGTCGAGGTATTCCTGTTTGGAGGTTACATACCACGTCAGGCGCACCAGATCCTCGGGTTCGCCACCTGCTGATTCAAGGATCGTGCGGATGTTGAGCAGGGCCTGTTCCATCTGGCCTATGAAGTCGTCCGAAGCAAAAACCTGCTGTGCGTTCCAGCCGATCTGCCCGCCGATATACAGGGTGCCATCGCGCGCCAGCACGCCGTTGGCGTACCCTTTCGCGGGCACCCAGCCGTCGGGGTGAATGATATGGTTTTCCATGTGAGCTACCTTTCCGCTTGAGCGTTGAGTGCTGCCTTCAGGCTTTCGGGCCAGCTTTGGGGTCTGCCATTGCCATCCACGAAGACGAGCGTTGAATTGGCCTTGAGACGGGTTTCGCCATCGCATGCCGCCCGGAAGTCGAGCGCGAGGCTGCTGCGTCCGGGCGCGGCCGTGCGCAAGGTGAAATCCACCATATCGCCGTGCCGGCTTGGGGCGGTGAATTGTGCCGAGATCTGTGCCGTGGGCACTCCGCCTGCGCCATGCAGCCCCTCGAACGGATGATGCAGGATGTCTGCGAAAAAAGCTTCGACGCAGTCGTTCAGCATTTCGAAGTAGCGCGGATAGAAAACGATTCCGGCCGGATCGCAATGCTTGAACAGAATTTTCTGCCGAAATACAAAAGCCATGACTCACACCCCGAGATAGCGGTCAGTGATTTTCGGTGTCAGTTCGGATATCGCCCCGCTCCAAACCGACCGTCCCTTGTCGAGAATCACGGCGTTGTCCGCGATCGCGTGCAGTTCGCGCAGGGACTTGTCGATCACCAGGATCGCCATGCCGGTTTCCTGCTTCAGTCGCTTGATGGAGGCCCAAATCTCCTGGCGTATGACTGGCGCCAAGCCCTCTGTCGCCTCGTCAAGGATAAGCAGGCGCGGATTCGTCATCAGCGCCCGCGCAATAGCAAGCATTTGCTGCTCGCCCCCCGAAAGCGAATTCGCCATCTGGTCGCGTCGCTCGGCCAGCCGCGGGAAAAGGCCCGTGACAGCTTCGAAATCCCAAACGCCGGGGCGCGCAGCCGCGATGAGGTTTTCATGAACGGTCAGGTTCGGAAAACAACGTCGCCCCTCGGGAACCAGTCCCAGGCCCGCGCGCGCGGCCCGGTAGGCCGGGACGTTGGCGAGGTCCTTTCCGTTGAAAAGAACCTTGCCGCCGCGGTTGCGCAGCATGCGGCAAATCACCTTGACCGTTGTCGTCTTGCCCATTCCATTGCGCCCCATCAGCGCCAGAACCTGACCCTCTTCAAGGGAGAGATGCACATCGAAAAGGGCCTGTGAGGGACCATAAAAAGCTGAGACATGCGAAAGTTTGAGAAGGCTCATGCGTCTTCCTCCTCGCCCAGATAGGCGGCGCGCACATCCTTGTTGGCGCGGATCTCGTCGGCCGTTCCCGTGGCGATGACCTTGCCGTAGACCAGAACGCTGATGCGATCGGCCAGGTAGAAGACCGCATCCATGTCATGTTCGACCAGAAGGACCGGGGCGCGCTGGCGCAGCGTGCCAAGGAAATTCATCAGGCGGTGCGATCCCTCGGTGCCCAGACCGGCCATCGGCTCGTCCATGAGAAAGACGCGAGGCGACAGGGTCAGGGCAACGGCCACTTCCAGCTGACGCCGCTGGCCGTGGCTCAGTTCGGCCGTGATGGAACTCGCGAAATCCTCCAGTCCCACTTGCGCCAGGGCGTCATGCGCCTCGTCCAGAAGCGCTTTGTCCTTCATTACCGGTGAGAAGAACCGAAATGCGCCGCCGCGCCGTCCCAGTGCCCCCAGCATGACATTCTGGAGCACGGAGTATTCCATCGCCAATGACGATATCTGGAATGTTCGGCCCAATCCGCGGCGGGCACGTTCCACGGTGGATTCGGCGGTGATGTCCGTGCCGCCGAACCAGATCGTCCCTTCGTCGGGGCGCAATCCGCCTGCGATCTGCTGAATCAGGGTCGATTTGCCTGCTCCGTTCGGCCCGATAAGGGCGTGAATTTCCCCTTCGCGCAGGTCCAGTGAAACATCGTTGCTGGCTTTCAGGGCGCCGAAGGATTTGGAGATGCCGCGCACGTCCAGGATCGGATCAGTCATGGGCGACCTCCCGCCCGGCCAGCAGGCCGATCAATCCGCCACGGGCAAACAGAACGACGATCAGCAACAGCGCGCCAAGGTAGATGTGCCAGAACTCCGAGATCCCGCCCAACAGATGCTCGAGCACGATGAACAATGTCGCGCCGACAACGGGGCCAAACAGGCGCCCCACCCCTCCGAGGATCACGAAGATCATGATTTCGCCGCTCATTTGCCAACTGAACATGGTCGGGCTGACAAACCTGTTCAAATCGGCATAAAGAGCACCGGACAAACCGGTGATCGCTCCCGACAGGGTAAATGCGACAAGATAGAGGCGGTAGGGCACAAGCCCCACCGCCTGGACGCGTTCGGCATTCTGCCTCGCGCCGGACAGGGCCAGCCCGAATGCGGACGCAGCCAGCCGGGCCACGAACAGCAGCACCAGGCACATGACGCCGAAACACAGCGCGAAATACTGGATCGGGTCCAGCGTGTCCAAGCCGGGAAAACCGTTACGCACATAGATCGGAAGGCCGTCCTCGCCGCCGTAAGCGGGCCAGCTGATGGCGAAGTAATAGAACATCTGCCCGAACGCGAGAGTAATCATGATGAAGTAGACACCCGTCGTGCGCAGGCTGAGCGCTCCGATGACCAGCGCGGCAAGGGCCCCGGTCACGGCTGCCAGGAGCCAGATCACCGGCATCGACTTGGTGCCTTCTATCAGCAGGGGCCATTCCATCAGGGGCGTGTAGCTTTGTGCGTGGCTGGCAAGGATTCCCATCGCGTAGCCTCCGACACCGAAAAACGCCGCGTGGCCCAGGCTCACCAGTCCGCCCAGCCCGAGCGCAAGATTCAGGCCGATTCCCGCGATCGCGAGGATCACGACCTTCGTGGCCAGCGTGATGATGAACGGTGCATCGCTGGCCCATGCCCATAACGGCACGACAAGCAGACCCAGCAGAACTGCCACGTTCAAAAGAGTTTCGCGGCGCATGTCATTTCCCTCCGAAAAGGCCGGTGGGCCGTACGAGAAGAACGCCGGCCATCAGGATATAGATCGACATCGCCGCCAGGGCCGATCCGACGGACATTGCCGCCGACGCATCCATGAAAGTGGCGAACAGATGCGGAAGAAGGAAGCCGCCCAGCGTATCGGTCAATCCCACCAGGATTGCTCCGACCAGCGCCCCCTTTATGGACCCGATGCCGCCAATGACGATCACTACGAAAGCCAGGATCAGAACCGGTTCGCCCATGCCGACCTGCACAGACTGGATCGCCCCGATAAGCGCACCGGCGAACCCGGCGAGTGCCGCGCCAAGGGCGAAGACAAGCGTGTAAAGCCGTGCAATGTTGACACCGAGCGCGCCGATCATTTCCCGGTCGCTTTCGCCGGCGCGGATCTGGATGCCGAGCCGCGTCTTCGCGATCAGTGCGAACAACCCCGCCGCTATCGCCAGCCCGATCATGATGATCGTCAAGCGGTAACGCGGATACTCGATTCCGCCGGGCAGGGTCACGGACCCGGACAGATAATCGGGCACCTCGAGAAACAACGGAAACGAACCGAAGATCCAGCGGGTGCCTTCGGAAAAGATCAGGATCAGGGCGAATGTCGCGAGAACCTGGTCCAGGTGGTCACGGTCATACAGACGCCGGATCACCGTGAGTTCCACTAGCGCCCCGGCGGCGGCGGCGGCCACCAGACTGGCCATCAACGCCAGCACGAAAGAACCGGTCGCCGCTGCCGTGGCTGCCGCCGCAAAGGCCCCGATCATGTAAAGCGAGCCATGCGCCAGATTGATGAGCCCCATAACCCCGAAGATCAGGGTCAGGCCGGCTGCCATGAGAAAAAGCATGACCCCGAATTGCAGGCCGTTCAGCACCTGTTCGACTAGTAGAATGATCGACATCTGTCGCCCCTCGACGGGTGGTGCCGGGCGGCGTGGTCACGCAGCCCGGCCCATTGTTACATGCTGCACTGATCCGCGTAGGCGTCAGCGTGATCTTCAAGAGCGGTGCCGATGATCTTGTTGGTATAGACGTCGCCCTCCTTGATCACCTCGCGCACGTAGATGTCCTGCACCGGATGATGGTTCGGCCCGAACTCGAAATCGCCACGGACGGAAGCGAAATCGGCTTCCTTCAGTGCGGCGCGGAATGCCTCGGTATCCGATACATCGGCCTTGTCCATCGCGCTCATCAGCAGGTTTGCGGTGTCGAAGCCCTGGCTCGCATAAAGCGAGGGCAAGCGGTCGTATTCCTCCTGGAACGACGCGACGAAGGCCCTGTTGGCGGCGTTGTCGAGATCCTTGTTCCACTGCGAGGTGTTCTTGACCCCGAGCGCGGCCTCGCCGACCGCTTGCAGGATACCCTGATCAAAGCTGAATGCGGGGCCGACTACGGGGATGTCCAGGCCACTGTCCGCGTATTGCTTGAGGAAAGAGATCCCCATTCCGCCGGGCAGGAAAAAATAGACGCTGTCGGCACCGCTGGCGCGGATCTGCGCGATTTCGCTGGCATAGTCGGTCTGGCCGAGCTTGGTGTAGATTTCACCGGCCAGCTCGCCTTCGTACAGGCGCTTGTATCCTGTCAGTGCATCCTGACCCGCCGGGTAGTTCGGCGCCAGAATGAAGGAGTTGGCAAGCCCCGCAGAAGTGGCATATGCGCCCGCGGCTTCGTGCAGGTTGTCGTTCTGCCATGCAACGTTGAAATAGTTGGGATCGCACCCTTTCCCCGCCAGCAAAGATGGTCCCGCATTGGGCGAGAGATAGAATTTGCCCTGGGCAACGGAGGCGGGGATGACCGCCATTGCAAGGTTTGACCAGATGATGCCGGTAAGCACGTCCACCTTTTCGGACTGGATCATCTTGTCTGCCAGTTGCACGGCCACGTCAGGCTTGCGTTGATCGTCTTCGATCACGACCTCGATATCGTCGCGTGCCGCCTGTTTCACGGCCAGCATAAAGCCATCCCGCACGTCGATGCCAAGTCCGGCGCCGCCGCCCGAAAGGGTGGTAATCATGCCTACCTTGACGTCTTCCGCCTGCGCGGCAAGCGCCGTGACGCCGATGCCGATTGCTGTGGCAAATGTTCTGAATTTCATTGTGTCGTCCTCCTGTTGGTTGATGACGGATTGGAATTCCCCCTTTTCGAGGGAGTATCAGTTCCGTCCCGGTCCCGCCTTTTCAGGACGGTTGTCGGTGGTCGCTTCGGTTTTTCGGGTAACGCGCCGCCGGGGCACCTCCCGAACACAGACCATACACATGGCAACGCTTTCGTCCACTTCGTGCTACTCTCCGCCCGGGTCGCGCAGGACGTGACGCCGGATCTTTCCGGTTGCCGTCTTGGGCAGTTCCGTCTCGAACCGGACCACTCGCGGATATTTGTAGGGCGCTATGGTGGCCTTGACATGATCCTGCAACTCCTTTTCCAGCAGGTCGCCGGCCTCACCTTCTTCTGCGACAACCACATGCGCCTGAACAATCATGCCGCGTGACTCGTCGGGCACGCCGATCACGGCGCATTCGCTGACCGCTGCGTGCGACAGCAACGCCGCCTCCACCTCGGGGCCGGCGATGTTGTAGCCTGATGAGACGATCATGTCGTCGTTGCGCGCGGCAAAATACAAGTATCCCTCGGCGTCCATGCTGAAACTGTCGCCGGTGATGTTCCAGCCTTCGCGCACGTAATCCGTCTGACGCGGGTCATCGAGATAGCGGCACCCTGTCGGCCCTCGCACGGCGAGGCGGCCTACCTCGCCGGCGGGCACATCGCGCATCGCGTCATCGACTATGCGCACCTGGTACCCGGTGACGGGACGCCCCGTGCAGCCGGGGCGGGAATCGTCGATGCGGTTGGAGACGAAAATGTGCAGCATTTCCGTGGCGCCGATCCCGTCGAGCATTGGTTTCCCGGTGGCCGACATCCAGGCGTCGTAAATCGGCGCGGGCAAGGTTTCGCCGGCGGACACGGCAGCGCGCAGGCTGGACAGGTCGGCGCCGTCGGCCATCGCATCCAGCATCACACGATAGGCTGTGGGTGCGGTAAGGCAGACCGTGGCGCGGTATTTCTGGATGATCTCGATCATGTTGGGTGGCGAGGCATTTTCCAGCAGCGTCGCGGTGGCGCCGAAGCGTAGCGGAAACACCGCCAGCCCCCCCAGCCCGAAGGTGAAAGCC
This sequence comes from Paracoccaceae bacterium, assembly GCA_011389955.1. Taxonomy (GTDB): domain Bacteria; phylum Pseudomonadota; class Alphaproteobacteria; order Rhodobacterales; family Rhodobacteraceae; genus Sediminimonas. The sequence continues at coordinate 8,272 of JAABTI010000019.1, read as the reverse complement.
AGCGGCGGGGAACCGACGAACACGTCCTCTGGCTGCACGTCTAGAACCTCGCGCGCGTAGCCATCGGCGATGATAAGCAGGTCGCGGTGGAAATGCATGGTCGCCTTCGGGTCGCCGGTGGTGCCCGACGTGAACCCCAGAAGCGCGACATCGTCGCGGCCGGTGCGCGCCGCCTCGAACTGCACCGGCTTTTCCAGCGCCAGCTGGTCCAGTTCGGCCTCGTGGTTGGAGGTGCCGTCGAACCCCGCGACGCGTGTCAGGAAGCGGCTGTCGTGGGCGCATTTCTCCATTTCTTCCATCAACCGGGTGTCGCACAGGGCATGGCTGATCTCGCCCTTGTCGACGATCGCGCCCAACTCGGTCGCGCGCAGCATCGGCATGGTGTTGACAGCGACGGCGCCCACCTTGGTGACGGCCAGCCAGCAGGCCACCATGGCAGGATTGTTGGCCGATCGGATCAGCACGCGGTTACCGGGCACGACGCCCAGATCCTCGACCAGCACATGCGCAAGCCGGTTGGTCCAATCCGCCAGTTCCTTGTAGGTGCGTCGCCGGCCATTGCCGATCAGCGCGGTGTGGTCGCCGAACCCCCGCATCACCATCGCGTCGGTCAGTTCGACGCCGGCGTTCAGGTGGTCGGGATAATCGAAACCGTCCAGCACGATCTCGGGCCATTGATCCGGCGGCGGCAGGCGGTCGCGGGTGAAGGTGTCGATATGCCCGGTCGGTCCCAACATTTTATCCTCCCTCTTGGGTGGCCAGCGTCTGGCGCGCTATGATGACACGCTGAACGTCGGAGGCGCCCTCGTAGATGCGCAGCGCCCGAATATCGCGATAAAGCCGCTCAACGGGCTCTCCTGATTTCACGCCATCGCCGCCGTGCAACTGAACGGCGGCGTCGATCACCTTCTGCGCCTGTTCGGTCGAGAACAGCTTGGCCATCGCGGCCTCTCGGGTGATGCGCGCCGCACCGCTATCCTTGGCCCAGGCGGCGCGGTAGACCAGTAGCGCGCTTGCATCGATGTCGAGCGCCATGTCGGCGATGTGCCCCTGAACCATCTGCAGATCGGCCAGCGTCGCGCCGCCAACCTGCCGACTGCCCACGCGTGCGAGCGCCTCGTCCAGCGCGCGGCGCGCAAAGCCGAGCGCCGCCGCTGCCACAGTCGAGCGGAACACGTCGAGCACTGACATCGCGATGCGGAACCCGGCGCCCTGTTCCCCGATCAGCGCCGAGGCGGGCACGCGGCAATTGTCGAAGCGCAGCCGCGCCAGGGGATGCGGCGCAATGGTTTGCAGTCGTTCGGCCACTTCGACCCCCGCGGTTTCGGCCGGCACCACGAAGGCCGACAGGCCCCGCGCCCCGGGGCCGTCGCCGGTGCGGGCAAAAACCGTGTAGACATCGGCGATTCCGCCGTTGGATATCCACGTTTTCTCGCCGTCCAGCACGTAGTCGTCACCGTCGCGGGTGGCGGTCATGGCTGAATTGGCCACGTCCGAGCCTGATTGCGGCTCGGTCAGGGCAAAGGCGGCGATGGCCTTGCCTTTGCGGGTCAGCGGCAGCCATCGAGATTTCTGCGCATCGGTTCCGAAAAGCGATATCGCCCCCGTGCCCAGCCCCTGCATGGCAAAGGCGAAATCGGCCAATCCGTCATGACGCGCCAAGGTCTCGCGCGACAGGCACAAGGAACGCACGTCGAACGCCTCGCCCGCCCCGGCAGCGGTGGGGTGCAGCCACCCGTCCGCGCCCAGTCGCGCCACCAGGTCTCGGCAGGCGGCATCGGCGTCGCCATGGTCGATGTGGCCCATGCGTTTTTGCGCCCAGGCGTCGAGATCCTGTGCCAGCGTCTTGTGCGCGGGTGTCAGGAACGGCCAGTCGAGAAAGGATTTATCCGCCATCAGTCGCCCTTGAATTCAGGTGTTTCGCGCGCCGCGAAGGCGCGGTAGGCGCGTTCGAAATCACCGGTTTGCATGCAGATGGCCTGCGCCTGCGCCTCGGCCTCGATGGCTTGTTCAAGCCCCATGTTCCATTCCTGGTTGATCTGGGTCTTGGTGATGCCATGGGCGAAGGTCGGTCCGGCGGCCAGGCGTTCGGCCAAGCTGCGCGCAGCCTCTTCCAGTGCACCCGCGGTTGGATGTACCGCGTTCCAGAAACCCCATTCGCGGCCTTCTTCGGCGCTCATGCCGCGGCCGGTGTACAGCAGCTCCGCCGCACGACCCTGCCCGATGATACGCGGCAGCATCGCGCAAGCCCCCATGTCGCAGCCCGCCAACCCGACGCGGGTGAACAGGAAGGCGCACCTGGCATCGTCCGTGGCCAGCCGCATGTCAGACGCCATGGCGATGATCGCGCCCGCGCCGACACACACGCCCTCGACCGCGGCGATCACGGGCTTGTTGCAACCGATCATCGCCTTGACAAGGTCGCCGGTCATGCGGGTGAAGGCCAGAAGATCCTTAATGTCCATGTCCACAAGCGGGCCGATGATCTCGTGCACGTCTCCGCCTGAACAGAAGTTGCCGCCGTTCGAGGCAAAAACCACCACGTCGACATCCGTTGCATAGGGCAGGGCGCGAAACGTGTCGCGCAACTCCGCATAGCTGTCGAAGGTCAGCGGGTTCTTGCGCTCGGGACGGGCCAGCCGGATCGTGGCGACCCGATTTTCGACCTTCCACTCGAAATGTGTCGGTTGAAGCGAGGCGAGTTCTGTCATTGGGAGGCTCCTTCCATACGGCGGATGATGGTGCGCATCATGTCGAGTTCTTCATGGCCCAGGGTCGCGAACAGCTTGTCCACCTCGGCCTCGTGCGCGCGGGCGAGAACTTCGAAACGGGCACGTCCGGCGTCCGACAGGGTAACATGCTTGACGCGGCGGTCGCTTTCGGAGGCCACGCGCTGGACCAGCCCTTCACGCTCCAGCCGGTCGACCACCGTGGTGGCGTTGCCGTTGGACACCAGCAACCTTTCGCTCAGTTCGCTCATCTTCATTGGCTTTTCGGCCCGATGAAGTGCTGCCATCACGTCGAAACGGGGCAGCGTGGTGTCGCACTCGCTGCGCAGGAATTCGCGCAGGTGGTTCTCGGCCCGGCGAGTCAGGCGCAGGATGCGCAGCCACGTGCGCAGACGCCGCCGCGTCAGGGGGGTGGTGTGATCGTTCATACTTCGCCCCCCGCGATGGCGATGGCCTGCCCGTTGATCCCGTCGCTGCCGGGACCGCACAGCCATAACGCCGCTGCCGTCACCTCGTCGGGGCGGATCAGGCGCTTTTGTGGGTTCATCCCGGCCAGCACGGCACGCGCGTCCTCGGAACTCTTGCCGGTCTTGTCCATGATGGTTTGGATCGATCGCTCGGTCATCTCGGTGTCCAGAAATCCCGGGCAAAGCGCGTTGGCGGTCACCTCGCCCCGCGCCAGTTCCAGCGCCAGAGATCGCGTCAGGCCGACCACGCCATGCTTGGCCGCGGAATAGGGCGCGACATAGGCGTATCCCTTCAGGGCCGATGTCGAGGCGACGGAAATGAGCCGCCCCCATCCCTGCATCTGCGACAGCGCGGTACGCAGGGTCAGGAACACGCCGGTCAGGTTTACCGCCATCATGGCGTTCCACTGCTCCAGCGTGGTGCGTGCAAAGGGCGTGCTGTCGGCGGCGCCCGCATTGGCGATGACGATGTCCACGGAGCCGGCAGCATCGAACAGGGCGGCAACCTGCGCCTCGTCGGTGACATCCGCTGGAATGGCGCGGATCGCGTCATGCGTGCCCGCCACCGTGTCGAGCGTCGCCTGGTTGCGACCCGAGACGACGACATCCGCCGCGCCCGCCCGGGCGAAGCCGCGCGCCAGATCGGCGCCCAGTCCGCCACCGCCGCCAGTGATAAGGACACGCGCACCTTCCACGGTCATACCCGGATCGCCTCCTGCGCCTTTTCTTCCAACCGATAAGCCTGGTCGCGCCCGGGCAGGTACGGATCGGGCCAGTGCACATGCGTGTCGCCCAGTGAAACGGCCGCGTGCAGCGTCCAGTACGGGTCGGCCAGGTGCGGCCGGGCGAGGCATACCAGATCGGCGCGCCCTGCCATCAGGATGGAGTTGACGTGATCTGTCTCGTAGATGTTGCCCACGGCCATGGTCGGCATGTCCAGGTCATTACGGATACGGTTGGCAAACGGTGTCTGGAACATGCGACCGTAGACCGGGCGGGCCTCCGTACTGGTCTGACCGGCAGAAACGTCGATGATGTCGGCACCGGCGTCGCGGAACATGGCGGCGATCGCGACCGCGTCCTCGGGCGTGACGCCGTCCTCGCCCACCCAGTCATGGGCGGAAATGCGCACCGACATGGGCTTTTCGTCCGGCCAGACCTCGCGCATCGCCGCGAATACCTCGAGCGGATAGCGCATGCGGTTTTCCAGGCTGCCACCATACTCGTCCGTACGGATGTTCGAGACGGGCGAGATGAACGACGAAATCAGATAGCCATGCGCGGCGTGCATCTCGATCATGTCAAAGCCCGCACGCCGCGCCATCCGCGCGCTGGCGACGAACTGGTCGCGTACCTCGTCCATTTCGGCGCGGGTGATTTCGCGCGGAACGGCATTGCGCGGCGACCATGGCACCGGCGAGGCCGATGCGACCTCCCAGTTGCCATCAGGCAGGGGGGCATCCATTTCCTCCCAGCCCAGCTGTGTGGACCCCTTGCGCCCGGAATGGCCGATCTGGCAGCAGATGCGCGCATGCGTCTCGGCATGGACGAACTCGGTCAGCCGTGTCCAGGCGGCCTCGTGCTCGGGGGCATACAGGCCGGGACAGCCGGGTGTGATCCGGCCCTCCGGGCTGACGCAGGTCATCTCCGTGTAAATCAGCCCCGCGCCGCCCTTGGCGCGTTCGGCGTAATGGACAAAGTGCCAGTCCGTGGGACAGCCATCAACCGCCTTGTACTGTGCCATCGGCGAGACGACGACGCGGTTTTCCAGCGTCATGTCGCGCAGTTTGTAAGGGGCGAACATCGGTGCGCGCACCGGGGCATCCTCGGGGACGCCGGCTTGCGTCTGAAACCACCGCTCGGCGGTCTCCAGCCAGTCGGGATCGCGAAGTCGCAGGTTCTCGTGACTGATCCTCTGCGAGCGGGTCAGCAGGTTGTAGGTGAACTGGATCGGGTGTTGATCCAGATAACGCTCGACATCCTCGAACCACTCCAAAGAGTTGCGCGCCGCTGATTGCAGGCGCAACACTTCGAGGCGGCGTTCCTCCTGGTAGCGCTCGAAGGCGCGCTCCAGCGTCGGTTCCGAATCCAGGTAATCTGCCAGAGCGATGGCGCTGTCGAAAGCCAGCCGCGTGCCCGACCCGATCGAGAAATGCCCGGTGGCCGCCGCATCACCCATCAGAACGACGTTCTTGTGATACCATTTCTCGCAAATCACGCGCGGGAAATTCATCCACACCGCCGAGCCGCGCAGGTGCGCCGCGTTCGACATCAGTTCATGCCCGCCGAGGTGCTTTTCGAATACCTTGCGACAGGTTTCGACGGTTTCCTCCTTGCTCATCTGCTCGAAACCGAAGGCGTCCCAGGTGGGCTGTAGGCACTCGACGATGAATGTGGCCGTGTCGTCGTCGAATTGATAGACATGCGCCCACATCCAGCCGTGCTTGGTCTTCTCGAAGATGAAGGTGAAGGCGTCGTCGAATTTCTGGTGCGTGCCCAGCCATACGAACTTGCACAGGCGGGTATCGATATCGGGGCGGAATATGTGTTCGTATTCGCGGCGAACCTCGGAGTTGATACCGTCGGCTGCGACGACCACGTCATATTCCCGGCGGTATTCCTCGGCGCCCTTGAACTCGGTCTCGAAGCGCAAGTCGACACCCAGTTCGCGTGCCCGCTGCTGCAACAGGACAAGCATCTGCTTGCGTCCGATCCCGGCAAAGCCGTGGCCGCCGGAAACCGTGCGCACACCGCCCTTTTCCACCGCGATGTCGTCCCAGTAGGCAAAATGATCGCGGATCGCCTGCGTGCTTTCAGGGTCGTTTCCCTGCATGCGTTCCAGTGCATCATCAGACAGAACGACACCCCAGCCGAAGGTATTGTTGGCGGGGTTCCGCTCGAGCACGGTCACCTGGTGCGCGGGATCGCGCAGCTTCATGCTGATCGCGAAATAGAGCCCGGCCGGACCGCCTCCGAGACACAGGATTTGCATGATTTCATCTCCCTCAGCGCAATTGCGTCGAGGAAAGGGTGTCATGCGCGGCCAATAATTTCAAGCTTGAAGTTTTAAGCTTGAAATTAAACTTCTACGCCGAAGGATACCTACATTATGTGCGCTATCCGAACCTATCCACAACTTAATGGTAGGGTCATCAAAGTTTAGCTTTACAGGGTGAACCTCGCATAGCACCATATTTGGTATCGTAGTCCGGCGTTTCTTGCCGGTCTTGAGCAGGCACCTAGCGCTTGGGGCGCTGCCAGTCCCGAACGCTACAGATAAATGAGGTGGCGCAGTGGCCCTGTCAGAGCAATTCCTGGAAGAAGAAATCCACCCGATCGACATCGTTGAGCACATCGCCGAGCATCGCAGCTGGGAATTCGACAGGTTGGGCGACGACCAGATCGCAATGGCCGTCGAGGGCCAGTGGCGCACCTATTCGATCACCCTTGCCTGGTCCGGCTTCGACGAGATGCTGCGCATGATCTGCACGTTCGAGATGGAACCGCCCCAGGACCGGTTGCCGATGCTCTACGAGACGATCAACGCCGTCAACGACCAATGCTGGGCGGGCGCGTTCAGTTTCTGGGCCGCGCAGCAGTTGATGGTCTATCGCTATGGGCTGGTCCTGAGCGGGGGGCAAGTGGCCTCGCCCGAGCAGATCGATACGATGATCAATGCCGCAGTTCTCAGCTCCGAGCGCTACTATCCCGCGCTTCAGCTCGTGGTCTGGGGCAACCAAAGCCCGGAACAGGCGATCGAGGTCGCCATTGCAGAGGCCTACGGGCGCGCGTAACACTGTCCCCGACCAAGGAGGAATTCAGGGAGGGGAACCCATGGACATGGAATATCTTGCGCGGCATGGATTGGTTCTTCTGGGCTGCGGCAAGATGGGATCGGCGATGTTGGAAGGCTGGCTGAACAATGGCCTGCCGCCCGAAAGCGTCTGGGTGATCGACCCGACACCGTCCGATTGGGTTCGCGGAACCGGCGTGAATCTGAACGCCGAATTGCCGTCCCGGCCGGCTATCGCCCTGATTGCGGTAAAGCCCCAAATGATGGGGGATGCCTTGCCAGCACTGGTCGCGATGGGCGGCGCGGACACGGTGTTCCTCTCCGTCGCGGCCGGAACGCCGATCGCAACCTATGAAGCGGTCCTCGGAGCCGGCACTCCGGTGATCCGGGCCATGCCCAATACGCCCGCCGCGGTAGGCCGCGGGATCACTGCCATCATTGGCAACACCCATGTTGACGCGGCCCAGATGGATCTGGCCGAACTGCTGCTCCGTGCGGTGGGGCAGGTGGTGCGCCTGGACGGCGAACACCAGATGGATGCCGTGACCGGGGTGTCGGGGTCGGGTCCGGCCTATGTCTTCCACCTGATCGAAACACTGGCAGCCGCCGGAGAGGCCGAGGGGCTGTCCCCCGCATTGGCGATGCAACTGGCCAAGGCAACCGTGGCAGGCGCCGGAGCGCTGGCTGAAACGGCGGATGACACGCCCACGCAACTGCGCATCAACGTCACCAGTCCCAATGGAACGACGCAGGCCGCGTTGGAGGTTCTAATGGATCAGGAACACGGCTTTCCCGCCCTGCTGCGTCGCGCCGTGAAAGCCTCCGCTGATCGCTCGCGGGAGTTGGCCAATGGCTGAAATCACCTTTGACGAGTTCCAGAACGTGGATATTCGGGTCGGCCGGGTCACGCGGGCCGAGCCTTTCCCGGAGGCGCGCAAACCCGCGATCAAGCTGTGGATCGATTTCGGGGATGATATCGGAGAACGCAAGACATCGGCGCAAATTACCGATCTCTATACGCCCGAGGGGCTGCGGGGCCGTCAGGTTCTGGCGGTGGTCAATTTTCCCCCGCGCCAGATCGGGCCCTTCATGTCCGAAGTCCTGGTTCTGGGGGCTGCCGATCCCCAGGGTCATATCGTTCTGATCGCACCCGACAAGGACGTGCCCTGCGGTGCGCGGATGCATTGATGCCGAAGGTTCTGATCACCCGCCCAATGCCCGAAAGCGTCGCCAAAGCCGCATATGACGCTTTCGACACCGAGATTCGCGACAAAACCGCGCCG
>JAABTI010000177.1 GCA_011389955.1 Paracoccaceae bacterium | reverse complement strand
GGGCATACCCGGCGGGACCTTTTCATTTGGAACACCCGTCATGACCAACCGGATCGCGATCATTCTCGGGCTGATCATCCTGGCCGGGCTGCTGTTCGACAAGGTCTATCACGACAGCGCGGGCACGGTCTTTCTGGGGCGTAAGCTGGTGGTGCTGATCGAATATCTCGCCTTCTGGCGCTGATCGTTTCGGCGCCCTCCCCCTCCAAGAATCCATGAATTGACTACATTCGAAATTCGTTTATGTTCGCGACTAATTGTTAGCGCTAACTTTGCGCATATGCACCGCGATATATCAGGAGGACACATCATGGCACTCAGGCTGGCGATCAACGGGTTCGGCCGCATCGGGCGCAACGTGCTGCGTGCGCTGGTGGAAACCGGACGCCATGACATCGAGATCGTGGCGATCAACGATCTGGGCCCGGTCGAGACCAACGCGCATCTGCTGGAATTCGACAGCGTGCATGGGCGATTTCCCGGGTCCGTTACCACCACCGAAGACAGCATCGACGTCGGGCGCGGGCCGATCCGCGTGACCGCGCTGCGTGATCCCGCCGAATTGCCCTGGTACGATATCGACGTGGTTCTGGAATGCACGGGTATCTTTACCGACCGTGACAAGGCCGCTGCGCATTTGGCAAACGGGGCAAAGCGGGTGCTGGTCTCGGCGCCCTCGAAAGGCGCGGATCGCACGGTGGTTTACGGGGTGAACCATCACGATCTGACGGCGAAGGACGTGATCGTGTCGAACGCGTCCTGCACCACCAATTGCCTCGCCCCCGTGGCCAAGGTGCTGCATGAGAGCATCGGCATCACGCGTGGCTTCATGACCACGATACACAGCTATACCGGCGATCAGCCGACGCTCGATACGATGCACAAGGATCTCTACCGCGCGCGGGCGGCCGGTCTGAACATCATCCCGACCACCACCGGCGCGGCGCGCGCCGTGGGGCTGGTTCTACCGGCGCTTGACGGACGGCTTGACGGCACGGCCATTCGCGTTCCGACCCCGAACGTGAGCGTCGTGGACCTGACGTTCGAGGCCGCGCGCGACACGGATGCGGACGCGATAAACGCCGCGATGCAGGCGGCAGCGGATGGGGAGCTCAACCGGGTGCTCGACGTCACGCGCCGCGAACTGGTTTCATCGGATTTCAACCACAACCCGCATAGCAGCATCTTTGCGGTCGATCAGACCCGGGTGATGGACGCCCGCATGTGCCGGGTTCTGGCGTGGTATGACAATGAATGGGGCTTTTCCAACCGCATGCTGGATGTGGCGGGCGAAATGGGCAAGCACCTCGGTTGATCAGTCGAGCTTGGCCAGAAGGGCCTGTTTCACGGCGGGGGGGACGAATTTCGTGACGTCCCCGCCAAGCCGGGCGATTTCCTTGACCAGTTTCGATGCGATGGCCTGATGGTTGGCATCTGCCATCAGGAACACCGTCTCGACCGAGTTGTCGAGCGCGCGATTCATCCCGACCATCTGGAATTCATACTCGAAGTCCGTGACCGCCCTCAGGCCGCGCACGATGATCTGTGCGCCGACGTCATGGGCACAGTCAATGAGCAGGTTCTCGAAAGGATGGGCCACGATTTCGGTGCCGGTCTCGGCGCTCAACGCCTTGGCCTCGGCCACGATCATCGCGACGCGCTCTTCCAGTGAGAAAAGCGGGCCCTTGTCGCGGTTGATCGCCACCCCGATCACAAGCCGGTCCACCAGAATCGCCGCCCGGCGAATGATATCGACATGCCCGAGCGTGATCGGGTCGAACGTGCCGGGATAGAGGGCTATGCGCATCGGGCCGCTCCTTTGTTGCAGTCGAAGCGCACGCAACAATATTGCGTCGGTGAATGCAAGGGCTAGTAGCCCATGATCATCCCTTCAAGCGCGTTCTTCTCCATCGACAACTCCTCCAGCCGGGCCTTGACCACGTCGCCGATGGTGACGATGCCCACCAGCTTGCCATCCTCGACCACGGGCATGTGGCGAAAGCGGCCATCGGTCATGCGTGCGAGCACCGCGTCCGAGCTGTCTTGCCTGGAGCAGCAGACCGGGTTGCGGGTCATCATCTCGGACACGGTTTCGGTCATGCAGGCCGTGCCGCGCACCGCGAGGCTGCGCACGATGTCGCGTTCCGAGAGGATGCCGTCGACGGTCTCGCCGTCACGCGAGACAATGAGGCCGCCGATCCGACGTTCCGCCAGCGTCTGCGCCGCTTCCGAGACCTTGGTCTCGGGGGTGATCGTGATCACCGCGCCGTCGCCCTTGGATTTCAGGATTTGCTGAACCAGCATGGCGTGCCCTCCGAAATAAAATATCCGCAAATCAGCGTGATACAGAACAAAATTTTTGTCAACTGCGCGCCTCCAGCCGAGCAACCTCTTGCCGCAACCCGTCGGCGAGGGCGGCGGCGAACCGGTTCTGCCGTTCCAGCCTGCGATCATCGGCATGGCGCACGAGGTAAAAGCTGCGCGTGAGGGTGAATTGATCGGTCAGGATACGGCGCACACCGCGCGCCCAGGGCAGGGAAAAATCGTGCAACACGCCGATGCCGCCAGCCTGCCGCACCCAGTGAAGCTGCACCGAGACCGAGTTCGACGCGAGGCTGACGCGTTCCACCCCCGCCTCGCTGAGATAGTCGAGTTCCTTGTCGAAGATCATGTCCTGAATATAGCCGACCATCCGGTGGCCGCGCAGGTCGGCGAGCGTTTCGATGGGGCCTGCGTTTTTCAGATATCGGACGGAGGCCGCCAGATGGAGCCGGTAATCGGTGAGTTTCTGCACCGTAAGCCGCCCCGCCGTGGGCGGGCTGACGGCAATCACCATGTCGGCCTCGCGGCGGGTCAGGTTGAAGACGCGCGGCAGGGCGACGATCTGGATTTCCAGATCGGGATTGTCGGCCCCGATGGCGGCACAGACCTGCGGCAAGAGGAAATTGGCACAGCCGTCGGGCGCGCCGATGCGGATCTGCCCCGACATGCTGCCCGCCTGGCCCGCCATGTCCTCCGCTGCGGCCTGCATCGCCTGTTCGGCGCGTATCGCATGGGCCATCAGCCGCCCGCCCGCCTCGCTCAGGGCATAGCCGGTGGGGGATTTGGCAAAGAGCGGCGCGCCCATATCTTCCTCGAGCCGGGCCACGCGGCGGCCCACGGTCGCCGGGTCGATGCGCAGCGCGCGGCCTGCGCCCGATAGGCTCTCGGCGCGGGCCACGGCCAGGAAGATCCGGATATCGTCCCAATGTGGTTGCACGGCACCCCCTTTGCAAAAATGCAAATCGCTTTTGGAATATTGCCCCTTTTCGCCTGAGTTTTGCAAGACTACCCTGCGCGCAACCCTGAAGGAGGAGATTTCGATGCAAGAACTGACCCATTACATCAACGGCGAACATGTCAAAGGCACGTCCGGCCGCTTTTCCGACGTGTTCAACCC
>JAABTI010000176.1 GCA_011389955.1 Paracoccaceae bacterium | reverse complement strand
TAAGAGCGGAGAAACTGCGCTTTGGAAGGGGCATTATCATGCGTCGAGTTGTTGTTACCGGGCTGGGGTTGGTTACGCCGTTGGCCAGCGGAGTCGAGGAAAGCTGGTCACGTCTGCTGGCCGGAGAATCCGGCGCGGGGCCGATTACGCGGTTCGACCCGTCCCGCGTGACCACGACCTATGCCTGCGAGGTGCCGCTTGGTGACGGGAGCGATGGCAGCTTCAACCCTGATGACTGGCTGGAGCCGAAGGAACGCCGCAAGGTCGATGACTTCATCCTTTACGGCATCGCCGCGGCCGAGCAGGCGGTGCGCGACGCCGGCTGGACGCCGGAGGACGAGGAAAGCCGCCTGCGCACGGGGGTGATGATCGGCTCGGGCATCGGCGGATTGCAGTCGATCGAGCAGACCACGCTGATGATGGCCGAGAAGGGCCCGCGCCGCGTCAGCCCGTTTTTCATCCCCGGTGCGCTGATCAACCTGATCAGCGGGCAGGTCAGCATCAGGCACGGGTTCAAGGGCCCCAACCACGCGGTTGTGACGGCATGCTCGACCGGGGCGCACGCGATCGGTGATGCGGCGCGGCTTATCCAGCTGGGCGATGCCGAGGTGATGATCGCGGGCGGAGCCGAAGCTGCCATTTGCGAGATCGGCATTGCCGGTTTCAACGCGTCGAAGGCGCTTTCGACCAAGCGCGCCGATGACCCCAAGGCGGCCAGCCGCCCTTATGACGTTGATCGGGACGGATTTGTCATGGGCGAAGGCGCGGGCGTCGTTGTGCTGGAGGAATACGAGCACGCGGTGGCCCGCGGCGCGCATATCTATGCCGAGGTTCTGGGCTATGGCCTGTCGGGCGACGCCTATCACATCACCGCGCCCGCGCCTGATGGAGATGGTGGATTCCGCTCGATGAAGGCGGCGCTCGAGCGGGCGGATCTGAAGCCCGAAGATGTCGATTACATCAACGCACATGGCACATCGACCATGGCTGACGTGATCGAACTGGCCGCTGTGGAGCGCCTCATGGGAGAGGCGGCGAGCAAGGTCACGATGAGTTCGACCAAGTCCGCCACGGGCCATCTGCTCGGGGCGGCGGGGGCTATCGAGGCGATCTTCTCGATCCTGGCGCTGCGCGACCAGGTGGTGCCGCCGACGATCAACCTTGATACCCCGGCGGTCGAGACGCCGATCGACCTGGCGCCGAACGCCAAGCGCGAGCGCGAGGTGAACGTGGCGCTGTCCAACTCCTTCGGGTTTGGCGGAACCAATGCCAGCGTCCTGTTCGGGAAAGCCGGTTGATGTGGCGAAACATCGCTTCCAACGCCTTGACGTTGCTGATTGTGCTGGCCTTTCTTCTGGCCGGGCTGATCCTGTGGGGCAAGTCGCAATACACAAGTCCAGGCCCCCTGAGCGAGCCGATCTGCCTTGAGGTGGAACGCGGATCGACCATGACCGCCATCAGCCGCAAGTTGAAGGCGCAAGGTGCTGTTTCCAATGACTTGATCTACCGCGTGGGAACCGAGTACGCGGGCCTGAACGACGACTTGAAGGCGGGCAGTTTCCTGATCCCCGAAGAGGCGTCGATGGCCGAGATCGCGGAAATCGTGACCCGCGGCGGCGGCAGCACCTGCGGCACCGAGATGCTGTACCGCATCGGCATCGCGGATACCCGTATGGAACTGCGCGAGTTCGACCCGATAACCGAGACATATCAAACTGTTGCAGAGCACAGGTCAAGTTCCGAAGAGACCCGGCCAGAGGCCTTTGCAGAGGCGCGCGGCGCGGCCGACACGCGCTACCGTATCACCATGGCGGAAGGGGTGACGAGTTGGCAGGTGATGACCGCGCTACAGGAGATCCAGATTCTGACCGGTTCCGTCGATACGCCGCCTGCGGAAGGCATGCTGGCGCCCGATAGTTACGAGTTGCGGGCGGGCGAGACCCGGCAATCCGTGATCGACAGAATGAAGGAAAAACAAGAGTTTATACTGAATTCCGCGTGGGAGGACAGGGCCGAGGGCCTGCCGCTTGAGAACAAGCAGGAGGCGCTGATCCTGGCCTCGATCATCGAGAAGGAAACGGGCGTGGCGGGCGAGCGCAGGCAGGTCGCCAGCGTCTTCGTCAACCGGCTCGAACGCGGTATGCGCCTGCAAACCGACCCGACCGTGATATACGGCATAACGAAGGGGCAACGCACCCTTGGCCGGGGCTTGAGGCAGAGCGAACTTCGCGGTGAAACCCGTTGGAATACTTATGTAATCGACGGGCTGCCGCCGACGCCGATTGCCAACCCCGGACGCGCCAGCATCGAGGCGGCGGTGAACCCTGCGCAGACCGATTTCGTCTACTTCGTGGCCGATGGCACTGGCGGGCACGCCTTTGCCGAAACCCTGGCCGAGCATAACGCGAACGTCGCCAAGTGGCGCCGGATCGAAGCCGAACGGAACGGCGACTGACCACATCCACCGCGCGGTGGGGTCACGATTGGCGGATTGCCCGGAACGGGCGCTTCACGCCCTGAAACGTACGAGTCGCACGGCGTGGCCCGGGTGGAGCAGTCCGCCCGGGCCGCGCGGCGTTGCGCGCGCCCACCCAGGGGAATGGCCGGGCCCCTGCGGCACCGGTGCCGATGGCGGCGGCGCCGGGAATCCGCACGCGCCGGACCCAGATAAATCTTAAAAAATGGTAATGAATACGGGCGCTTGAGAGGCAGCCAGATTTGACTGCGCGCCATCCGTGCGGGTAGATTCATGCGCCATGCCGCCCGCTCCGTGCCGATCACGCCCGGGGCGCGCGGCATGTGGAGGGGTCCATAACAAACAGTGCATGAGGCAGAGCAACCAGATGATTTTGACCACCCCCGAAACGGGACGATCGTCGCTGGGTCTGGCCATCGAGACGGTGGAACAGCAACTGGCAGACATGAAGGCCGACCTTCTGAACCTGCAACGCAGGATCGCCGCGGGTGATTTCGACGCGCTCCGGGAAGGCACCAAGGTCACGGGCGAAATTCGCCAGTGGCTGAAACTCGCATTGGAAACGGAGATCAGACTTGAAGAACGCCGCAAACAGCATGACGGAATCGTCAATAACTACGCCATCGATTTCGAAGAAGCCCGAGATCAGATCGGGAGCCGACTGGATCGTCTCCGCGCCGCACGATGTCCAACAGGAATTCCTGGACAGCCTGACTAACGGCGAGCTGCTGGCGCTGCCCTACCTGTTCGAGTTCTGGGCGTTCGACCATCAGCTCCCGCCCGGGGGGGGACTGGCGGACATGGATCGTGATGGGCGGGCGCGGCGCGGGCAAGACGCGCGCGGGCGCCGAATGGGTGCGCGCGCAGGTCGAGGGTGCGCGGCCGCTGGACCCCGGCGCGTGCAGCCGCGTGGCGCTGGTGGGGGAAACCATCGACCAGGTGCGCGAGGTGATGGTGTTCGGCGAAAGCGGTA
>JAABTI010000175.1 GCA_011389955.1 Paracoccaceae bacterium | reverse complement strand
CCGGCGATCGAGGGTTTTCTCGGCCGGCCGACGGTGGTCAACAACGTGATAAGCTTGGCCACGGTGCCGGTGATCTTCGAGCGTGGAGCGGCGCATTACGCCGATTTTGGCTTGGGCCGGTCAAAGGGCACCATGCCGGTGCAGATCGCTGGCAATGTGAAATATGGCGGGCTGTTCGAAACGGCATTCGGCATGCCCTTGGGCGAGTTGATCGACGATGTCGCGGGTGGCACCGCCTCGGGGCGGCCGGTCAAGGCGGTGCAGGTCGGCGGACCGCTGGGTGCCTACATGCCCCGTAGCACCTTCGACACGCCCTTCGCCTACGAGGAATTCGACGGCCAGGGTGGACTGATCGGCCATGCCGGTGTGGTGGTGTTCGACGATAGCGCCGACATGCTGAGGATGGCGCGGTTTGCCATGGAATTCTGCGCGGTGGAAAGCTGTGGCAAGTGCACGCCCTGCCGCATCGGTGCAGTGCGCGGCGTCGAAACCATCGACCGGATCGCCGAGGGTGACGCCGACGCGGCCGGGCTGCTGGAGGATCTGTGCGAGACGATGACCGATGGTTCACTTTGCGCGCTGGGCGGGCTGACGCCCTACCCGGTGTTGTCGGCGCTGCGGCATTTTCCCGACGATTTCGCGCGCAGCCGTCAGGCGGCGGAATGAAACGGTGTCCGGGAGGGTGCGCCACGCGCGGCGCATGTTGGGGGGCCACCCCCAGACCTTCGGAGTATTTTTGGCAAGATGAAGCAAGGGTTCGGCCATGAAAGATTTCATCATTCCAGACGATCGCGACATGGGCACCCCGGCCAGGACGGGGGCGCCCGTGACCCTGACAATCGACGGTTTTGACGTGACGGTGCCACAGGGCACCAGCGTGATGCGCGCGGCTGCCGAGGCGGGAATGGAGATTCCCAAGCTGTGTGCGAGTGACAACCTGGAGGCGTTCGGCTCGTGCCGGCTGTGCGTGGTGGAGATCGAGGGGCGTCGCGGAACGCCGGCATCCTGCACCACGCCCGTGGCCGAAGGCATGGTGGTGCGCAC
Organism: Paracoccaceae bacterium; assembly: GCA_011389955.1. Taxonomy (GTDB): domain Bacteria; phylum Pseudomonadota; class Alphaproteobacteria; order Rhodobacterales; family Rhodobacteraceae; genus Sediminimonas. The sequence continues at coordinate 2,420 of JAABTI010000175.1, read as the reverse complement.
GCAAAGCGGCAAGGTCAAGAAGATCCGTCGCGGGGTGATGGAGCTTTATATCTCGGATCACCCGCTGGATTGCCTGACCTGTTCGGCCAATGGCGATTGCGAATTGCAGGACATGGCGGGGATGGTGGGCCTGCGTGACGTGCGCTACAGCGCGCCGGAGCGTGGCGGACTGGCCAACCATTTTGAGGCGCGCGACAGTAGTGGCGCGATCAACCCCGAGTGGACCCCCAAGGACGAGTCCAACCCCTATTTCACCTTTGACCCCAGCAAGTGCATCGTCTGCTCGCGCTGCGTGCGGGCCTGCGAGGAGGTGCAGGGCACCTTCGCGCTGACGATCGAGGGGCGTGGGTTCGAAAGCCGGGTAAGCGCCGGGGCGGCGGGCGACGATTTCATGGCGTCCGACTGCGTGAGTTGCGGCGCCTGCGTACAGGCTTGTCCGACCGCGACGTTGCAGGAGAAGTCCGTGATCGAACTGGGCACGCCGGAACGGTCGGTCGTGACCACCTGCGCCTATTGCGGCGTCGGGTGTTCGTTCAAGGCGGAACTGAACGGCGACGAACTGGTGCGGATGGTGCCCTACAAGAACGGCAAGGCCAATCGCGGCCACTCGTGTGTGAAGGGGCGGTTCGCCTATGGCTACGCCGCGCACAGCGATCGCATCCTTAACCCGATGATTCGCGACACGATCGATGAGCCCTGGCGCGAGGTGAGCTGGAACGAGGCGCTGGGCTTTGCGGCGCGCAAGATGCGCGGATTGCAGGAAACCTATGGTCGCCGATCCATCGGGGTGATCACCTCGAGCCGGTGCACCAACGAGGAAACCTACCTGGTGCAGAAACTGGCGCGGCAAGTGTTCGGCAACAACAACACCGACACCTGCGCGCGGGTGTGCCACTCGCCCACCGGTTACGGGCTGGGCCAGACCCTGGGCACCAGCGCCGGCACGCAGGATTTCGACAGTGTCGAGCATACCGACGTTGCGGTGGTGATCGGCGCCAACCCGACCGACGCGCACCCGGTTTTCGCCAGCCGTCTGAAAAAGCGGCTGCGTCAAGGTGCCAAGGTGATCGTTATCGACCCGCGGCGCATCGACCTGGTGAAATCCGCGCATATCGAGGCGGCGCATCATCTGCCGTTGCGGCCGGGCACGAACGTGGCGGTGGTGACCGCGATGGCCCATGTCATCGTGACCGAAGGATTGATGGACGAGGCATTCATCCGCGAGCGCTGTGACTGGAACGAATTTGCGGAATATGCCGAGTTCGTCGGCGATCCGCGCCATAGCCCGGAGGCGATAGAGATGCTGACCGGCGTGCCGGCGGGCGATCTGCGTGCGGCGGCGCGGCTGTTCGCGACGGGTGGCAATGGGGCGATCTACTATGGATTGGGCGTGACCGAGCACAGCCAAGGGTCGACCACGGTGATCGGTATCGCCAACCTTGCGATGATGACGGGCAATGTCGGTCGTCCCGGTGTGGGCGTGAACCCGCTGCGCGGGCAAAACAATGTGCAAGGTTCGTGCGACATGGGGTCGTTCCCGCACGAGTTGCCGGGATATCGTCACGTCAAGAATGCCGATGTGCGCGAAATCTATGAATCCCTGTGGGGGGTCGAGATCGACGCCGAGCCGGGTCTGCGCATTCCCAACATGCTGGATGCTGCCGTGGATGGCAGCTTCAAGGGGCTCTACTGCCAGGGCGAGGATATCCTGCAATCGGACCCGGACACCAAACACGTGGCCGCGGGGCTGGCGGCGATGGAATGTGTGATCGTGCATGACCTGTTCCTGAACGAAACGGCCAATTACGCCCATGTCTTCCTGCCCGGATCGACGTTCCTGGAAAAGGACGGCACGTTCACCAACGCCGAGCGGCGCATCAACCGCGTGCGCAAGGTGATGGCCCCGCGCAGCGGCTATGCCGACTGGGAGGTGACGCAGTTGCTGGCCAACGCGATGGGCGGCGACTGGACCTACGCGCACCCGCGCGAGATCATGGACGAGATCGCCGCCACCACGCCCAGTTTCAACGGTGTCAGCTACGAGGTGCTGGAGCAAAAAGGTTCGGTGCAGTGGCCCTGCAACGAGGCGCATCCGGACGGCACGCCTTTGATGCATGTAGACGGTTTCGTGCGCGGCAAGGGACGGTTCATCATGACCGAGTACGTCGCTACCGAGGAAAAGACCGGCCCGCGCTATCCGTTGTTGCTGACGACCGGGCGTATCCTGTCGCAGTACAACGTGGGAGCGCAGACGCGGCGCACCGACAACGTCGTCTGGCATGATGAAGACGTGCTGGAAATCCACCCCCACGATGCCGAACTGCGCGGCGTCCAGGATGGCGACTGGGTCAAGCTGGCCAGCCGCATCGGCGACACCTCCTTGCGTGCCAAGGTAACCGATCGTGTCAGCACCGGGGTGG
>JAABTI010000174.1 GCA_011389955.1 Paracoccaceae bacterium | reverse complement strand
CGCCCCCTGACCATCGGCATTGCCCTCGGCGCAGCGCGCCTGCCTACGATCTATCCTCAACCCCACGACATCCCGCTCGACGTGATCCTGACCGAGGATGGTGTCGCGGCAAAAAGGACAGACAAATGACCTCGACCGCCGAACAGATGCGCGCCTGGACCGGCCCCGCGATCCTGACCTACGGCTTCCGCCCGTTCTTCTTCGGCGCGGCGGTCTGGGCGGCGCTGGCCATGGCGCTGTGGGTACCGATGCTGTCGGGGCATGTCGCGCTGCCCACGGCTTTCGATCCGGTCAGCTGGCACGCGCATGAATTCCTCTACGGTTACCTCGGCGCCGTTATCGCGGGCTTCCTGCTGACGGCCGTGCCGAACTGGACCGGACGGCTGCCCATCGTCGGCTGGCCGCTGGGCGGGCTGGCGGCGCTGTGGCTGGCCGGTCGCGTGCTCGTGCTGGTCTCGGCGGGCTTGCCGCCGCTTCTGGTCGTAGGCTTCGATCTGGCCTTTCCGATCGTGCTGGCCGCCGTGATCGCACGCGAGATCGTGGCGGGCCGGAACTGGCGCAACCTGATCGTGCTGGGGATGCTGGCCGTCTTCGCCCTCGGCAACGCGCTATTTCACTGGGAGGCGGCACGGGGAGACTATGCCGCGCAGGGCTACGGACTGCGCCTGGGACTGGGCGCTGGGATCATGATGATCGCCGTGATCGGCGGGCGGATCGTGCCCTCCTTCACCCGCAACTGGCTGGTGAAGCGCGGGCCGGGCCGTCTGCCCGTGGCACCGATGCAGCGTTTCGACAAGCTGTCCCTGCTGGTGCTGCTGGCCGCGCTCCTGCTGTGGGTGGCCGTGCCGCTGCACACAGCCACGGGGATGGCGCTGATCGTGGCGGGCGCGCTCCACTTTTTGCGACTCGCCAGGTGGGCCGGTCATCGGACGCTCGCTGAACCGCTGGTAACGGTCCTGCACATCGGCTACGCCTTTGTGCCTCTGGGCGCGTTGGCGCTCGGGGCGGAAATCGTGGTGCCGGGCGCGCTCGGGATCGCAGGCGCGCAGCATTTGTGGATGGGCGGGGCCATCGGGCTGATGACGCTGGCGGTGATGACGCGGGCGACGCTAGGTCATACCGGGCAGGCGCTCAGTGCGGATGCCGGAACCATCGCGATCTATCTCGCCCTGATCCTCGCGGTGCTGGCCCGTGTCGCCGCCGGTCTCTGGCCGATGCAGGCGGAGCTTCTGCACGGGCTGTCGGGTCTTTTCTGGATCGCTGCCTTCGCGGGCTATGCCGTGATCTATGGCCGGCTGCTGCTGCGCGCGGCCCCGGCCAAGCGGATCTGAAGGACGCGTCATGGGATGGGGCGAATACGCGCTGGCCTTCGCGGCTTTCTTCCTGACGCATTCCGTGCCGATCCGCCCACCGGTCCGGCCATGGCTGGTGGCGCGGCTGGGGTCCGCAGGTTTCGGCATCGCCTATTCCGCGCTGTCGCTCGGCGTGCTTGCCTGGCTCATCGGCGCGGCGGGCCGCGCGCCCTACGTTCCGCTCTGGCACTGGTCGCCGTGGCAGAACCACGTCGTGCTGACCGCCATGCTGCCGGTTTGCCTGATCCTCGCGCTCGCCATCGCGCGGCCCAACCCGTTCTCCTTCGGCGGGGCGCGGAACGAGCGTTTCGACCCGGTGCGGCCCGGCATCGTGCGGCTGACGCGTCACCCCCTGCTCTTCGCGCTGGCGTTCTGGGCGGGGGCGCATCTGCTTGCCAACGGCGATCTGGCGCATGCGATCCTATTCGGGATCTTCGCGCTCTTCGCAGGGCTTGGCGGTCGTCTCGTGGATCGGCGCAAGCGGCGAGACATGGGCCCGGAGTGGCAGCGGATCGACTCCGCCCGCCGGCAGGCCCCGTTCTTGCCGCGGCCGGACTCATGGGCCGGCGCAGCGATCCGGCTGGCGCTGGGTGTCGGCCTATACGCGGCGCTAGTGTGGATGCATCCCTACCTCTTCGGAGTCAGCCCGCTGCCCTGAGCGTCAATCCCCGATGTCCTCGATCCAGGTCTTCGCGGCCACGGCGCGCGGCAGCCCAAGGGGACCTATGGCCAGCAGGGCCACCTGCATGATTGCTTCGGGCTCGATACCGTCCGCCCTCGCCCTGCGGGTATGCGAATGGACTGCGCCTTCCGAGCCGGCACCGATCGCCAGCGCCAGCTTGACCAGGCGTTTCTCCCGGTCGGTCAGCGGCCCGCAATCGGCGGTCGCCTTGCCGAGAGCGGAATAGGCCCTCCAGATGTCGGGGTGCTGTTCGGCGAGATCCTTGGCCGCGCCGGGCATCGATTTGGTCATGGGGTCATCCTTAACTTGCGTGATCGTCGATCAGGGGACTGGGCTTGGCGAACCGTTCGAGAAGCGCCTGATCGCGAATCCGGATCCGAGTGCCGTCAACCTCGATGCCATAGGGCTGCAGGCCCTTGAAGGCGCGGCTCAGATTTTCTGGCGTCATGCCGAGCACGGAGGCCAACCTGCGCTTCTCGAACGGCAGATCGAATTCGGCGCCTCCACTCGCGCGTTTCTGCTGACGCAGAAGGAAGTTGGCGAGTCGCTCGAGCGAGGTACGAAGCTTGATATCCTTCTGCGCCTTGATGACCGAGCGGTAGCACTGCGCCAGTTCGGCCACGATCGCGCGGGCGAAGGCGCTGTCGGCGGCGAAGATGGCGCGCACGTCTTCGCTCGGGATCAGGGCGATCCGACTCTTTTCCAGCGTTCGCGCCGACATCAGGTACGGCGCGTCCCGGATCGTCGCGGCAAGGATGAAGGTCGATATGGGCCGCACGGTCGCCATGCTGGTTTCGCGGCCGTTCCAACCAGCAAACAGATCGACAGCCCCGGAAAGTACGATGTGAAGGAAGTCGCTAGGCTCGCCTTCGGTGATGAGCTCGATCTGGGGCGGGAAATTCTGCACGTAGGCGCCGCGCATGAGCGTCACGAAGTGCTCATCCGTCATGTCCCTGAAAAGTTCGAGTTCCCGAATGCCCGGTCCGTCCGGCACGGCCATCGCCTCACCCTTCTAAAATCACGTGATTGATAAATATCAAGAGTCGCCGTGACAACAGTTTTTCAGGTGACAGCCCCGCGTTGTCCCTGCATTTGAAAGTGCGCGGTCCCCCGCGTGATAAATTTCAGTAACCCATTTATTTTGCAAAGAATTTTCGGATTGTTTGACCTCGATCAAGCACGAGGCGCCGGTCCGTCCGGCAGTTATTCCCCAAGCCACACATCGGCATCGCGCCGATGCAAGATGCCGGAGGGACAGTTCATGCATACACTTGATGGCGTTTCACGCTCGGACCAGTACCGCGCCCTGGGGCTCAGTACTTTCGCCTTCACGGTCTGTTTCGCGGTCTGGACGATATTCTCGATCATCGGGGTCCAGATCAAACAGGACCTCGGTCTCAGCGACACGCAATTCGGCCTTCTGGTGGCGACCCC
>JAABTI010000173.1 GCA_011389955.1 Paracoccaceae bacterium | reverse complement strand
GTCGAGGTCGAGGGCATCCTCATGGGTCATCCCGACGTCCTGCTCTGCGCGGTTGTGGCCAAACCCGACGACAAGTGGGGCGAAGTTCCCTGCGCCTTTGTCGAGTTGAAGGATGGGCACACTGCGGACGAGGCCACGCTCATCACCTACGCGCGCGAACGCCTTGCCGGGTTCAAGACCCCCAAGCACGTCGTATTTCAGGAACTGCCCAAGACCTCGACCGGGAAAATCCAGAAGTTCGAGCTTCGAACCATCGCCAAATCCCTATGACATCGTGGCTTTGGCGCGGCGGTGCGCGCCCCGTTTTCAGCGCCCTGCTCCATTGCCGCCGCCGTGCGGGCCGTGCTATCGTTTCATGATCTCACGAGGCAGAGTAGACGTCCATGACGGCCTTGAAGCAATACCAGCGCCTTGAGGCGGCGGGCCTGTGGCGCGCAACCCCAGAAGATCAGCGCCGCGACGTGATCGTGTCAATCGGGGACGCCACGCTCATCATCACCGACACGCATGACAAGGTGCTGGCGCATTGGTCTTTACCCGCCCTTGAGCGCGCCAACCCGGGCGAGATGCCGGCGGTGTATCAACCCGATGGCGATCCCGGCGAAACCCTCGAACTGCCGGCGGACGAGGCGCATTTCATTTCCGAGATCGAACGCCTGCGCGCAGCGATACATCGCCAAGGCCCCCATCCCGGGCGGCTGCGACTCGTGACGCTGGCGGCGGTAATCGCGGCCGTGCTTGCCCTGGGTGTTTTCTGGCTGCCCGGCGCCCTGATCAACCACACGATTTCCGTCGTCCCCGAAGTCAAGCGTCAAGAGATCGGTGCCGCCTTGCTGGCCCATATGCGGCGGGTCGCCGGCGCGCCGTGCACGACACCCGCAGCAAACCTCGCCCTGCGGCGGCTGTCGGCGCGCCTTCCCGCCCGGGACGGGCAGGTGGATCGGCTGATCGTGATGCGCGAGGGGGTGCGCGACACGGTACAACTGCCCGGCCACATCATGCTTCTGAGCCGTGCTCTGGTGGAAGATCACGAAGATCCCGATGTCGTCGCTGGCTATATCATCGCCGAGCAATTGCGCGCGGTGCGGCACAACCCGTTGGCGCGGCTGCTGCGGCATGGCGGCATTTCCGACAGCTTCAAATTGCTCACAACCGGCCAATTGCCAACCGACACCTTGCGCGCCTATGCCGAGGCCCGCCTGACACAACCGCCGCAGCCGGTTGATGATACCGCGCTGCTGGAGGCGTTCGAGGATCAGGAGGTGCGTAGCAGTCCCTATGCCTATGCGTTGGATATCACCGGCGAGAAGACCCTGTCACTGATCGAGGCGGACCCGTATGCCAGCGCCACCTCACGCCCGGTTCTCAGCGATGGCGACTGGATACGCCTTCAAGGTATCTGCGGAGGCTAGGCGCGCAGACCGCCCTATTTGCCGAGACGCGCACCACCGAACCCGGTCTGCTGCGCAACCGACAACGCGGCGTGCAATTCGGTCTCGCTGTCATACGGCCCCGCAAGCACCAGTTGATGCGGCACGCCCCCCCTGGAATACCGGCCTACGCGCACTGACAGGCCCGCTGCACGCAACTTGCCGGCGGCCTGGCGCATCGCCGAGGGATCCGAGAAATGCGCCACCTGAACGTAGCGGTGCGTCGCGTTGCGCATTTTTCGCTCTGGTGCGGATGTCTTGGTCGATACGCGCGGCGTGGCCGCTTCGGATCGTATTGCCACGCTCTGCGGCGCTTGCGACTTGGTCGAGATCCGCGCACGCGGCTGCGTCGCGGGAACGATCCGCGCGCTGCCTGGGTCAAACACGACCGCCCCGGCGCGCAACTGCGCCGGCTTCAATTGACGCGGAACCGTGCGCGTCCACCGTGCGTCCATGCTGCGCTTGCCGGTCAGGGTCTGATGCGCACGCGCCCGGTTCAGCCGGTCATCTTCCCATACCGGGCTGTAACCGTCGGGCGGGCCATCCAGATCGGCGGATTGCAGCTGTTGTTCATGAACATGCCGCGGCACTATACGCGTGCCTTGCACGATGCGCACACCGCGCGCCGGGTTTCCCCTCTGCCCTGCGACGGGCGCAGCGCGCGCGCCCTGCTCGCCACCCGGCGTGACCGGAGAAATGGCCTGCGGCCCGCAGCGGATATCGGGATCATTGCCCATGTAGCGCCGCGACAGGGGGGACAGGTTCTCGCATCCCCCTTGCACGACTGGCGAGCGTCGCTGCCCGCGCATCTTTTGGGCGGGAATGACCGGCTTGCGCATTGTCGGTTTCGCCGGCGCGTCCAGCGCCGCAACCCGTGACGTGGCGCCCGCCGACGCGTTCGTGCTGGTTGCGCCGTTGCGCTTGGGCGTGATGGTCGCGGTCTTGCGCGCGGGCTTCGGCGCCATGGCCTGCTTGGACGCGGGTGCAGATGCAGGAGCCTGATTGGCGTTTGCCAGCGTTGGCCGCGCCCCGCAGATATGCTTGCGATCACGCGTGACACGTGGCACCCACCGCACTGCCCCGTCCAGACCAGCGCGGACATAGATGCACCCGCGGCTATCGACGTATTGCTTGCCCTCGTAGGAAGACGGCGGAAACTCGGCCGGTGGCTCGGCATTGCGTAGTGATTGCGCCTGCGCGGCGCTTGCCCCGAACGACATCGCCACCAATGCGCAGCATAGCAGACTGGCAGTTCTCATTTGTGCCCCCACACGAAATGTTGTGAGCAACTGTGCACGAGATATGCCACTGAGTAAAGCGCCGAGGGGCCTATTTGGTGCCAAACATCCGGTCGCCCGCATCCCCCAGGCCCGGCATGATATAACCCTTTTCGTTCAATTGCCGGTCCAAGGCCGCTGTCACGATGGGCACGTCCGGGTGCGCCTCTTTCATGCACGCGACCCCTTCGGGCGCGGCCAACAGGCACAGGAAGCGAATATTGGTTGCACCGGCCTGCTTGAGCAGGTCGATCGCCGCCGCCGATGAATTCCCCGTCGCCAGCATCGGATCGACTGCAATCACCAGCCGTTCGCCAAGTTGATCGGGCAGCTTGCAATAGTATTGCACCGGCTTGAGCGTCTCTTCATCACGGTAAAGACCCACGAACCCCACCCGCGCCCCGGGCATCAACTCGAGCATCCCGTCCAAAAGACCGTTGCCCGCCCGCAATATCGACACCAGCGCCAGCTTGCGCCCCTCCAGAACGGGCGCGTCCATCGGCTCCATCGGGGTATCGATCTTCTTTGCGGTCATCGGCAATTCCCGCGTGATCTCGTATGCGAGGAGTTGGCTTATCTCTCGCAGCAGCTGTCGGAACTGCCCCGATGGCGTGGACTTGTCGCGCATGTGTGTCAGCTTGTGCTGGATCAACGGATGGGTGACGACGGTAAGATGCTCGCTCATGTATGCTCCAGTTGCTGTTCGTACCCAGAGGCCGCTGCCGCGACGGTATTTCTCCGGTTTACTCCCGCATGCAGGCGCGGCACAA
>JAABTI010000172.1 GCA_011389955.1 Paracoccaceae bacterium | reverse complement strand
CTCGGCGGAGGGGCTATTTTTTGACGTCCGCGTCGAGATAGCTCCCACCAACCTCGCCTTTACCGCCAGCCCGCTGGAGATGCACACCGACCTGCCGGGAGAGGAATCCGCGCCCGGCGTGCAGTTTCTGCATTGCCTGGAAAACACCGTCGAAGGCGGGCTGTCACTGTTTCTCGACGGAGCCGCCGTGGCCGAAGCCCTGCGCGACGAGGACCCGGAGTCATTCGATCTGTTGTCCAGCCACTACATTCCGTTCTTTTATCGGCATGACAATTGGGACTACCGCGCGCATCAACGGGTGATCGAGACTGATCTCGACGGAAATGTGACCGGCGTCACGATTTCTCAGCACCTGCAGGACAACATGGATCTGCCGCAGGATCTTCTGGACCGCTACTATCCAGCTTTCCTCAAGTTCATCCGCATGATGCAGGAGGACAGATTTCTGATCCGCTTCCGCTCGGAGGCGGGCAACTGCGTGGTCTTCGACAACCACCGGATCGTGCATGGACGCGAAGGCTACGTGGCCGACAGTGGTAACCGCCATCTGCGCGGCTGCTATACTGATCGCGGCGCGCTGCGCAGCACCTTTCGCGTGTTGGCGCGACAGGGCTACACCGGCGAGAGCGCGGCCGAGAAGGTTCAGGCGCGCGCCTGAATCGGCAGGCACCCGATACATCGGAACGGCGCGGCATATCCCGCGCCGTTCTTTCGTCCTGCAGGGTCAGGCCGCGAAGGGAGGGCGCACCTTGATTTCCATGTAATCTTCAAGCCCCAGAACACCGCCCTCGCGGCCGTTTCCGGAATGCTTGAACCCGCCAAAGGGGGATCCGTAACCAGCATCGCGCCCGTTGATATGGATGCCGCCCGCACGCAGGCGGCGCGCGACCCGCAGGGCGCGATCCTCGCTGCCGGTCTGGATGAATGCCGCCAGCCCATATTCGGTGTCATTGGCGAGCGCGATCGCCTCCTCCTCGGTGTCGAACGGTGTGATGACCAGAACCGGGCCAAAGATTTCCTCACGCCAGATCACCATCTCGGGGGTGACATCGCAAAAGATCGTCGGGCGCACGAACCAGCCGGATTGCAGTGCTTCCGGCAATCCGTCAGGGTGGCCTGGCCCCCCGGCGAGAAGGCGCGCGCCTTCGTCCAGCCCTGACTCTATCATCGCCTGCACCCGGTCATACTGGATCTCGTCGAAGAGCGGCCCGAGGTGATCGCCCTCCTGTTCGGGATCGCCCAAGGCGGTGGCCTCTGCGGTCGCTTGGGCCAGTTCCAATACCCGGGCATAAACGCTGCGCTCCACCAGCATGCGGGTCGGGGCATCGCAGGATTGACCGGTGTTGAAGAAACATGCGTCCACACTCTCGGCGACGCGTTTCTCAAGGTCGGCATCGGCAAAGATCAGGTTCGGGGATTTGCCGCCCAGTTCCAGCGTTACCCGCTTGAAGCTGTCGGCGGCGTCGCGAGACACGGCGCTGCCGCCGCGCGTCGATCCGGTGAACGACATCATCGCCACATCCCTGTGCCGTGACAGCGCGCTGCCCACCGTCGGGCCGTCCCCCTGAACGAGGTTGAAAACCCCGGCCGGATACCCCGCCTCGTGAACGATCTCGGCATAGATCTGCGCCGAGATCGGCGTGTGCTCAGACGGCTTCAGCACGCAGGTCGCCCCAGCGGCCAGCGCGGGTATCACCTTGAGCGCGATCTGGTTGATCGGCCAGTTCCATGGCGTGATCAGCCCGCAGACACCAATTGGTTCACGGCTCAGTATGTCGCCGTTGGGCAAGGTCTCTTCCTCGTCCAGCGTCTCGAGCGCAGCGATGAATGCCTCCAGATGGCCAATGCCTGCATCGGCCTGCACGGCGCGCGACATGGTGATCGGCGCGCCCATCTCAGTGGTCATGGCGAGGGCCAGATCCTCCATGCGCGTCCGCGTCACCTCGGCCAGACGGCGCAACAGCGCCAATCGCTCCGCCTTCGAGGTCATCGAGAATGTCTCGAAGGCCCGTTTGGCAGCCTGAACGGCCCGATCCACATCCGCCGCGTTGCCCATGGCGACAGTGCCAACCTGACGGTTGGTGGCAGGCGAGAGGATCGGCATCGTTTCGTTCGAGGCCGGTGCGACCCAGCCCCCGTCGATGTAGAACGTGTCGAGTGTGATCATGTCGTCTCTCCTTTCGCCAGCGGATATGCCAGCATTATGCGTCAATCCGGCTTGCGGCGTCACCGCACTGATGCGCTCCGTGTTCGGAGGGGTGTTCGATCAGCGGCGGCGCTCACCCGGCGTCTTCCAGGACCATCTCTGCCGCGCGCATCGCAAGCATCATGGTCGGGGCATTGATATTTCCGGAGGTGATATTGGGAAACGCCGATGCATCGACCACGCGCAGCCCCGGCACCCCGTGAACCTGAAGCCGGGCGTTGAGCACCGAATCCTGCGGACCATGCCCCATGCGGCAGGTACAGGATGGGTGATAGACCGTCGAGGCACGCGTGCGAAAGTCCTCCAGAAGGGCGCTGTCATCCATCGTGTCCAGTTCAGGGTTTTTGGCCAGTGCCGTGACCTTTTGCAGCGTCGCTGTCCGCGCGAGATCGCGGATCACCTTGCTGGCGCGCACGGCTGCGGCTCTGTCCTCGTCGGTCGCAAGCGAATTTGGCTGGATCAGCGGCGCATCGCGCCAGGAAGCCGAGGCGATCCGCACTTGCCCGCGACTGGTCGGGCGGCACGGCTGTGCGGACAACAGGTATCCCGGCTGCCGATCCGGAACCACTTTGCCGGAGCGGTCTATCTCGTAAGAGGCCGGGTTGCAGAACAGTTGTATATCTGGTGCTGCCTGGTGCGGCGTGGAACGCACGAAGCCGCCCACTTGATTGACCGGCACCGAGAGCGCGCCTGTCCGGGTCAGCGCATAGCGCACTCCAGCGCGCATCCGTCCCAGCGGGCTGCCCAACAGAGAGTTAAGCGTCGGCACACGGGCCCGGAACTGACAGGACACTGCCAGATGATCCTGAAGCCCCTGTCCGACATGGGCCAGATCGTGCCGCACCTCGATCCCGTGCGCCTTCAACAGCGCGCCCGGTCCAATGCCTGACAGTTGCAGCAGGTGCGGAGTATTGATGGCCCCTGCGCAGAGGATGACCTGCCTGCGCGCGCGAACGTGGCACGTTTGAGTGCCCCGCATGTAGGTGAGCCCAAGTACCTGCGCGCCGCTGAACTCCAGACTGGTCACGTGCGCACGGGTGATCACCCGCAAATTGTCCCGCCGCGTCGCCGGCCGCAGAAACGCATCGGCCGAGGACCACCGCACGCCGCGGCGCACGGTGCTGCGGTAGAATCCCAGACCATCGGCGCCGGGCCGGTTCATGTCTTCGACGAGGGGAAACCCGGCGTCGCGGCCTGCGTCCAGAAACACCTGTGAGAACGCATGCATCTGATCCGAGAGATCTTGCACCCAGACCGGTCCGTTCCCGGACGGCTCTGCTCGAGAAGCAGCCACCGCGCGAGTCTCCATGTGCTCATAGGCATCCTGTACCGCCGACCAGTCCCAGCCTGTCGCGCCCGCAGTTGCCCAGTCTTCGAAAT
>JAABTI010000171.1 GCA_011389955.1 Paracoccaceae bacterium | reverse complement strand
CCCGCAAGGGTCGAAATCCGGGTGCCCGAGGTAAAGCAGATCGGCGTTGCGAGATCGGCATAAGCGTAGGAAGGCCCTTCGCCGGACGACAGGACCGTCAGCGGCACGCCGACCGGGGGAAACCCGCCCTCGCCGCCCACAAAAGCGAGACCCTCGACCGTTCCGTAAGAGGAGTAGGGGTTGCCCGCCTCGTTTATGTTGAATCCCAGGACGGTGTAGGTGTTGCCATCGGGGTCTTGCAGGGTCAGTTCGTATTCGGCCTCGACGCGCCGACCATCCCCGTATGCTGTGCCGTCAAACGTCTGCGCGCCGCTCAGGGATTGACTGCTATCACTGTCGTCGAAGCTGCTTTCGGAATCGGCGATGTTCACGGCTTCCCAGGAATTGGAATTCAGCGTGATCGTCTCGCCGACCAGATGAGTGCCGTCACCTTGCCCGAATCCGGAAAGCTGCTGCCCACCGGAGACCGAAATCTGGGAGCCTCCCAGCGCATAGGTCTGATAAACGGGCAACGCGCGCCCCCCATTCGTAACTGGCCAACCAATCAGCACAGACTGGCAGCGGTTTGGGACGGAAATATGGCGAAAAGCGTTTCAAACGCGTTACTTTCTGTCCGGACATGGCAAGGGCGGTGAATTGCGGACGATCATGTGAACGCCGCAGTGCGCCTCTTGCGTATCACGCGCCACATAGAGCAGAGCCAAGCATTGCACACACTTCCCGGCAGAGCCGGTTTGCCTGCGGATACGATCGGTGTGCTTCCAAACTCGCCGTGGAGCCGATGAAACGGTCTTGATTTCGCATCCCGGGTCTTGCGCATGGCGAGCATTGCCGCCCCGGCCCGGTATCGTCAGCCGACGGTAGCACCAGGAAATGCAAAGGGCGCACATGGGCGCCCCTTGCTGTTGTCACGGTGAAACCCCCGGCCCGGTCAGCCAAGCGCCGCGTCGCAGCGGGCGCAGGTGCCGGGGTGGGAATGGGTGCCGACATCGGGAAGGATTTTCCAGCAGCGTTGGCATTTGGCCCCTTCGGCGCGATCGAACACCACGCCGATGCCGTCCACGTCCGGAAGACGATAGGCCTCGGCCGGGCTGGGGTCGCCGGTGAGCACGATATCGGAGGTGATGCAGACATCCTCGAACGCGACGGATTTGAGCGCGTCGAGCATCTCGGCCTCGCGCACGTGGACGACCGGCGCGGCCTCCAGCGAGGCGCCGATGACCTTGTCGGTGCGCTGCACCTCAAGGGCGGCGGTGACCACGCGACGCGCCTGCCGCACCTTGGCCCACTTGGCCGCCAATGGCTCGTTCAGCCAGTCGGCGGGCGTGTCGGGGATATCGACGAGGTGAACGGAGCTGTCATCGCCGGGGAACCGTTCGAGCCAGACCTCTTCCATCGTGAACACCAGGACCGGCGCCAGCCAGGTAGTCAGGCGGTGGAACAGGATATCCAGCACGGTGCGCGCGGCGCGGCGGCGGGCGGTGTCGCCGTCGCAATAGAGCGCGTCCTTGCGGATGTCGAAATAGAACGCCGACAATTCCACCGTGGCGAAGTTGAACACCGCCTGAAGCACGCCCTGGAAGTCATAGGCGCCGTAGCCGGTGCGCACGCGATGATCCAGTTCGGCCAACCGGTGCAGCACCCATTGTTCCAGCTCGGGCATGTCGGCGGGATCGACGCGGTCGCTTTCCTCGAAATGCGCCAGCGCGCCCAGCATGAAGCGCATGGTATTGCGCAACCGGCGGTAGCTGTCCGCCACGCCCTTGAGGATTTCCGGGCCGATGCGCAGATCGCCCGTGTAGTCCGACTGCGCCACCCAAAGGCGCAGGATGTCGGCGCCGTACTGGTTGGTGACATCCTCGGGCGCGATGGTATTGCCCAGGGACTTGGACATCTTGTTGCCCTTCTCGTCCAGCGTGAAGCCATGGGTCAGCACGCCGCGATAGGGGGCGCGGCCGATGGTGCCGCACGCCTGGAGCATGGAGGAATGGAACCAGCCGCGATGCTGATCGGTGCCTTCGAGGTAGAGATCGGCGATGCCGTCCTCGGACCCGTCCTCGCGGTCGCGCAGTACGAAGGCATGGGTCGAACCCGAATCGAACCACACGTCGAGGATGTCATCGACCTTGTCCCATGCATCGGGGTCATGGATACCGTCGAGGAACCGCTCCTTGGCGCCGTCCTTGTACCATGCGTCGGCGCCTTCGGCCTCGAACGCGGCGGTGATGCGAGCGTTGACCTGTTCGTCGCGGAGCACGAAATCGGGATCGGCCGGTTTCGCGCCCTTCCTGGTGAAACAGGTCAGGGGCACGCCCCAGGCGCGTTGGCGCGACAGCACCCAGTCGGGGCGCGCCTCGATCATCGAGTAGAGGCGGTTGCGGCCCGAGGGCGGGGTCCATTGCACCAGCTTGTCGATGGAGGTGAGCGCGCGGCCCCGGATCGTGCCCTGCCCGGTGGCGTCGTTGAGCCCGTCATCGAGCGGGCGGTCGATAGCGGCGAACCACTGCGGCCGGTTGAGGCGGATCACCGGCGCCTTGGAGCGCCAGCTATGCGCGTCGGAGATGGTGATGCGTTGGCGCGCCAGCAGCGTACCAAGCTCGGTCAGCTTGTCGATCACCGCCTTGTTGGCGCCGCCGGGCTTGCCGTTCTCGCGGATGACCCGCTCGCCGCCGAAGAACGGCAGATCGTCGCGGAACGAGGAATCATCGCGGATATTGTGGGTCATCGGCAGGCCGTGTTCCAGGCCGATGCGGTAGTCATCATCACCGTGGCTGGGCGCGGTGTGCACGAAGCCGGTGCCGGCGTCGTCGGTGACGTGATCGCCGGGGAAAAGCTGCACGTCATAGTCCCACCGGTTTTCCGTTGGCTCCGTCTCCGCTACGGCCCCTCGCAGCGGATGGGCGCAGGTCAGGCCCGCCAGCTCTTGGGCGGCCACATCGCGCAGGCGGGTGACCATGCCCTGTTCCAGCCGGGCGCGGGTGAAGGTCTCATCGGCCAGCGCATCGGCGATCAGGTAGGTGTCGCCCACCCTGGCCCAGCATTCCTCGGGGGTGCCCACGACCTTGTAGAGGCCGTAGGAGATATCGGGGCCAAAGCAGATCGCGCGGTTCTGCGGGATGGTCCAGGGGGTGGTTGTCCAGATGAGGACGTAGAGCTGATCGATATTCTCGGCGAGCCTTGTGTGAAAATCAACTCGTTCACCCGCCTCCGCAGGGAGATGTACAGTTCCTGCAGCCACCGGAAACTTCACCCAGATCGCGTCGGTCTGGCGGTTGTGATACTCGACCTCGGCCTCGGCCAATGCTGTTTTTTCAACCGGCGACCACATCACCGGCTTGGAGCCCTGGTAGAGCGTGCCGTTCATCACGAACTTCTGGAATTCGGACGCGATCACAGCTTCGGCGTGGAAGTCCATGGTAAGATAGGGTTTTTCCCATTTGCCGGTGATGCCCAGGCGCTTGAACTCGTCGCGCTGCACGTCGATCCAGCCCTCGGCGAAGCGGCGGCACTCTTGTCTGAAATCAACAACGGGCACCTGGTCCTTGTCGCGGCCCTGGGCGCGGTACTGTTCCTCGATCTTCCATTCGATGGGCAGACCGTGA
>JAABTI010000170.1 GCA_011389955.1 Paracoccaceae bacterium | reverse complement strand
ATGATTCTCGAACGGGACCGCTGCATCGAGGCGTTTTCGCGGGCAGGGGTGTTCCTGCTGGCGCGGAGGCTTTGATATGCGGGTGTTCGTGATCGCCGGCGAGGCGTCGGGCGATCGCCTCGGCGGGGCATTGATGGACGGGTTGAAATCCCTACGCTCGGACGTGGAGTTCATCGGGGTTGGCGGCCCCATGATGCAGGCCCGGGGGTTGAAGAGCCTGTTTCCCATGGACGAGTTGAGCGTCATGGGCCTGGCCGAGATCGTGCCGAAATATTTTCACCTCAAGGCGCGGCTCGAGCAAACCGCTCAGGCCGCGATCGCCGCCCGTCCCGATGTGATGGTCACGATCGACAGCCCCGATTTCTGCTTGCGCGTCGCGCGTCGCGTGAAACGCGCGGCCGCTATTCGCACCGTGCACTATGTCGCGCCGTCGGTGTGGGCATGGCGCAGTGGCCGCGCCGGCAAGATGGCGCAGGTGATCGACCATGTTCTCGCCCTGCTGCCGTTCGAGCCGCCGCTGATGCGGGCCGCCGGGATGGAGTGCGATTTCGTCGGCCATCCCGTAGTGTCCGAGCCGATCGCCGACGAGCGTGAGATCATGGCCATGCGCGCACGCCATGACCTTGGCCACGCGCCAGTCTTGCTTGCCTTGCCCGGCTCGCGGCGCAGCGAGGTCACGCGCCTTGCCCCCGTATTTGGGGACACGTTGCGTCGGGTGCTGGCCGACCGCCCTGATATGCGCGTGGTGGTGCCGACCACCGCGAACCTTGTCGCGCTGATGCCCGAACTGATCGCGGATTGGCCGGGCACCCCCGTTCTGCTTAGCCCCGAGCAGCCGGATTTCCCCGCCGACAAGCGCGCGGCGTTCAAAACCGCGCAAGGCGCCCTGGCAGCCTCGGGAACCGTATCGCTGGAACTGGCCGCGAACGACACGCCGATGGTCATCGCCTACGACATGGCCCGCCTCAGCCGTTTCGTGATCTCGCGCATGCTCAAGGTGGATACGGTCACGCTGGTCAACCTGGTCAGCGACACGCGCGCGGTTCCGGAATTCATCGGGAAAACATGCCGGGCAGAACGGGTGGCACCGGCTGTGGTGCGGATGCTAGAAGCCCCCCAAGCCCAACACAAGGCGATGTCGCTGACGATGGAGCGGTTGGGCCGCGGCGGTGCTGCGGCGCCAGGATTGCGCGCGGCGCAGGCGGTATTGGACCGGCTTTAGCCGACCCGGAACAAGGCCACGTCTTTGGCCGGAATGTTACAATGCCATCCGCGTGCGCGGGCCAAATGGCGCATGGTGGCCTCCCGGTAGAACACGACATGCGTCGGGTCCTTGCGGTAATGCCAATTGCCAAAGGCCGCATCCTCGGTCTGGAAACAGGTCATGACTGCCAGCCATCCTCCCGGGTGCAGCATCGCGCCAAGCCGGTCGAATTCCTCAGCTGGGGCATGAAAGTGCTCGGCAACCTCGGTGCAGGTTATGAAATCGTATCTGCCCGACAAAACCGTGTCATCTCGCGCGAAAAACGGATCGTAAAGCGCCACCTGGTGCCCCGCCTCGGACAGCATCACCGCCAGCGCCGGGCCAGGACCGCAACCATAATCCAACCCGCGCGCCCCCGGCGACAGTCGCTCCAGAAGCGGATCGCACAGCCGCGACAGAAACCGCCTGTAGCCGGGGTCGTCCACATTGTTTTCGTGGCTCAGGTAGTTGGCAAGCTCCTCGACGTGGGAAAGCAATTGCTCGGGGTCGCGGAATGTCGCGGCACAGCTGCCACAGCGGTGATAGGTGATGCCGTCGAACCGCCCGAAGGGCGCGCACTCGATGCCGCGACAGACTGGACAGGGTGGGCTGGTCATCCACGCCAGATCCAGCCTCCCCCCAGGACCCGACTGCTGCCGGTTTCGTAGAACACGCAGGCCTGCCCGGGGGCGACGCCTTCTTCCGCAGTCGTAAGTTCGACCTCGGCGGTGTCGGGGCCTGTCGGGCGTATGACCGCCTCGCGCGGGGCCCGCGTCGAGCGGACCTTGACCGAAACATGCCATTCGGCGGCGGAATCGAACGCCGCATCGCCCAGCCAGTTCACCTCGCGCACGGGTACTGTCCGGGTCGCCAGCATTTCCTTCGGCCCCACGATCACGCGCCGGCCTTCGACATCTAGCCTGATTACGTAGAGCGGCTCGGGCAATCCGCCGATACCCAGGCCCCGGCGCTGTCCGATGGTGTAGTGGATCACGCCGTCATGCGCGCCCAGGTCACGCCCGTCCACATGCACGATCCGCCCCGGATCGGCCGCGCCGGGGCGCAATTTCTCGATCACGCCGGCATAATCGCCGTCGGGGACGAAACAGATGTCCTGGCTGTCAGGCTTGTCCGCCACCCGCAGCCCGTAGCGCGCCGCCAGTTCACGGGTCGCATCCTTGCTGGGCAGGTGCCCCAGCGGAAACCTCAGGTAATCCAGCTGCTCGGGCGTGGTCGAGAACAGGAAATAGCTCTGGTCGCGCGCGGCATCCGCTGCGGAATGCAACTCGGGGCCATTGGCTCCGACCTTGCGCTGGATGTAGTGCCCGGTGGCCATGCAGTCGGCCTCGAGATCTTTGGCGGTTTCCAGCAAATCCTTGAACTTGACCCGTTCGTTGCACCGGATGCAGGGCACCGGTGTGGCCCCGGCAAGGTAGCTGTCGGCGAATTCGTCGATCACCGCGTCGCGAAAGATATTCTCGTAATCCAGTACGTAGTGGGGAAAACCCATGTCCTCGGCCACGCGGCGGGCATCGTGAATGTCGATCCCCGCGCAGCACGCGCCCTTCTTGGCCAAGGCGGCACCATGATCGTAAAGCTGCAGCGTCACGCCCACCACGTCGTAGCCCTCTTCGGCCAGCTTGGCGGCGACGACGGAACTGTCCACGCCGCCGGACATCGCCACGACGACGCGGGTGTGCGACGGTGGCTTGGCGAACCCGAGCGAGTTCACTTCGGTTTTGCGATCCAGGGGCATGGGCAACTCCAGTTGAAAGTCCGCAGGATTATAGGAAAATCCTAAACAGTCTCAAGCCCGCGTTTCACCTACCATTAAGGGCGATGGCGGAGATTTCCCCAAACGACAAGGGGAATAGGGTGATGTTTCTTAGAAAAGTGGAGGGCCGGCGCTCCGTATCGTTGCCGGATGGAACGGTGATGACGCAATCGGACCTGCCGCCGGCAGACACCGTGCGTTGGGTCGCCAGTCGCAAGGCGGCGGTCGTCAAGGGGGTGGCCTATGGCCTCATAAGCCGCGAAACCGCGTTGCGTCGCTATCGGATCAGCGAGGAAGAGTTCCGCGACTGGATCACGGCCTATCACGATCACGGCGCCAACGCATTGAAGGTGACAAGCCTTCAAAAATATCGACAACCTTGAGTTGCTGATACTAAAGTTAAACTACGGTAACCTGTAGTTAACCTTTTTTGCCCACGGTTCGGGAGAGGATTGATTGATTAGCGGAGTTTGAAAACATGCGCGTCCTGCTGGTGGAAGACGACCCGACGACGTCGAAAAGCATCGAAATGATGCTGACCCACGCCAACCTGAATGTCTACACCACTGACATGGGCGAAGAGGGAAT
>JAABTI010000169.1 GCA_011389955.1 Paracoccaceae bacterium | reverse complement strand
CTGGGGAATACTTGTTCGTTGTTTTGCTCATCATGCTCCATCCTACTCAAGAGTTGGAGCCTCCGGCAAACCCGGCGAGGTTCAAAACGCGCCCATTCCGCCCTTGGCGGCAAACTCCCGCCCGTGGCCTACTGGCTAAGAAAAATGACGTGCAACCCGATCAGCAGGAGCCGAGAGTAGCTTGATTTACGCCAGATACTGTCCAACCGATGGGGAGTAACTCACGGATCGCTTGCGGCCCGGGCAGTTCCCGACCGCTGACACAGGTGGTCGAACTGGTGCAGCGCGGAACAGGCTTGTCGAAGGGGTCATGTCAAGCGTTCCGGTTGGCGCTCTCATTTCACGCCGGCGGTCAGGAAGGCCTGAACGAATTGCCGCTGGAAGACCAGGAATCCGATCAGCAAGGGCGCGATCACCATGACCGTCGCCGCCGAGATCACCGCGATGTCGACGCCGTTTTCCGGCGCGGCAAAGAGCGAAAGACCGACGGTCAGGGGCCGTGTCGAGGGCGAGTTGGTCACGATGAGCGGCCACAGGAAATTGTTCCAGTGGGTCGAGACCGAGACCAGCGCATAGGCCAGGTAGGTGGGCCGAGCGGCTGGCACATAGACCCGCCAGAGCACGCCCAGCGTGCCGCAGCCCTCGACGCGGGCGGCCTCGTCGAGCTCCTTGGGGACCGATTTGAACGCTTGTCGCATAAGGAATATCCCGAAGGCCGAGGCCATGTAGGGTGCGCCGATACCGAGGATGCTGTCGAGCAGGCCGAGTGAGGCCGCGACGCGGTAATTCTCGACGATCAGCACCTCGGGCAGGATGAAAAGCTGCAGGAGCACGAGGATGAACAGCGCGTCGCGGCCGCGAAACTCGCCCTGTGCAAAGGCAAAACCCGCCAGCGTGCACAAGAGGAACTGCCCGGCAAGGATCAGCGTGACCAGCAGGAACGTGTTCAGGAAATAGCCAAGCCACGGCGCGCCCGCCCAGGCGGTGCGGAAATTGTCGAGCGTGAGCGGCGCGGCAAGGCGGAAATTCACCGCATCGCTGACATCGTGAAACGCCGCCCAGAAGGCGAAGACCAGCGGCGAAATCCACAAGACGGCCAGTGCGATCGCCAGCGCCGGTTCCAGATAGCGGATCATCGGTAATGCGTCCTTCTGTCCAGCACCAGGAACTGAAAGGCGGCCAGCGCGCCCAGCAGCATGAGCACCAGCACCGTCATCGCCGCCGCCGCGGGCCGGTCGAAATAGGCGAAGGCGTTTTCCCAGATGTAATAGAGGATCAGCTTGGTGCTGTCGGACGGTCCACCCTTGGTGAGGATGAAGAGGTGGTCGATGAGCTTGACCGAGTTGATCATCGCGTTGACGAGGATGAAAAGGGTGGTCGGCATGAGCAGAGGCAGCACGATGCGGCGCGTGTAGGTCCAGCGGCTCGCGCCCTCGATATCGGCGGCCTCGCGCAGGTCGGGTGGGATGGTCTGAAGGGCGGCGAGGTAGAAGATCATGAAGAACCCCGCCTCTTTCCAGATCGTCACCGCGCAGATCGCCCAGAGCGCGGTTTCGGGCTGGCCCAGCCAGTTGACCGGAGCCGCGCCGAAGATCGCGCCAATCTGGTTGAGGATGCCGAAACTCGGGGTGTAGAAGAACAGCCACAGGTTCGCCGCCGCGATCATCGGCAGGACGGTGGGGGTGAAATAGGCGGTGCGGATGAAACTGCGCGCCGGGATGCGCGCATTGGCCCAGAGTGCCATGATCAGCGCCAGCGCCATCGAGACCGGGATCGTGACCACGGCATAGGCGAGGTTGTTGCCCGCCACCTGCCAGAAGGTCGGGTCGTCGAAGAGAGTGCGGTAGTTCTCCAGCCCCGCGAACTCCGCCGGGTTGCGCCGTGTGCCGCGCGACCAGAGCGAGGTGATCACCGTGGCCAGCGACGGGTAGAAGGCAAACCCCGTGAGCATGATGAGCGCCGGGCCGAGCAACAGCCAGCCATGCAGGGCACGGCGGCGGCGCTCAATGGTGAAGGCGTCTGTCATGGCGGTTCCCGATGCGGGGCCGGTTGCGGAAACCGGCCCCGGAAGTGATGCCCTGCACGCTTACTTGTAGGCGCGCAGCTGGCGTTCGGCGGCGGCCTGTGCCTCGGCAAGCGCCGCTTCGGGGGTCTTGGCGCCGGTCAGTGCCGACTGGATCGCGGCGTTCAGCCCGTCGCGCACGCGCGCCGTCTCGAAGGTCGAGAATTCGGCGACCGCGTGCTCCAACTGGTCGCGCGCCACGAGGGCGGGCGGGAACTCGGCGGTGTAGGACTTGAGCGCGTCGGTCTCGTAGGCGGCCGGCGAAACACCCATGTAGCCGGTCTTGATCGACCATTCGGCGGCCTGTTCCGGTGCGGTCATGAACTTGATCAGCTCGAGCGCGGCTTTCTTCTCTTCCTCGGTCGAGTCCTTGAAGAGGTAGAAATTGCCGCCGCCGGTGGGCGAGCCCAGACGCTTATTGCCCGGCAGCATGGCGACGCCGAAATCGAAACTGGCGTTGTTCTTGACCGCCGTGAGGTTGCCGGTCGAGTGCCACATCATCGCGGTCTTGGCTTCGAGGAATGCCTGCCGCAGCGTGCCCCATTCCACCGTGCCTTCGGGCATGATGCCATGCTCGACCGACAGCGATTTCCAGAATTCCAGCGTGTCGACGACCGCCGGGTCGTCGAAATAGGTGGTCAGCCCGTCACTCGCCATCAATTCCTTTCCGTTCTGGATCGCCAGCGCCTGGAACATCCAGTAGGGGTAGCCGGTGGAGGGGATCATCAGCCCGTGGGTGCCGTCCGTGGTCAGCGCCTTGCCCACCTCGACCATCTCGTCCCAGGTGGTCGGGGCCTTTTCCGGGTCGAGCCCCGCCGCGCGGAACATGTCCTTGTTGTAATAGGCGACAATGGTCGACCGCTGGAACGGCACGCCCCAGGTCTGGCCCTCGATGCGGCCATTGGCCATCAGCGCGGGATAGAACCCATCGAGCCACGCCTTTTCCGCGTCGGTCTCGATCACCGACTCGAACGGCACGATCAGATCCTGTTCGATCAGGTCATAGGCGTCGATGGAGAACATCACCGCCAGTTGCGCCGGCTCGCCCGACTCCAGCGCAGAAAGCGACTTGATGCGGGTGTCGTCGTAATTGCCGGCATAGATCGCGTTAACCTTGATGTCGGGGTTCTGCGCCTCGAAGCGGGCGACGATGCCGTCCACCACCTCGGTGAGCGCGCCGCCGACGGCGATGGGGTAATACATGGTCAGCTCGGTCTCGGCATTGGCCGGATTGACGAGCGCGGTGGAGGCCGCCAATATGGCGGATACAGAAGTGATACGGGTCATTTTCAAAGGTCCTCTTTGACTGGTTTCGGTGGAGTGGGGGCCTTATGGCCATCCACGGGCGCGGTATTTTGGCGAATGCGCGCCCGTGGATTCTGCTGCGGCTCCTTTTCCAACTGCCCGTTGACGGCGTTGAAAAGGAGCCGGTTTTCCGTCGGGATGATGACGCCGACGGTCTGACCTGGTCCGACCTGCGCTGCGCCGGGCAGGATCGCCGCCAGACCGCGCGCCGCCGGGTGGCTCAGTGCCAACCGGGTTTC
>JAABTI010000168.1 GCA_011389955.1 Paracoccaceae bacterium | reverse complement strand
CTTACCGGTTGCGGCCGCTCATAGACGAACAGCATGCCGCTGAAAGCCGGCATCTCGGGCCGGTTCATCAGGCCCTGGGCGCGCGCCTCGGGCGTGTCGGCGACCTCGACGGAGAAACCGGCGGTGCTGCCGCCGCTGCGGATATCGACCCGATCCTCGGCGCAGACCGATGCTGCGACCGGCGCCCCGGCAAGGATCGCGGACAGAAACAGGGAAAGCCGCAGGATCACGGTTTCTTCGCAAGCCCCATGACCAGCGTCGCGTGATCCCAGGACCGCACCTCGGTGGCGGTCTTGCCGCGCGGACCGATCTTGTGGCGGACGCAGATCGCCTCGCCCGGCTGAAGATCGGACAGGCCGTACAGGCGCAGCGTTTCCATGTGGACGAAGATATCCTCGGGGTCGCCGAAAGTGTTCACGAAGCCGAAGCCCTTTGTCTTGTCGAACCACTTGACCCGCGCCGGCGACAGCTCCGGGACATCGGCCGGAGAGGCCGCGACGACCACATCCTCGGGCTCGCCCGCGGCTATGTCGTGAATCTCGACAGCCTGGCGCCCGCGATCGGTGCCCTGGATGTCCATCACGATCTCGACGCCTTCCGCAACGGAACTGCGGCCGAAATTGCGCAGGACGTTCGCATGCAAAAGGACATCACCCAGGCTGTCGTCAACCAGGACGAACCCGTATCCCTTCGTCGTGTCGAACCATTTAACGCGACCTTTAATCATCCCCATACCCTGGAAATTCGTTTCTCTTGAGTTGTGCCAACGGATGGCGCCGAACCGAACTGGTGAAATCGCCACTCAAAGCATGCTTCGAAACACTACGAGCATGACCCTCTGCCTCGTGACTGTCTGATCCTAAACCACTTGGCCAGCGTATCACGACACTACTTCTGCCGGCACCATGCTTACATGAATTTCAAAAACCGGGCCACAAGAAAAGCGCAATTATTCAGATTCAGCGCAATCTCACAACCAATGGCTGAAATATCTGCATATTTCGATATCTGAAGCCCGCATCCGGCCCGAAATCCCTCGGCCGGTGCCGGTATCTCCTTCCGGCATAAGCTGAAATCCGCCGAATCCGTCCCGACATCAGGGCGCCAGCCGCGTCGCGTTCCAGCCGTCGGCCGTCCTCTGCCAGCCAAAGCGGTCATGCAGGCGGAAGTCGCCCTCGGCCCAGAACTCGATCTCGACCGGGCGCAGGCGAAAGCCGCCCCAGAACGGCGGGCGCGGCGGATCATCGCCGAACCGCTCGACGATCTCGGCCACCCGCGCCTCGAGGTCGGCGCGGGACTCGAGCGGTCTGGACTGCGGCGACGCCCAGGCGCCGATCCGGCTCTGCAGGGCGCGCGAGGCGAAATAGGCGTCGGCGCGGGGGCCTTCCTCGCGGGTCACGGTGCCGCGCACGCGGACCTGCCGGTTGAGGCTCTTCCAATGGATCACGAAAGCGGCCTTTCCGGCGTGCTCGATCTCTTCGGCCTTGGCGCTGGTGTAATTGGTGTAGAACACGAAGGCGTCGTCCTCGATATCCTTCAGCAGCACCGTGCGGACGTTCGGCATGCCGGCGGCATCGACGGTCGCCAGCTGCATCGCATTCGCGTCGCGCGGCTCGGATTTCCACGCGGCGTCGATCCAGTCGCGGGCGATCTCCAAGGGATCATCGCCTGAAAATATACCGGTGCGGTCTTGTGACATCGCATTTCCCCTCATTCCCAAGGTGCCTTGCCGCCCTGTTAATATTGCCCTAGACCCGGTGCAATCGGTTTATTCGACGGCGAGGAGGCGCGGATGGCGCAGCGGCTGATGGAAGGCAAACGCGGGCTGATCATGGGGCTGGCGAACGACAAGTCGATCGCCTGGGGGATCGCGCAGGCCTGCCGCGAACAGGGCGCCGAGCTGGCCTTCACCTATCAGGGCGACGCCTTGGGCAAGCGCGTCAGGCCGCTGGCCGAACAGGTCGGCTCGCAGATCGTCCTGCCCTGCGACGTGACCGACGGCGCATCGATCGACCGCGTCTTCGACGATCTGCGCCAGCACTGGGACCATCTCGATTTCCTCGTCCACGCCATCGCCTATTCCGACAAGTCCGAGCTGCGCGGCCGCTATGTCGACACCTCGGCGGCGAATTTCGCGAGCACGATGAACGTGTCGGTCTATTCCTTCACCGCTGTCGCCCAGCGCGCCGAAAAGATGATGGGCTCGGGCGGCTCGATGCTGACGCTGACCTATTACGGCGCCGAAAAGGTGATGCCGCATTACAACGTGATGGGCGTGGCGAAAGCCGCGCTGGAAACCTCGGTCAAGTACATGGCGATGGATCTGGGCCCCCGGAACATCCGGGTCAACGCGCTGTCGGCGGGGCCGATCCGCACCCTCGCCGCCTCGGGCATCGGCGATTTCCGCTATATCATGAAGTGGAACGAGTTGAACTCGCCGCTCAGGCGCAACGTCACGCAGACCGATGTCGGCAAGTCGGCGGCCTATCTGCTGTCGGACTACGCCTCGGGCGTGACCGGCGAGTGCCACCATGTCGATGCCGGCTATCACGTCGTCGGCATGAAGGCCGAGGATGCGCCCGATATCGACGTGGTGACCAACCGCAACGGGAATGCCAAGGAATGAACGACCGGCTGCCGCACGAGAAAGGCTTCCACGTCTCGTGGGACCAGATCCACCGTGATTCCCGCGCGCTTGCCTGGCGGCTGGAAAACGGCGGGCCGGGCGACGGCTTCTGGCGCGCGGTGGTCGCGATCACCCGCGGCGGCATGGCCCCGGCGATGATCGTCGCGCGTGAGCTGGACATCCGCACCGTCGACACGATCAGCGTCAAGTCCTACGACCATCAGGCCCGGGTCGAGGCCGAGGTGCTGAAGGCGCCCGACGCCAAGCTGATGGGCGACGGCAGCGGCATCCTGATCGTCGACGACCTGGTCGACAGCGGCAAGACGCTGGAGCTGGTGCGCAGATTGTATCCCAAGGCGCATTTCGCCACCGTCTACGCCAAGCCAAAGGGGCGGCCGATGGTCGATACCTTCATCACCGAGGTCAGCCAGGACACCTGGATCTTCTTTCCCTGGGACATGGCGCTGCAATACGTCGAGCCCTACCGCGGCACCACCTGAGGCACAGGCTGGCGCCCGTCGTCAGGCCGGCCCGCCGCCAACCGCCCGCGGTGGCCCGGGGCAGGTCTGCCGCCAGGTTTCCGCACGCAGCAGCCGTTCGAACTCGGCGGCCGCCACGGGCCGAGAAAAATGGTGCCCCTGCAGGACCGAACAGCCGATCTCGCGCAGCATCTCGGCATGGGCCGCGCTCTCGACCCCTTCGGCGGTGATCGCGATGTCCAGGGCTTGGCCGATGTCGTGCACGGCGCGCACCAGTTGCAGGGCGCTGTCCGAGCCGATGATCGGCGCGACCAGACGGCTGTCGATCTTCAGCCGTTCGGGGGCGATCCGGATCAGCGCGATGATCGAGGAATGCCCCGAGCCGAAATCGTCCACCTCGAACACCACGCCCATGTCGCGCAGCCGGTCAACGGTTGTCAGAAACCCGATATCGGCCTGTTCCACGAAGATCGATTCGAGCAGTTCGAACACGACCTGTCCGGG
>JAABTI010000018.1 GCA_011389955.1 Paracoccaceae bacterium | reverse complement strand
CTTCATGTTTTCGATGCGGACAAGGTAAAGGGAGACCTGCGCGTTCACCGCACGCATGGCGGAGAAACGCTGACTGGCCTTGATGAAAAGGATTATACATTCGGCGCGGGCCAGGTCGTGATCTCGGATGCTCGCGGTATCGAAAGCATCGGGGGAATCATGGGGGGCCTTGCTACCGGCTGCACCGAGGAGACAGTGAACGTGTTCCTCGAGGCGGCCGTATGGGAGACCGTTCAGATCGCGATGACCGGCCGTGCGCTCAAGATCAACTCGGATGCCCGGTACCGAAACGAACGCGGCATTGATCCGGCTTTCAACATGGAGGCGATAGACCTCGCCACGCAGATGATCATGGACCTGTGCGGCGGCACGCCTTCCGAGGTGACCATCGCCGGCGACGTGCCGGATGTCTCGCGCTGCTACCACCTTGATCCGGCTCGTGTTCAAAGCCTCGTGGGGATGGAAATCCCCGCGAACGAACAACGCAGGACGCTGGAAGCTCTCGGTTTCCGCCTTGAGGGTGACATGGCCTGGGTGCCCTCCTGGCGGCCCGACGTGCAGGGCGAAGCCGATCTTGTCGAAGAGGTCGCTCGCGTTGCCTCGCTGACCAAGCTGGAGGGCAAACCCATGCCGCGTGCCCGCGTCGGGGTGCCGAAGCCGATCCTGTCTCCGATGCAGAAACGCGAACAGACCGCCAGGCGCACGGCGGCGGCTCTGGGGTACAATGAGTGTGTGTCCTACACGTTCATCGATCACAAGGCGGCGCGGCTGTTTGGCGGCGGTGACGACGCCACCATGCTGGAAAATCCCATTTCTTCGGAGATGAGCCACATGCGCCCTGACCTTTTGCCGGGTCTTTTGCAGGCGGCGGCGCGCAATCAGGCCCGGGGCATGAACGAACTTGCCCTGTTCGAGGTCGGCCCCGCCTTTCACGGCGGTGAACCGGGCGAGCAGCATCTTCAGGTGGCGGGTTTGCTGGTGGGACGCACCGGCCCGCGCGATGTGCATGGAAATGCTCGTGCCGTCGATTTGTTCGACGCCAAGGCGGATGCCGAGGCGCTGCTTTCGGCTCTCGGTGCTCCCGCCAAGACCCAGGTGCTGCGCAACGCGCCGGACTGGTGGCACCCGGGCCGGCATGGCGTGATTTGCCTTGGCCCGAAGAAGCAGTTGGCCGTGTTCGGCGAGGTCAATCCCCGAGTTCTTTCGGCGCTGGATGTAAAGGGCCCTGCGGTGGCATTCAGCGTCTGGCCGGGTGAAATCCCCGCAGCACGTCGCAAGGCAACCGCCCGCCCGGCCCTGGAGTTGCGAGACCTTCAAGCGGTCGACCGCGATTTCGCCTTTGTCGTTGATGCCGATGTCGAGGCGTTGACCTTGGTCAACGCAGCGGCCGGGGCGGACAAGGCGCTGATCGAGGATGTGCATGTCTTCGATGAGTTTATCGGCGGCAGTCTTGGCGAAGGAAAGAAATCCATCGCGATAACTGTGCGTATGCAACCTGCCGAGAAGACACTGAAGGAATCCGATATCGAGGCCGTCGGCGCGAAGGTGATCGAAAAGGTCCAAAAAGCTACCGGCGGCTTGTTGCGCGGCTGAGGTGGTCAGATACGAGAAAGGAACTTCAACGTGCTCAAGGTCTATTTGTCCGGTGAAATTCACACCGATTGGCGCGATCAGATCATCGAACAGGCGGAGGGACTGGACGTGGAATTTGACGCTCCCGTCACGGATCACGCCGCTAGCGACGATTGCGGTGTGGCGATCCTCGGGCCGGAAGAGAACAAGTATTGGCACGACCACAAGGGGGCGATGATAAATGCAATTCGTACCCGCAAGGCGATTTCCGAAGCCGACGTGGTGGTGGTGCGTTTTGGCGAAAAGTATCGCCAATGGAACGCCGCCTTTGACGCGGGGCAGGCTGCGGCACTTGGCAAGTCTTTGATTATATTGCAACAACCAGACCATGACCACGCGTTGAAAGAGGTCGATGCCGCAGCCCTTGCCGTTGCTCGCGAGACGCATGAGGTAGTGGAAATCCTGCGCTACGTGTTGACCGGAACCCTGCCTGACCAAAGGTAAAGGCCGGCCATGCCCGTGATCGCGTCGGCGTGTAACGACGACTGCCGGTGGTTTTCTGGATGCAATTGTGCTTTGCGTGTCGAATGGTGAAATGTCGCAGTTTGTGAAGTTGCGTCGGGGTCGAGGAGTTTTCGATGATGGAACATCTTGGCGGCTACGCGCCGCTTGCATTCAATGTGATCAAGGCGATCCTTGTTCTGGTCCTCGGCTGGGTGGCGGCGGGGGTGATTAGTGGCATGTTGCGCCGACGGATCAACGCGACTCCGCGAATCGACCAGACCTTGGGAAACTTCGTCGCGTCCCTGGTGAAGGTGGTGATTCTGCTCATGGTCCTGGTGTCGGTGCTGGGCCTGTTCGGGATCGAGGCGACCAGTCTGGTCGCGGTGATAGGCGCGGCGACGCTGGCGATCGGATTGGCGTTGCAGGGGACGCTGAGCGACCTTGCGGCGGGGGTGATGCTGGTGGTGTTCCGGCCTTACAAACTTGGCCAATACGTGAGCGTCGGAGGCACCTCGGGAACGGTGAAGGATCTCAATCTGTTCTTTACCGAACTGGTCACGCCCGACAACGTGCAGATCATCATTCCCAACGGGCAGGCATGGGGGCAGATCATTACCAATTACTCTGCCCATGACACGCGCCGCTGTGATCTGACCTTTGGGGTCGACTATGCTGACGATGTTGACAAGGCCATTGATATAATTATGAAAATTGCGGCTGATGATCCGCGGGTGCATGGCGACCCGGAGCCATGGGTGCGGGTGACGAACCTTGGCGACAGCTCGGTCGATCTGACGGCGCGGCTATGGTGTGACGCGGGCGATTACTGGCCGTTGAAATTCGACATGAACAAGACGGTGAAAGAGGCTTTCGACAAGGGCGGAATTACCATCCCGTATCCGCACACCGTCGAGATCAAGAAGGCCGAATAGACGCACCGCGAACCGTACAGACGTTAAGGGCCCGAACGTACGTCACGTACGTTTGAGCCCTTGAACCCGCGCGTTGTGAGCAAGTGGTTAACGCGTATTCTGCCGCGCTGTTCCGGGCTTGCCCGCGCCCCGGGGGGTCAGCCCTTGATGACCTTTTGCGGCGACACGACATCGATGCCGAGCGCCTTGCCCACGGCGTAGTAGGTGAGCTGACCGGCATGGACGTTCAGCCCCTCGAGCAGATGCGGATCGTCGGCGCAGGCCCGCTTCCAGCCCTTGTCGGCCAGCGCCAGCATGAACGGCATGGTGGCGTTACCCAATGCGATGGTCGAGGTGCGCGCGACGGCACCCGGCATGTTGGCGACGCAGTAATGCATCACGCCGTCCACCTCGTAGATCGGATCCTGGTGGGTGGTGGCGCGCGAGGTTTCGAAACATCCCCCCTGATCGATGGCCACATCCACCAGCGTCGCGCCGGGTTTCATCAGCGGAAGCTGTGCGCGCGTCACAAGCTTGGGGGCTGCGGCGCCGGGGATCAGGACCGCGCCGATCACCATGTCGGCACGCGGCAGCAATTCCTCGACCAGGCCGGCGGAGGAGTAGCCGGTCTTGAAGGCGCCGCCGAACACGTCATCGAGATAGCGCAGTCGCGGCAGCGAGCGGTCGAGCACGGTCACGTCCGCGCCCATGCCAGCCGCGATACGGGCCGCGTGGGTGCCCACGACACCGCCGCCGATCACCACAACGTTGGCGGGAGAGACACCCGGCACGCCGCCCATGAGCACGCCACGCCCGCCATTGGCCTTTTGCAGGGTCCATGCGCCAACCTGTGGCGCCAGGCGACCCGCGACCTCGGACATGGGCGCCAGCAGCGGCAATCCGCCGTTGGAATCGGTCACGGTTTCATAGGCGATGGCGGTGCAGCCCGAGGCGAGGAGATCGCGGGTCTGCGCCTCGTCCGGGGCGAGATGCAGGTAGGTGAACAGAAGCTGTCCCTCGCGCAGCATCTTGCGTTCGCCCGGCTGCGGTTCCTTGACCTTGACGATCATGTCGGCGGTTGCGAAGACTTCTTCGGCGGTGTTCAGGATGGTCGCCCCGGAGGCGATATAGGCCGCGTCCGCGAAACCGGAGCCATCACCGGCGCCGGTTTCTATCAGAACCTGGTGGCCGTGGTTCACCGCCTCCTGGGCCGCATTCGGTGTCACGCCGACCCGAAATTCCTGCGGCTTGATTTCCTTGGGGCATCCGATCTTCATCTGGGTCTCCTCCATGTTTCAGAATTGCCTATATTTTGAGCAGTTTAGCGCGAAAATCGCGAAATAGGTTTGAAATTTGCCTCGTCAATCGGGGCTGTTTGTGAATATTCTTCGCAATAACTGCCAATAATGAGAAGGTTCGTGCGCAAATGCCCCTTGACCCGACAGATCGGCGTATCCTCAGGGAATTGCAGCGGTCCGGCCGCATCTCCAACGCGAACCTGTCCGAGGCAGTCAATCTGTCGCCCAGCGCCTGTCACCGGCGGGTGCAGCGGCTGGAGACCGAAGGATACATCCGAGACTACGTGGCGCTGTTGAACGCGCGCAAGATGGGCATGGCCACGACGGTGTTCGTCGAGATCACCCTGTCGGGGCAGGCGGACGAGGTTCTGGACGCGTTCGAACGGGCGGTGACGCGTATTCCCGACGTTCTGGAATGTCACCTGATGGCGGGTAGCGCCGATTATATCCTGAAGGTGGTTGCAGAGGACACCGAGGATTTTGCCCGGATTCATCGGCAGCACCTGTCGCGGTTGCCCGGCGTGGTGCAGATGCAATCGAGCTTTGCGCTGCGGACCGTGTTCAAGACGACGGCGCTGCCGGTCTGACGGGCCAGCACGGGTCGCGCCGGCGCTTTTCGATCCAGTTGCCATCATGCGCGTCATGGCTCACTCTGGCCGAGAAGGGAGAGGTGCATGGCGTGGGATTACATCATCGTCGGTGCGGGCAGCGCCGGGTGCGTTCTGGCCAAGCGGCTGTCGGAGGCGGGGCAGAAGGTGCTGCTGCTGGAGGCGGGCGGCAAGGATAGTTACCACTGGGTGCATATCCCGATGGGGTATCTGTATTGCATAGGCAATCCGCGCACCGACTGGTGCCTGCGCACCGCCGAAGAGGCGGGGTTGAACGGGAGATCGCTGCTTTATCCGCGGGGCAAGGTTCTGGGCGGGTGCAGTTCGATCAACGGGATGTTGTACCTGCGCGGACAGGCGGCCGATTACGACGGTTGGCGGCAGATGGGCAATACCGGCTGGGGCTGGGAAGACGTGCTGCCGTATTTCAAGCGATCAGAGGATTACGTGGATGGCGCGGACGAAATGCACGGCGCGGGCGGCGAATGGCGGGTGGATAACCAGCGCCTGCACTGGGAGGTTCTGGACGATTGGAAAACCGCCGCAGCCGCATGGGGCCTGCCGGAGGTGGACGATTTCAACAGGGGCAACAACGAGGGGGTCGGTTATTTCCGGGTGAACCAGCGGGGCGGGTGGCGGATCAACACCGCCAAGGCGTTCCTGCGCACGGCGCGTGGCGTGGGCCTGCGGGTGGAAACGCGGGCACAGGTGCGGCGACTACTGATCGAGGACGGGCGCGCGGTGGGTGTGGAATACGACCAGGGTGGCGCGGTGAAGAGCGCGCGCGCCGATGGCGAGGTGATCGTGTCGGCGGGCGCGATCGGCAGCCCGCAGATATTGCAGTTGTCCGGGATAGGGCCGTCCGGGGTGTTGGGGCATGCGGGGATCACGCCCGTGCATGTGCAAGACGCGATCGGCGGCAACCTGCAGGACCATCTGCAATTGCGCTGTTCCTGGCGTCTGAGCGGGGCGAAAACGCTCAATACCATGGCCAATTCGGCCTGGGGCAAGGCGCGGATCGGACTGGAATACCTGTGGCGCCGGGGCGGACCGATGTCCATGGCGCCCAGCCAGCTGGGCGCGTTTTCGCGTTCGCGGCCGGACCTGGCGACGCCAGACCTGGAATACCACGTGCAACCGCTGTCGCTGGAGGCGTTCGGTCAGCCGTTGCACGCGTTCCCGGCCATCACCGCGAGCGTGTGCAACCTG
Source organism: Paracoccaceae bacterium (assembly GCA_011389955.1). Classification (GTDB taxonomy): domain Bacteria; phylum Pseudomonadota; class Alphaproteobacteria; order Rhodobacterales; family Rhodobacteraceae; genus Sediminimonas. The sequence continues at coordinate 12,404 of JAABTI010000018.1, read as the reverse complement.
CGCCCGGAGAGCCGTGGCGTGGTCGAGATCACCGCGCCCGATCCGCAGGCGCCGCCGCGCATCGCCCCGAACTACCTGTCCACGCCCGCCGATCGCGCGGTGGCGGTAGCGGCGATCCGGCAGGTGCGTGCTATCATGGCGCAGCCGGCCATGGCGCGCTACGCCCCGCAAGAGATGAAGCCCGGCCCCAAGGCCGAAACCGAGGCCGAACTGGCCCATGCGGCGGGCGACATCGGCACTACCATCTTTCATCCCGTGGGGACGGTCCACATGGGGCCGGAGGAGTCCGCCCCGCTGGATCCGCGCTTGCGGCTGCGCGGGATCGGCGGATTGCGCGTTGTGGATGCCAGCGTCATGCCCACGATCACCAGCGGCAATACCAACGCCCCGACCATAATGATCGCAGAAAAGGCCGCCGACATGATTCTGGAAGACGCTCGCGCCTGATCCTCGAACGTGGCGGCGGGATGCTGTGTGCTGTCGCGTTAAGCTGCGTCAGCGAACCCAGCGCCTCGGTATGGAACCGTTTGTAGTCGGCCATGTCGCCGACCTCGATCCGCAGGAGGTATTCGACCGTGCCGATGATGTTGTGGCACTCGCGCACCCGGGGGCGTGACCCGTGGCGTGTTCGAAGGCCTGCTGCGCGGACTTCGTGTGCGCACTCGGCCTGACCGTCACGTGGGCGACAGGCCCTACCCCCGTCGCCGCCGGGTCCAGCACGATGCGGAACCCGCGAGTGACGCCGCGCCGTTGCAGATCCTGCATCCGACGCAGGCAGGCAGAAGGCGAAAGGCCGGCGCGCGCCGCCAGTGCCGTTTTGCCGAGCCGCCCGTCATGCGTGGGTTCTCGAAATATCCGGCGGTCTGTCTCGTCAAACTCTGATCGCGGTTGCATGGTTTTTGCCAAGAGCCGCATTTTTGCAATTTCATTCCGGGAAAACTGGCAATAATGCGTCTGCATGACGATTGATGTCTTTCTTGCGCTTGCGGCGTTCGCTTTTGTCTCGGTGATCACGCCGGGACCCAACAACCTCATGTTGATGGCGTCCGGCGCCAATTTCGGGTTGCGCCGGTCCGTTCCGCACATGCTGGGCGTGGGGTTGGGTTTCCCGATGATGATCGTGCCGGTCGGGCTGGGCGTGATGCAGGTCTTCGATCAGTGGCCCGTCACCCATACCGTGCTCAAGGTGCTGTCGGTACTCTACATGCTGTGGCTGGCATGGAAGATCGCCCATGCAGCGCCACCCGCCGAAGCGACGACACAGGGCCGACCATTGAGCTTCCTTCAGGCGGCGGCGTTCCAATGGGTCAATCCCAAGGCGTGGTCGATGGCGCTTGGCGCGATCACGCTTTACGCCGCGAGCCGCGACCTGGGAGCGATCCTGTGGGTGGCGGGCACTTATGTCGGCATGGGGGTCATATCGACCAGCAGCTGGACGGTGATGGGCCGGCAGCTGCGCCATGTCCTGTCAAGCAAGCGCCGCTTGCGCGCGTTCAACTGGACGATGGCGGGTCTGTTGGTGGCGTCGTTGGTGCCGGTGTTGATGCCGGCCGGGTAATTGCGGTGTAATGCGTATGATGGAGAGCAGGCCCGCGATATTGCATCCCGTGCGCAGGACAGCCATATATCGCGGCATACCCTTGTCCGGAGTGATGCAATGACCAACTACCTCGATTTTGAACGCCCCCTTGCAGAGATCGAGGGCAAAGCCGAGGAATTGCGCGCCATGGCGCGGCAAAACACCGAGATGGACGTCGAAGAGGAAGCCAAGGCGCTGGACAAGAAAGCCGCCGACATGCTGAAGGATTTGTACAAATCGCTCAGCCCGTGGCGCAAGTGCCTGGTGGCGCGGCATCCCGACCGTCCCCATTGCAAGGATTACATCGAAGCCCTGTTCAACGAGTACACGCCACTGGCGGGGGACCGGAACTTTGCCGATGATCATGCCGTTATGGGCGGCCTTGCGCGATTGGGGGATCGGCCGGTGGTGGTGATCGGCCACGAAAAGGGATTCGACACGAAAACCCGCATTGCCCGCAATTTCGGCATGGCGCGCCCCGAGGGGTACCGCAAGACGATCCGGCTGATGGAGCTTGCCGACCGCTTTGGCTTGCCGGTGGTGACGCTGGTCGATACGCCAGGTGCGTATCCCGGCAAGGGCGCGGAGGAGCGCGGGCAATCCGAAGCCATCGCGCGCAGTACCGAGAAGTGCCTGCAACTGCGCGTGCCGCTGGTCAGTGTCATCATCGGCGAGGGCGGATCGGGCGGGGCGGTGGCATTCGCCACGGCCAACCGCGTCGCGATGCTGGAGCATTCGATCTATTCGGTAATCAGCCCCGAGGGCTGCGCGTCGATCCTTTGGAAGGACGCCGAAAAGATGCGCGAGGCGGCCGAGGCGCTCCGCCTGACCGCGCAGGACCTGACCAAGCTGGGGGTCGCGGATCGCACCATCGCGGAGCCCCTCGGCGGCGCGCATCGCAACCGCGAAGCGGTGATTGCCAATGTGGGCAAGGCCATTGACGATATGCTGAAGGAGCTTGACGCGACATCCGGTGACAAGCTGTTGCAAGATCGGCGGCGCAAATACCTTGATCTGGGGTCAAAGGGACTCGCGGCGTGATCGCAGGGCGTGTCCGGCCCTAGTTCTTGCCCTCGCGGCGAAGCGCCCAGTAGGTCGCCAACGGGCCGATCGCCTCAAAAATGACCGTTGTGGCGATGGCGAGGGTCAGGATAGTGTCGCCGTGTTCGGGAAATTCCTGCGCGGCGACCAGGGCCATGCCAACGGTAACACCCGCTTGTGGCAGCATCGCCACGCCGAACAAGGGGCGCTGCGTCGTCGTGACGCCACCCACCAGCCCCCCTGCCCAACCGCCTATGATGCGACCGGCTATCCGCGACACGACATAGGCGATCCCGATGCCGCCAAGCTGCATCAACGCCCCCGCATCCAGAGATGCCCCCGCCAGGATGAAGAACAGGACCAGGAAGGGCCACTGGATATCCTCGATTTCGTGAAAGGCGCTTTCGTGGTGGCGTGCGCGATTGACGATGACCATGCCAACCACCATCCCGCACAGCAGGAACGAGACATCGAGCCACTTGGCCAGGCCCGCGGTGACAAAGACAACGCCGAGCGCTTCGATCCTGAGCGGTTCCCCGGGACGAACGCGTCCGGTCAGTTTCGCTGCCGGCCAGCCGATCAGAACGCCCAGGACAACCGCGCCGCCCAACTCCCACCCGGCCTCGCGCAGCATGCCCAGCTCCATGCCGCCGCCGCCGATGGCGCGGGCCATCACCACGGCCAGGGCGAACACGATCAGGCCCCAGGCGTCGTCGATCGCGACGATCCCGCGCAACGTATCGACGAAGCCGCCCTTGGCGCTGGCTTGTCGGATCGCGTCCTGGACCGCGGCCGGGTCGGTCGCCGTCGCCACCGCGCCGATAATCAGCGCAATCTCGAACGGCACCCCGGCAAGCCAAACAGCGCCCGAAACCACCGCCAGAGTGGCCAGGACCACAGCGGCAGACACCGACAGGATGGCGTGCCCGTGACTGGCGAGGTTGTCGCGGGTCAGGGCGCCACCCAGCAGGAAGGCCACCATCGTCAGCGCCGTCGCCGAAAGGAAGCCATACCATTGCGTCACGGCATCCGGGATCAGGTCGAACCCGGCGCCTCCTGCGACAACGCCACACGCCAGCAGCAGCGTTACCCGTGGCAGGCGGGTGCGGCGCCCCAATTCATCCGCCGCCAGTCCGGCCAGGAACAATACACCCAGGACGACAAGGGTCAGTGGCTGGTCCAGAGATCCGTGCGACATGTCTGTCACCTTGCGAGCATCTTGAGGCCCTGCGTCACGTCAGAGCGAACTGCCAACCGCAGGCCCGGTTCGTCGCCGGCCTTGAGGGCGGCGATGATGAGTCGATGATATTGCGGTGGTTCCTTGCGGCGCAGGCGTCCATACAGTGCCCGCATGGTCGGCCCCATTTGCAGCCAAACCGTTTCGGCCATGGCGAGCATCGCAGGCGCCTGCGCGCGCAGGTACAGGGTGCGGTGGAACTCCAGGTTGGCGCGGATATAGCCCACGGCGTCATGGCGGGCGACCATGGTGCCAACGCTGGTGTTGATGGTTTGCAGGCGTTCGATCAGGGCGATGTGCGCGCGGGGCAGGGCGCGGCTTGCCAGTTCCACCTCCAGCAAAGAGCGCAACGCGGCCAGTTCCTCGATCCGTTCGTTGCTCAACTCGGGTGTGGATACCCGGCCCGATGCCGACAGCGTCAACGCCCCTTCGGCGACCAGCCTGCGCACCGCCTCGCGCGACGGGGTCATGGAGACGCCGAATTCATGACCCAAACCGCGCAATGTCATTGCCTGCCCCGGCGCGATTTCGCCATGCATGATCCGGCCCCGCAAGCCGCGGTAAACGCGGTCATGCGCCGATGGTGCGGGGTCGGGGCGTGGGTTGATCAGCATGCCGAGGGTTGTGATCACAAGTTGTGGCTTTGGTCAATCTTCAAAGCGATAGAGATGCAAGTCAACACCGTGGTGGCGCAGCCAGCGCCGGGGCGCGGAGCTGTCTCCATACAGCCGGTCAACGACCGACCAGAATGCGGGGGAGTGGTTCATCTCGGCCAGATGCGCCACCTCATGCGCGGCGACGTAGTTCATAACATTATCGGGGGCCATTATCAGACGCCAGGAAAACATCAGCCCGCCGTTTGATGTGCAAGACCCCCAGCGTGATCTTGGATCGCGCAGGGTAATCCGGGTATAGGGCATTCCCAACGCAGCAGCATAGTGATCCGCCGACCGGGCCAGGGCATCGCGTGCGCAATGCCGCAGGAACCCGAGCGCGCGGCGGCCCATGGACTCGGTCGGGCCGGGTATCAGGAACGTGCCGTCATCGATGCGCGGCGCACGCGCAACCCCCTGTGCAACGCATACGGTGTGACCGCGGAATGGCAGCGCGGTTCCCGGTGCGATGCGTATCGCCTCGCGGCGGCGCGAAAGGTGCCCGCGCAGCCATGCTTCCTTGTCGCGGGCGAACGAGACCGCCTCGCGTTCGCTGATTCCCTCCGGTCTTGTCAGGGTAATGCGGCCATCGAGTGCCGACACGCGCAGCGACAACCGTCTTGCCCGGCGCGAACTTCTGAGCGTTATTGGCACCGGAGGGTTGCCCGGCAGAACGATCTGGCCCATATGCCCTTCCTGTAGGCGAGAAGAAACTGGCCTGCGAAAGCCTTTGACACGCCTGAATCGTTATGGCAGGTGGCGCTGACCTTCGACAAGACATGAGATGCGAGAGGGATTTCCCATGCCCAAGGAAGAATGGGGCGTCAAGCGCGTTTGCCCAACAACCGGCAAACGGTTCTATGACCTGAACAAGGATCCGATCATCAGCCCGTATACGGGCGAAGTGGTCGAACTGGAAACAGGGAAAAACCGCGCTGTGACCCCCGATGCCGAGGATGCCGCGACCAAGAAACTCAAGGCAACGGAGAAAGAAAGCAGCAGCGACGTCATCGAAGAGGATGAGGTCGATGTCGACTTGGACGACGATCTGCTGGATGACGAGGACGAAGGCAATGTCTCGCTTGACGAGATTGCCGATGTATCGTCGGAAGACGAGGAAACCTGATATCCAGACGGGTATCAAAACGACATGGCGCGGGCCGCATTTTTGGCTTGATCCTGCCCGCGCCTTTGCCTAGATAGCGGCAATTGCATCGTCGATTACCGTTGCAGTGGGGGCCTTAGCTCAGCTGGGAGAGCGCTTGCATGGCATGCAAGAGGTCAGGGGTTCGATCCCCCTAGGCTCCACCATCCTTAAAAAAATCCACGTTCCGGGCACCATGCGCGGCTTGAGCGCGTAGCACGGCAAGCTGCGGTAAGCCCGTCGCGTCATGCGCTATGGGCATAATCCCAGTAGAGTTGCCGTGCGCGCGCGGCGATCGGGCCGGGGGGCAGGATGCGATCCTCGAGCCGGGCAACCGGCATGACCTTGGCGATGTTGCCCGTCACGAAGATTTCGTCGGCGGTGCCGAAGTCATCGACCGTCAGGCTGGCCTCGTGCACGGCGACCCCGTCCTGGCGCAACAGCGCGATCACGCGCTGGCGGGTCAGCCCGTTCAGAAACATACCGTTCGGGACCGGTGTCCAGACCTCGCCATCGCGCACAAGGAAGACGTTGGTCGAGGCGGTTTCCGCGACGTGCCCATCAACGTCCAGCGAAAGGGCGTTGTGAAACCCGCGCGCCCGCGCATCCGCCATTATGCGCCCGTTATTGGCATAGAGCGACCCTGCCTTGGCCTCGGTCATGGCCATGTCCGGGCGTGGGCGGCAATAAGGCGATACGGTCAGCGAATAGTCACCGGGTTCCGGCATGGGCAGGGTTTCGATGCACACGGCGAAGCCGGTGCTTTCCGGGTCAATATCGATAATGCCCGGTGTGCCTTCGCGCGACCACATCATCGGGCGCAGATACAGGGCCGCATCGGCGGCGAAATACTTGCAGCCTTCCTCCATCAAGCCGCGCACCGTGTCTGCGTCTACCGGCGGTATCATGCCCATCACGCGCGCCGAATTTATGATCCGCTCGCTGTGAAGGGGCAGATCGGGGCGGACGCCTTCGAATTGCCGCGCGCCGTCGAACACCTGGCTGCCCAGCCATGCCACGTGATCTGCCGCCCCGATGATCGGCGCGTTGCCTTCGTGCCAACGGCCTTCGTACCAGGTCCAGATCTGCTTGCCGACTGCCATGTCGTTGCCTCCGATATTCTAGTGCCGGGTCGATCCCGGCATGTTCCGGCGAAAGGTTTGATCGGGTGCGCGAATGCGGTCAAGCAGTGCGAGGGGCCCTTTCGCGATCGTGCGCCCAAGGGGCGAGTCGCGAAACTTTCCTTTGAATTTCTCGATCGACATGACGTTTTCGATCCGCCGGTCGAGGAACTCCCAAGTGGCTTCGCTACCTGGCGAATCATCTCCCAGCCAGAAAAGGACAGTTGCCGAGTAAACCCCGCTCAGGGTTGCGCGCTTCGAGTACCAGTTGAAATCTTCCGATCCGTCCCCGAGCGTTGTCCAGATAAGATCGCACGTATTCCAGATCGCGCGTGCGCCATCCGGGGCGTATTGTGGCAACGCGAACAGGGCACTGCCCCGGCGCACGGCCTCCTTGTCGTCGGCCGCTTCGATGCGGGCACGCACGGCGAAGGCGATCCGATCGCGAAAGCGCATGTCCTGCATATTGGTGGCGGTCAGGCGCTCGACCATCAATTCGTCCCCGCGCCGGTGATAGGCCAGCGCCAGATCAACGCCGCCACGGGGAAACAGTGCGCGCGCAACACCCATGTCGATTCCTGTATCGGCCACCGCTGCGCGAAATGTCGCTTCGGTCCAGCCATCAAAGGGCACGTGCAGCAACGCGGCATCCAACAGTTTTTCAACGATTTGCGTCATTTTGGCGTGCTCCTGTCTGATTTGTGACGTCTACCCTAGACATTTAGTGCACGGGTTGCTATGTCGCCACCTCCTGCAAATCTTGCAAATCCAACTTAGAAAGGTGGTGAAGACCACATGCAGGTTAGTGTTCGTGATAACAACGTCGATCAGGCGTTGCGTGCCCTGAAGAAGAAGCTTCAGCGCGAAGGCGTTTTTCGTGAAATGAAACTCAAGCAGCATTTCGAAAAACCCTCTGTCAAGAAAGCGCGCGAAAAGGCCGAGGCAATTCGCCGGGCCCGCAAGCTGGCACGTAAGAAAGCTCAGCGCGAAGGTTTGCTCTAAGCAAGCTGGAAAGCGTTCGCCGATCTGACAGGTGAATCGAACGCATGCCCTGCCTTGTCTCGCATTCTTTCGAGCAACACGCAGGGCCACAGCAGACATGACAGTCGGGCGCCCTTTGGGGCGTCCGATTTCGTTTGTGGCCGCCTATTCCTCGGCCGGCGGGGACATCATGTTTGACAGGATCGCGCGCGCACTTTGCGAGTTCCAGTCGGCTTCGCCTTTCAGGCGCGCCACCTCGCGGCCTTCGGGGTCGAGGATGACCGTGATCGGCAGGCCCAGAACCTCCATCTCGCGGGCGATCTGTTGTTCGGGGTCACGGTGCAGCGGCAGGTTTTCGACACCGATCTCGGTAAAGAATGCCTTCATCGCCGGTGGCGGGTTGCGTCCCGTGGCCAGGGTCACGACCGCCAGGTCGCTGCTTCCCATGCTTTTCTGAAGGGCGCTCAGAGTGGGCATTTCCTTGCGGCAGGGGGCGCACCACGTGGCCCAGAAATTCAGCACGACGTGCTTTCCCGCATAGTCCGACAATCGCCCCTGATTGCCATCCTCGTCGGTAAACGGGGCCTGTGAAACGGCGCGCGGGCTGTCATGGATGACAAGCTTTTTCATGTCGCCTGCCTTGAGGGAGTCGATCGCCGCGCGATCGAGCTGGCCGGGCTGGCTGGCTGGCCCTTGCAGAAAGACAAATGCGGCGGCTGCAATTGCGCCAAGGCCAATCGCCGTATAAACCAGCGCGGACAAAGACAGTTTCATTTTTCCTCCAGGATGATCTCGATGACCGACACAAGTTCGAACCAGATGTGGGGTGGCCGTTTTGCCTCCGGACCTGACGCGATCATGGAGGCGATCAATGCCTCGATCGGGTTCGACCGGCGCATGGCGGCGCAGGATATTGCCGGTTCGCGCGCCCACGCTGCCATGCTGGCTGCGCAGGGTGTCATAACTGATAGCGACGCCGACGCCATTCGGAAAGGCCTGCTCACGGTCTTGTCAGAGATACAGGAGGGGCGTTTCGAGTTCTCGACCGCGCTCGAGGATATCCACATGAACGTCGAGGCGCGACTGAAAGCGCTGATCGGTGAGCCGGCGGGGCGGCTTCATACCGCGCGGTCGCGCAATGACCAGGTCGCAACCGATTTCAAGCTGTGGGTGCGCGATCAGATCGACGCGGCCGATGTGGGTTTGACCGCGTTGTTGCATGCCCTTGTGGAACAGGCCGAGGCGGGGGCAGATTGGGTCATGCCGGGGTTCACGCATTTGCAAACGGCGCAACCCGTGACATGGGGCCATCACATGATGGCATACGTGGAAATGCTGGGTCGTGATCTGTCGCGGTTCCGCGATGCGCGTGCGCGCATGAACGAATGCCCGCTCGGGGCGGCGGCGCTGGCGGGCACATCGTTTGACATAGACCGCGACGCAACGGCGCAAATGCTCGGTTTCGACCGGCCGAGCGCAAACAGTCTCGACGCCGTCAGTGACCGCGACTTCGCGTTGGAGTTCCTGTCGGTATCCAGCATCTGCGCCATGCATCTGAGCCGTCTCGCGGAGGAATTGGTGATCTGGTCGAGCGCGCAGTTCCGCTTTGTTTCGATGTCCGACAAGTGGTCGACAGGGTCTTCGATCATGCCGCAAAAGCGCAATCCCGATGCGGCGGAATTGTTGCGCGCGAAGATCGGGCGGATTTTCGGCGCGAATGTTGCCTTGATGACCGTGATGAAGGGATTGCCGCTTGCCTATTCCAAGGACATGCAGGAGGACAAGGAGCAGGTATTCGACGCGGCCGACAGCCTTCTGTTGGCGTTGGCCGCAATGGCGGGGATGGTCGGTGACATGCAGGCCAACCGCGATGCCCTGGCTGCTGCCGCTGGCAGCGGGTTTTCCACCGCAACTGATCTGGCTGACTGGTTGGTGCGCACGCTGAACCTGCCGTTTCGTGACGCGCACCATGTCACCGGAACGCTTGTGGCCAAGGCCGAGGCGCGTGGCTGCGATCTGCCGGACCTGACGCTTGAGGAGCTTCAGGAGGCACATCCCGATATCACGATGGCGGTTTTTGACGTGCTTGGGGTGGATAATTCCGTTGCGTCCCGCACATCTTATGGCGGTACCGCGCCGGCACAAGTGCGTGCGCAGATTTCCCGGTGGAAGGAAATGTTGAAATGAAGACAATGATCGCCATGATGTTTTCCCTGCTGTTGGTGGCCGGGTGCGGTGTCGATGGCGCGCCGTTGCGCCCGTCGTTGAATGCGGGGCTGTCCTTGGGCGCGAGCGGCCTGGCGCCGAGCGCCTCTGTCGGGGTGCGCAAGGGGCCGGTATCGTTGGGTGTCGCGCTGTGATTTCGCCGTTGCGCATGATCTATCTCGCTTTGGCGATGTGGGGTGCGGTGCATCCTATGTGGTGGTTTGTACGTCACATGCGGGAAACGGGCACGGGTCTGAGCGGGCTGATCGATGCATGGTATGTCAACGCATCGACGACCGGTTTGACATGGGATCTGACGATTGCGGCGATCGCGCTTTGTCTTTGGATAATCGCGGAGGTTTCCGTGCGGCGTAACTGGGCAGCGCTTGTCGCGATTCCCGCAACCTTCGGAATCGGGGTCAGTTGCGGCTTGCCGCTGTATCTTTTCTTGCGAACGCGACCGGTTTGAGGCCGCGAGCGTGTCATTGATCCGCGCCGCGTCTCTGGTACGAGGCGCCGGGGTGGCAACGGGGGTGGCGAATGGATCATTTTCTGTACAAGGGCGGCGCGTTGCATGCCGAGGATGTGCCGGTAAGCGAGATTGCGGCGCAGGTGGGAACGCCATTCTATTGCTATTCCACGGCGACGCTCGAACGGCACTATCGCCTGTTCGATGAGGCCCTTGAAGGATTGGACCACTTGGTATGCTTCGCAATGAAAGCCGCGAGCAACCAGGCAATCCTGACGTTCCTTGCGGGGCTTGGTGCAGGCATGGATGTGGTGTCGGGCGGTGAATACGCCCGTGCCCGCGCCGCTGGTGTGCCCAGTGACAAAATCGTCTTTTCCGGTGTCGGCAAGACGCGATCGGAAATGCGTATGGCGCTTGAGGACGGTGTGCGACAGTTCAACGTCGAAAGCGAACCCGAGATGGAGGTGCTCAGCGCCATTGCCTGCGAGATGGGCTTGGTCGCTCCGATCACCGTGCGCGTGAACCCGGACGTGGATGCAAAAACCCACGCCAAGATCGCGACCGGCAAGGCCGAAAACAAGTTCGGCATTCCGATATCGCGGGCGCGGGAGGTTTACGCCCACGCCGCCCGTTTGCCGGGATTGCAAGTCGTTGGTATCGATGTGCATATCGGCAGCCAACTGACCGATCTGGAACCGTTCCGGCAGGCATATCGCAAGGTCGCCGATCTGACCCATGCCCTGCGTGCGGATGGGCACGAGATTTCACGGCTGGACCTGGGTGGTGGTCTTGGCATTCCTTACGAGCACGGCAACAGTGCACCGCCGCTGCCATTGGAATACGGCCGCATGATCCGGGAAGAGCTGGGCGACATCGGCTGCGAGATCGAGATCGAACCCGGCCGTTTGATCGCCGGTAATGCGGGGATCATGGTCGCGGGCGTCATTTACGTCAAATCCGGCGAGGGGCGCGATTTTCTGATTCTGGATGGCGCGATGAACGACCTGATCCGCCCTGCCATGTATGACGCCTACCATGACATCGTGCCATTGGTCGAACCTGCTCCGGGGGTTGAAATGCGGCCCTATGACGTGGTCGGGCCCGTGTGTGAATCAGGCGATACCTTTGCGCGCGCGCGTCAGATGCCGCCGCTTGCGGCGGGCGATGCGGTGGCGTTTCGTGGGGCTGGTGCATATGGCGCCGTGATGTCGAGCGAGTACAACACCCGCCCACTGGTGCCGGAGGTGCTGGTGCAGGGGGATCAATTCGCCGTCATCCGTCCGCGCCCGACCTTTGACGAAATGATAAATCGCGATACCATTCCCGCATGGTTGTGATGCCGCACGGGCATCCGGAAGCGGGGCCGAATCATGGGCGATACATCTCCAACACGCGATAGACGCCTGCGGCGAGCGTTGGTGCTGACGTGGGCGGGCCTGTTCGCGGAACGTGTGACCCGCGCGTTCTGGCCGCTTTGGTCACTCGTGATCGCGGTGCTGGGCCTGCTGATGCTGGGAGTGCAGGATCGTGTGTCCATCGGCGCGGTCTGGGCGGGCGCGGCGATCATCGGATTGCTGGGGCTCATGTTGCTGCTGGTGGGGCTCAAGCGGATGCGCTGGCCACGGCGGGCGCAGGCGCTTGAGCGCCTGGACGCCACTCTGCCGGGACGACCGTTGCAGGCTTTGCGCGATTCGCAGGCCGTGGGGGCACGGGATGATGCATCAGCCGCGTTGTGGCACGCGCATCTCGGCCGGATGGCGCGCCAGGCCGCCGGCGCGAAGGCGGTCCGCCCGGATTTGCGGCTTGCGTCGCGCGATCCTTTTGCGTTGCGCTATCTGGCCACCTTGATGTTGATGGTGGCGCTTCTTTTCGGCTCTTTCTGGCGGGTCGTCTCGGTCAGTGACCTGGCGCCGGGCCGGGGCGCGGCGATGGCGGCAGGTCCGGCGTGGGAAGGGTGGATCGAACCGCCGGCTT
>JAABTI010000167.1 GCA_011389955.1 Paracoccaceae bacterium | reverse complement strand
GGGTTCTTCCGCATCCAGCACGAATGATCCCGGTCGAATCCGGTTCTCGATCAACGCGACGATTTCGCTCCGCAGATCATCATCATTGGGGTTGAACAATCCGGCGCGCTTGAGCGCCTGGCGCAGGTCGATGTCGCGCCCAAGATACTCGAGCGCCACTCTCGATGCGCCGGGCTTGCGACCGCGCCGGGTCGGGCCGCCGGTCTGGATTCCGACCAGGGTGTCGAGTCGGCTGCGATGACTGGGGTAAAGCGTGGCCTGGGTGATCGTGTTCACCTCGATCGATTCATATTCCAGGACATGGATCCGGTCCGCGAGATAGAACAGCGCGCCGTCGTATTTGTTGAGACCGTGTGTGCGCCTTGTCGCCGGGTCCCGCAGAATCTCGATATTCTTCCAGAAGAAGCGTTCTTCCTCATTGTAGATCAGGACGAGCGAGCGGATCACCTGACCCGGATTTCCGAAGGAAAAGAAGTAGCGAAAATAATAGCCGACATATTTGTCGAGCCCCTGGCTGTGCTGATAGAGCCGGTCAAGATGGCGCAGCGGCTTGCTCAGCGCCTCCTGCGCCATGGGCCTGCGCTTGAGAGAGATGATGTTTTCGAACTGATGCGGTTCCATGAGCAATTCGGAGTCCGAGACCCCGAAGAAATCGCAGATCCGGCGCATGTTGCGGCGTGTCGGATAGGACGCGCCGGCAAGGTATTTGTTGAATTGCTGGCGGTTGATCTCGAGCTTGCGGCAGACCTCGGCGATCGAGGGGTAGTAGCTGCACAGAAGCGCGAGATTGGTGCGCATGTGATCGGGCATGGGTTTTTGTAAGTTGATGCGAAATTCGCGTCAAGTCGCGCATCACCCGCCCGGGCGTGCGGATGCGTCAGGATGACGGTCGCGCTCGGGAATGGAATGCGCGCCTCGCGAAAAAGACCGAAAGCAGTGGCTCATCGGGGTGAAATGTAAGCGACAGGACGCAGTTTTGGCGTCAGATCGCGAATATGCGCGAAATATGCCGATGGCCGTCTCTGTGTCATGCTTTTGCCAGAACACAAACAGGGAGATGAGAGAATGACACGTCAAGGACCAACACGCCGGGGCTTTCTGGGAACGACGGCCGCGCTTGGGGCGATGGGGCTGGTGCCGGGCTGGACCACGGCCGCGCTTGCCCGGGCCGGCGGCACGCTGCGTTTGCGCATCGACGGCGACAACAACGTGCTCGACCCCGGTTTCATGACCGGTGGCACCGAGATCGAGGCGCAGAAGCAATGCCTGCCCTTCCTCGCGCAATATGCCCGCGACGGCGAGACCTTCACCTGGGAGCCGAGTTATTTCGTCAGCAAGCTGGAGCAGCGCGACGCCACCCATATCGATTTCGAGCTGGTCGAGGGGCTGGTCTGGTCGGGCGGCTATGGCCCGGTGCAGGCTTCGGATGTCAAGTTTTCCTATGAGCGGATGAAGGACAGCGACTGGTCGGGTTATTTCGACGCGATGGACCATGTCGAGGTGACCGGCGAGCGGACCGGCACCATCGTTCTGAATGCGCCGTTTGCGCCGTTCATCATGATCACGCTGTGTCACGGTCCGGGCGCGGTGCTGAGCGAGAAGGCGATGGCCGATGCGGACGGCAAGTTCACGGTCGACTTCCCGGCCGTGTGCGGCCCCTACACCTACAAGGCGACACCGGGCCAGCGGGCGGTGTTTGCAGCCAACCCCGAATGGAACGGGCCGAAGCCGGCCTTCGAGCGGATCGAGTGCAACGTCATCACCGAAGTCAAGGCCGCCGAGCTGGCCTTCGAGGCCGGGGAGCTCGATTGCACCGAGGTCGGCGCCGACACGCTGGCGCGCTACATCAAGAACATGCCCGAGGGCACCGGCATCACCGTCGCGGGTGAGTTGCAATACATGTGGATGGGCATGAACACCGACCATCCCAAGCTGCAGGATATCCGGGTGCGCCAGGCCATTCAGCACGCGGTGGACGTGGATACGATCCTGCAAGGCGCCTATTCCGGCACCACCGCCAAATCGCACGGCATCATCTGCCCCGGCCTCATCGGGCAGCGTGACAGCGCGGGATATGACTATGACCCTGCGAAGGCGCGCGATCTGCTGGCCGAGGCGGGGGTGTCCGGCCTCGAACTGACCCTGCGCACGCTCAACAACCAGGAGCGGATGCTGGCGGCGCAGATCATCCAGGCCAACCTCGGCGCGGTGGGGATCACCGTCAAGGTGCTGCCGCTCGACAGTGGCCCGTTCTGGGAAATGGGCCAGGAGAGCAAGGGCGACACCTGGAAGGACCTGGAGTTGTGGATCATGCGGTTCGGCACCACGCCCGACCCTTACGAGGCGACGCAGTGGTTCACCTCGAACCAGGTCGGCGTGTGGAACTGGGAGCGCTGGACGGATGCGGAATTCGACCGGCTCTATGACGAGGGGATCAACGAGACCGATCCGCAGAAGCGCCATGACATCTATGTGCGCATGCAGGAGATCATGGAGAACACCGGCGCCTATGTCTGGATCAACCATGAGCCCGAAGCCTTTGTCCACAGCACCGACGTGGTGGTGAACGCCGCGCCTTCGGGCGAGTTGAACTACCGCCGCTTCGAAAAGGCGTAACCACCAGCGCGATCATCGTTCCGGCCGGCGCTGCGCGGGCCGGGACAACGCGGCCGTCGCCCTTTTGCCGGGGCAAGCCGGGGCAACAGGAGGAACATCGTGCTCTATTACCTGATCAAGCGTCTTGGCCTGTCCGCCGTGGTGATCGGGCTAGTGGTGCTGGTGCTGTTTTCGCTGCTCTATCTCATTCCCGGCGATCCGGCCACGATCGCGCTTGGCCCGCGCGCCACGCCCGAGGCGATCGCGCGCTATGCCGCCAAGATGCATCTTGACGAGCCCGTCTGGCGGCAATTCCTGATCTATATCGGCAATGCCCTGACCGGCGATCTGGGGCTCGACGTGTTTTCCGACCGGCCGGTGACGGCGATCATCATGGAACGGATCGGCTTTACCCTCGCGCTGGTCTGCACGGGGATGGGCTGGGCGATGGTGCTGGGCATTCCGCTGGGGTGCCTCGCCGCCGTAAAGCCCAATAGCTGGCTCGACCGGGTGACCGGGGTGCTGTCTGTGGGCACCATCGCCGTGCCATCGTTCCTTGTGTCGATCTGGGCGCTTCTGATCTTTGCCGTGCATCTGCGCTGGCTTCCGGCCATCGGCGCGGGCGAGCCGGGCGACACCGCCGACCAGCTGACGCATCTGATCCTGCCCGCCTTCGCCATCGGGCTCAGTTGGGTGGGATATCTGGCGCGGATGGTGCGCGCCTCGATGCTCGAAGTGATGGGCGAGAACTACATCCGCTCGGCGCGTGCCTTTGGCCTGCATCCGCAGCGGGTGATCTTCGGCTATGCTCTTCGGGTCGCCATCCTGCCGACCATCACGCTGATCGGCATGGGGTTTGGCGGGCTGATTTCCTCGACCGTCTTTGCCGAGATCATCTTTTCCCGCCCCGGGATCGGCAAGCTCATCTACGACGCCGTGATGGCGCGCAATTTCCCGATCGTTCAGGGCGCGGTTCTGGTCGCCACCGGCCTCTATATCCTCGTCGTCCTGTTTT
>JAABTI010000166.1 GCA_011389955.1 Paracoccaceae bacterium | reverse complement strand
CTTTCCTTGGCCAAGACAGAGCCCGCGGGCATCTCGACCCCTTCGGTGGCGAAGTTGAGATATTGCTCCCCCGCGGCGTCATTGGCGAAGGTCTGCAACAGTCTGTGGCTGTGCGCACCCTGAACGGCCGGGCGGGTCAAGGTCAAGGTCCAGTCGCGATAGGCGCCCGCAGCCTCGTGCTCGTTTTTTCGCGTAGGCGTCGGCCATCGCGGCCTCCATGCAGTCGGTGATGTCCTCCGCGGACATGTCCCAGACGCTTTCGTGCTCTACCGGACAGTCGGCCCCGGTCGTGGTGGTCTCGAAGGCAAGGCTGCTGGCAAGCGTCGCCGCGGTGGCGACAAGCGGGCGTTTTAACATCGTGTATCTCAGTTCTGGTCGCGGGAACTGATCGGCATCCCGCGGCAGAACGTCTCATAACACGGCTTCACGTTCACCCAACGATCGCGTTAGTAATCGGAAGCGAGAGGATGCGTGCGAGGGGGCTTCGCAGACCCTCGCGCGCATCCTGGGTCACAGCGAGAGCGGCGTCGCCAACCCCTTCTCGCGCGCCAGGCGGGCCGCGACAGATGCCACGGCCAGATCCTGCAGCCCGACGCCGGTCCCGTCGAACAGCGTGATCGCCTCGGCGCTGCCGCGCCCGGCATGGGTGCCGTTGATCACCGCACCGATCGGCGTGATGTCGCGTTCGCCGATCACGCTTTCGGCCACCGCATGCTGCGCCTCGCCGATGCTGACCGATTGTGCGATCTCGTCGGTGAACACCTGGGCCACCCCGAACAGCGCGGGATCGACCTCCTGCTTGCCCTTGGTGTCGGTGCCCATGCAGGCGATATGTGTGCCCGGTTTCACCCAGTCGGCCATCAGCAGCGGCTGATGCGCGCTGGTGATCGTGATGATCACGTCCGATTGCGCGGCCAGGTCCTGTTGGCTGACCGCCTCGAAGTCCAGCCCGAGCTCCTCGGCGACCTTGCCCAGGGCGGGCAGCATGTCGGGATGCGGATTCCACGCCACGACCTTGTCGAAATCGCGCTGCTCTGCGGCGGCGCGCAACTGGAAGGCCGATTGATGCCCGGCGCCGATCATCCCCAGCACCTTTGCATCCGGTCGCGCGAGATGCGCGACCGAGATGGCCGAAGACGCCGCGGTGCGGAGTGCCGTTAGGTAATTTCCCCCGACCAGCGCGACAAGCTGCCCGGTATCTGGATCGAAAAGGCACACCGTCGACTGGTGATTGGTCAGCCCCTTGTCGGCGTTGCCCGGCCAATACCCGCCGGCCTTCAGGCCAAGGGTCAGGCCGGCGCGGTCGAATCCTCCCTTGAAGCCGTAAAGCGCGTCGGCATGACCGATCGCCTCGCGCACCACGGGAAAGTTGTAGGCATCGCCGCGCGCCATCGCGCCGAAGACCTGCTCCACTGCGGCAAAGGCATCTGCACGGCTTATGACCTGTTTGCAGATGTCCTCGCCGACCATGACGACGCCCTGGGTGTTCACCTGAGTGTCCATCCGGCCGCCCTCACCACGCCCGGCCGCGTGCGGACACGGGCCAGACGGTCTCGACCTTGCCGTCCCGGACGCCGACATACCAGTCATGGACGTTGCAGGTCGGGTCGCAATGGCCGGGCACGAGTCGCAGCTTGTCATTGACCTTGAGCACGCCCTCGGGGTCGGCGACCACGCCATGCTCGTCCGAGCATTTGACGTATTCCACATCGTCGCGCCCGAAGATCACCGGCAGGCCGCTATCCACTGATTGCGCCTTGAGGCCGGCATCTACGATCGCCTTTTCCGGCTTTGCATGGCTCATGACGCTGGTCAGGATGAACAGCGCGTTCTCCCATTCACTCTGGTCGATGCGCTTGCCGTCCTTGTCGAGGATGCGCCCGTAATCGGCGTCCATGAACGCGTAGGACCCGCATTGCAGCTCGTTGTAGACGCCCGAATTGCCCTCGAAATAGTAGCTGCCTGTGCCGCCGCCGCCGACGATGTCGCACTCGATGCCCTCGGCCTTCAGACCCTCAACGGCGTCGCGCACCTGGGCCACGGCGAGGTCGATCTTGGCCTTGCGGTCCTCGTACTTGTCCATGTGCTGCATCGCGCCCTGGTAGGCCTGAAGCCCGGCGAATTTCAGCCCCGGTGCCGCGTCGATAGCCTTGGCGATCTCGACGACCTCGGGTGTCGTCGTGACCCCGCAGCGCCCGGCGCCGCAGTCGATCTCGACCAGGCACTCGATCTGGGTGCCGTGCTTTTGCGCGGCCTCCGACAGGTCGCCAACATTGGCCACGTCATCGACGCAACAGATCGTGCGCGCGCCGAGTTTGGGCATCCGCGCCAGCCGGTCGATCTTTGCCGGATCGCGCACCTGGTTGGAGACCAGCACGTCCTTGATGCCGCCGCGGGCAAAGACCTCGGCCTCGCTCACCTTCTGGCAGCAGACGCCGCAGGCACCCCCGAGGCGTTCCTGGAGCAGCGCCACGTCGACGGATTTGTGCATCTTGCCATGCACGCGGTGGCGCATGCCGTGCGCCTTGGCCCACTCGCCCATCTTGACGATGTTGCGCTCAAGCGCGTCGAGGTCGAGCACGAGGCAGGGCGTCTGGATGTCCGCCTCGTCCATGCCGGGCAGGGCGGGGATGTCGAAGCCGACCTCGTAGCTGTCGAATGTCACGGGCTTGTTCATGATGTCTCTCCTCGGTCGATCCAGGGCAATTTGTCGAGATCGACATTGCCGCCGGTGATGATGACGCCGACACGCTTGCCGGCAAAGATCTTTGGATTCTTGATGATCGTGGCGAGCGGAACGGCGCAGCTTGCCTCGATCACGATCTTCATGCGCGCCCAAGTCAGGCGCATCGCGTCGATGATTTCGTCCTCGCTGGCGGTCAGGATGTCGGTGACATGATGTGACACGAAATGCCAGGTGTTGTCCTTCAACGGCACCTTCAACCCGTCGGCGATGGTTTCCGGCGCATCATCGGCGATGATATGACCGGCCTTGAAGCTGCGATAGGCGTCATCCGCCTGTTCGGGCTCGGCCGCGTAGATCTCGACGTTGGGCGCAAGGTTCGACAGCGTCAGGCAGGTTCCCGAGATCATGCCGCCGCCGCCGATGGGCGCGATGACCGCGTCGAGATTCTCGGTCTGCTCCAGCAATTCCGCCGAACAGGTCGCCTGACCGGCGATCACCCGCAAGTCGTTATAGGGATGGACAAAATCCGCGCCCGTCTCTTCATGGACGCGGGCGAAGACCTCCTCGCGGCTCGTGGTCGACGGCTCGCACTCGGTGATGATTCCGCCATAGCCGCGGACCGCGTCCTTCTTGGCCGTAGGGGCCGTACGCGGCATGACGACGTGGCAGGGGATCCCGCGCCGCCCGGCGGCGTAGCTGAGGCTCAGCGCGTGGTTGCCGCTCGAATGCGTGGCGACGCCGCGCTTTGCGACCTCGTCGCTCAGGCCGAAGACGGCGTTGGTCGCGCCGCGCACCTTGAACGCGCCGGCTTTCTGGAAGTTCTCGCATTTGAAGAACAGGTCCGCCCCGGTCAACTCGTTCAGGAACGACGAGGTCAGGACGGGGGTGCGGTGGATATACGGCCTGATCCGGTCATGCGCTGTGCGCACATCCTCGA
>JAABTI010000165.1 GCA_011389955.1 Paracoccaceae bacterium | reverse complement strand
ACCACCACGATATTCACCACAAGGCCTATGTCGATAACGGGAACAAGCTGATTTCCGGTACCGAATGGGAAGGCAAGCCCGTCGAAGAGATCATCAAGGGCACCTATGACAAGTCCGCCGTCGCGCAGAGCGGCATCTTCAACAACGCCAGCCAGCACTGGAACCACACCCAGTTCTGGCAAATGATGGCCCCGGGCAAGCCCGGCATGCCCGGCGAGTTGGAAAAGGCGCTGACCGAGGCGTTCGGCAGCGTCGACAAGTTCAAGGAAGAGTTCGCCGCCGCCGGCGCCGGGCAATTCGGCTCGGGCTGGGCGTGGCTGGTCAAGGATACCGACGGCAGCCTCAAGGTAACCAAGACCGAGAACGGCGTGAACCCGCTGTGCTTCGGTCAGACCACGCTGCTGGGCTGTGACGTGTGGGAGCATTCCTACTACATCGACTTCCGCAACAAGCGTCCGGCCTACCTGCAGAATTTCCTCGACAACCTCGTCAACTGGGAAAACGTGGCCGCACGCATGTAAGCTGCGGCGGGCGTTTCGACCCGCATCGAGGCCCCGCCGATCGGCGGGGCCCCTTTGATGTCATCGGCGCGGACTTGATCAGAATCATCGCACGCGGCGCGCGAAGGCGTAATATCGCCGTGGACCGAAAAACAATGGGAGAGTTGACATGCCCACACTGACCAACGGCACCTGGGTGTTGATCGCCGACGGGGAGAAGGCGCTGTTTCTGCGCAATGATCTCGACGCCATCAATCCCGATCTAAATGTCGTGCGGCTTGAGGAACAGGACAATCCCTCGACGCGCGAGCAGGGCGCCAATCGGCCGGGGCGCCAGGCCGACACCGCGGCGGGGCAGCGCTCGGCGATGGAGGACACCGACTGGCACGCGCTTGCCAAGGACCGCTTTGCCGACGAGATGGCGGATCTGCTTTACAAATATGCCCAAAAGGGTGCCTTTGATCGGATCGTGCTGGTCGCGCCGGCGCCTGTCCTGGGCGAGATGCGCGGCAAGCTGCACAAGGAGGTGACCGGGCGCGTGGTGGCGGAACTGACCAAGGATCTGACCAACCACCCGCTTGACGAGGTCGAGAAACTGCTCAAGGCGGAACTCGACCCCAAGCTCTGAGGCGCGCCGCGGCTTGAAATTGCCATTGTGTCCCCTTGCGCTTTGCGGCAGCTATGCGTGGTGCGCATGATACGGGGCGGAAACGGCGATGAACGACGCGGCCAAGGGGGTGACGGCGATGGTGGCGGCCTGCACCATCTGGGGGCTGTCGCCGCTGTATTACAAGATGCTCGCCCATATTCCCCCGATCGAGATATTGGCGCATCGCACGCTTTGGTCGATGATGTTCTTCGCCGGCGTCCTGCTGTTGCAAAGCCGGCTGGGGGAGTTGCGCCGCGCCCTTGGCGGGATGCGGGCGGCGATGATCATCGGCTTCGCGGCGCTGATGATCTCGACCAACTGGTTTATCTTCATCATGTCGATACAGATCGGCAAGGCCACCGAGGCCTCGATGGGCTATTACCTGTTCCCGCTGGTGGCGGTGGTGATCGGCATGCTGGCCTTCGGCGAGAAACTGGGCCGCGCGCAGGCGGTGGCGGTGACGCTGGCCGCGCTGGCGGTGGCGTTGCTGACCTACGGGTTGGGCGTGGCACCTTGGATCGCGCTCGTTCTTTCGATCAGCTTTGGCATGTATGGCCTTGTAAAGAAATACATTTCCGTGGGGCCGGTCGTGTCGGTGACGGGAGAGGTTCTGCTGCTGTCGCCGATCGCGTTGCTGGTGCTGTGGATCGTCCATTCGGGCACCGACGGGGGCGCTTTTGGCGCCTCGGCGTCCGATAGCGCGCTGCTGGCGATTTCGGGGCCGTTGACGGGCATGCCGCTGATCCTGTTTTCCTATGCCACGCGCCGGGTGCGCATGGCGACGGTGGGACTGGTGCAATACCTCAACCCGACGCTGCAATTCTTTTGTGCCATGCTGGTGTTCGGCGAGCCGTTCGGCGGCTGGCACGTGGTGTCATTCGCGTTGATCTGGGCCGCGCTGGCGATCTACTCGTTCACGGCGCTGCGGGCTGAAAGCGCGGCGCGCAGGGCGCGCGCCAGCGCATCCACGGTGGTCACCGGCGTCAGGTAGCCCAGCAGCGACTCGTCGGCGAAGCCCTGGTCGATCACGTGGCGCAGCAACGCCAGCAGCGGCTGCCAGTAGCCGTCGGTATCGAGCAGGAAGATCGGCTTTTCATGCAGGCCCAGTTGCCGCCATGTCAGCACCTCGAACAGTTCGTCCAGCGACCCCGCGCCGCCGGGCAGCACCACGATGGCCTGCGCGTTCATGAACATCACCTTCTTGCGCTCGTGCATGGTTTCGGTGACCACGAAGCGCGACAGGTCGCGCTTGCCCACTTCGCGCTCCAGCAGGTGGACGGGGATGACGCCGAAGGTCTCGCCGCCGGCGGCCTGCGCGCTGCGCGCGACGGCGCCCATCAGCCCGATATCGCCCGCCCCGTAAACCAGTTGCCATCCGGCCCCGGCGATGGTGCGGCCCAGCGCCTCGGCGTCGCGCTCGAAGCTAGGGTTTGCGCCCGCGCGCGATCCGCAATAAACGCATACCGAGGGAAGGGTCGGCGTGCGCGGTGTGGAGTTGGTCATTGGGTCATCCGATATGTTGCGAGGTTGCCAAACGTGCTTTTGACCCCTGATAGCCCTGTTGATAAGGTCACTCAACCGCCGTGAGCAAACGGCCGGAGGGAAGGGAAGCGAATGTTCGGAAAGGCAGGACTGGCGGGGGGACAATCCCTGACCATCGGCGCCATCGTGGTGGCGGGTGCCGCGGCGATCGGCGTCTATACCTTTGGCGGCTTCAGCGACGATCCGGCCCCCCGGGATCGGGCGGGTCAAGAGGCCCGGCAAGAAACCGGCAGCCCCTCCAGCGACCAGACCGCGCAGGGAGATGCGCAGACATCCCAACCGCCGGAGCAGGCCGCCAGCGCCCCGGCAGAGCGGCAGGACGCATCGACCGCCGATGACATGCCCGAGGCCACGGCGCCCCCTCCGCCCAGTTTCGATACCGTGCGCGTCGCCCCCGATGGCACGACGGTGATCGGCGGGCGCGGCGCGCCCGGTGCGGCGCTGGAGGTGTTGCTCGACCAGGAGTCTGTGGCGGCACTGGATATCGGCGCGGACGGGGCCTTTGCCAGGATACTGAGCCTGGAGCCGTCGCAATCGCCGCGGATGCTGAGCCTGGTGATGGACCTGAATGGCGAACGGATACCATCGGAGGATGCCGTCATCATCGCGCCCTTCGGCGTGGCGCCCGCGCCCGAGCCGGACGCGACCGGGGACGAAATGGTGATCGCCGATGCGGGGCAGGGCGGGCAGGCGCCGCAATCCGAACCCTCCGCGCAGGCACCATCGCCGCCCGAGGAGGTCCCCGCGCCCGAGATCGAGCTTGCCCAGGCGCCCGAAGCGCCGGTGCAACCGCGCGAGAGCGTCCCGTTTGACGTGGATCGGCCCGAGACGCGGCAGCCCGGCATGCAAGAGGATGAAACGGACCAGGCCGCGACGGACCTTGCCGGGGCAGAGCGCGGGGCGCCCGAAGCCGCAGCCGCCCCGCCAGCGCCGCAGGATGAGCCGTCCGATACCGTGGCGCGCCAGACCGCCGAGGCCGGTACCACC
>JAABTI010000164.1 GCA_011389955.1 Paracoccaceae bacterium | reverse complement strand
TCGGGTTCAAGGATAGTCGATGAGGTGAAGCGGCGCGAGACGGAAAGCGTGATATCGACACATTCGTTGGTATATGTCAGTCCCGCCCCCGCACGCACGCTGCGATCCGTGCTCGCGTCATAGCGCCATTCGGCGCTGGCCGTCCAGTGGCGGGCAAAGCGGTAATTGCCCTCGATGGCCCATTCGGCAACGGTCGAATTGCGCCCCTCGCGCGGGTCCTCGGCAAGCCAGATATACGTGGCGGCGATATCGGTCCGGTCGTTCTGCCAGCTGGCGCGCGCCTCGGCCTTGGTCGCATCGAACACGTCGTCGAAAAGACCACGGGCGGTCACCGCCAGCCCCGTCGCGTTGCGGTACTGCCCCGCAATCAGCAGGTCGGATGTCTGATCGCGTAACCCCGAAGATTTGGTAAAGGTGGGTATGCCGGTGGGTTCTCGCAGGCGCTCGTCCCGGATCACCTGTCCAACCGCCAGCCGCCCCTCCCATCCATCGGGGTCAAAGCGCGCATAGCTGATGCCATAGGCACCGCTATATCCGCGCTCACGCCGATCTGGCGCATTGAACCTCGAGACATTGAAGAGATTGCCCTCGTCGAACTCGATCGCGGTGCTTTCGTCCTGCGGGATATTCGGGTTCGACCCGCCCGACCATGCGAGTTGCACCACCGGCTCTATGACATGCGTTACGCCCCCGGGGCCGGCTTTCATCAAGGGCCAGCGCAACCGAAGCGCCGCGCTCGGGGTCAGTTCCGTGGCCTGAACCTGCGCCGTGATACCGATCTGGGAAATTTCGAAATGATCGAGGGTCAGCCCGGTCTGGACATTGGCCAGCACCCCGGCAGGCAGGACCCAACTCCGCCGCCAGTCGAGGCTGGTGGTGAACCGCCACACATCCCGGCCATCGGCAAAGCGATCCTGATCGGGGCCGTCAGTCACCAGATCGGAATTGCGCACATGACCGTGGGCAACGGCGGAAAACCGCAACTCCCCCCCGAGCCGCGACGGAAAGAAACGGCGTTCGTATTCGGCGTTTCCGACGAGCGACGGCAATGTCGCGTTGTTTTCGCCCACGCGCAGCGACTTGAAATGCGTGATCGCACCGCGAATGAACTCGTCCCGCCGGGCGCGTTCGACGGACAACTCGTTCTGGAGCCTGTCCTTGTCAGAAAAATCGTGGTCCAGAAGGAAGGTGTCGTCGCTGGTCAGCTCGATATTGAAGCGCAAAATGAAATCCTGCGGCAATTCGAACCGCCCCTGGCCAAAGAGATAGCCCCGGGTATCCTCGGCACTGAAATCGTCATCCGAAACGGCCCCGTTGAACTCGATCTCGCCCCGGCGAAAGGCCTGCCGGTAGCGCAGTTCCAGCCGTCGCGAATCCGTGGCCAGGAACGGTGCAATCGTCAGGTCTCGGTGATCGTCGATGCGGATGAAGTACGGCACCCGCACCCCGGTGCCGAGCAGCGAGGAATTGACGAGTTCGGGGCTCAGGAATCCGGTCGCACGCTTCAGGGTCGGATCGGGCATGCGCAGGCGCGGCAGGTAGAGGATCGGCGTCCCGAGAACCCGAAGCTGGGCGTTCTGAAAATACAGCTGCCGCTCCTGTTGATCGTGGATCATGCGTTCGGCCCGGATCTGCCAGAGCGGGGGGCGCCCGCTCTCGCAGACCCGGCAAGAGGTGACCGACGCCTTGTAAAGCTGATTGTAGCGCGCATCGGTGCGCCGCATCTGATTGGCCGAAAGTTGCAGCTGGTCCTGCATGACGATCCGCGCGCCGCGCAGGATGCCATTGGTCAGGTCCCTGTCGAGCATGCCGCTGTCGGCCACGACCACGGTGTTCTCCGCCTCGCTCAGGGTCATCGGCCCGACGATGCGCAACTGATCTGTAGCCCGATCATAGGTGATCTGTTGCGCGGTCAGGCGGCGACCCTCATAAAGCGCCTCGACATTGCCGGTGGCGATCAGTTGCTCATCGGCCGTGAGCTGAACATCATCGGCGATCAGCATCGCCGGATCGGGCGGTGCCTCCTGCGCCGCGACCACGCCGGACCAGATCACCAGCGCCAAGAGAAGTCCCGCAAACCTGCTCATCCATCCTCCAGATGCAATAGGATGCCAAGCGCCAGGAACATCGCAGCCAGCGGCGGGGCCCACGCCGCCAGCAGAACGGGGATCTGACCATTCTCCCCCAGGATGTGGGCGAAATTCCGGACATAATGCATGCCAAAGCCTGCAAGCACCGCCGCCAGCACCATCACCCCCATATTGCTGCCCCGCGCATGGCGCATGGTAAAGGCCGCCGACATCAGAACAAGCGCAACTAGAAAGACAGGTTGCGCCAGTTCGCTATGGAACCAAACCGCGTAACGCCGCGCCGAAAAACCCGCCTCTTCCAGCTCGGCAATGAAATCCGGCAGGTCCCACACGGGGATGTAACGCGGCTTGCCGAAACTGTCGACGATGCGGTCCTGCGTCAGGTCGGACGGAATGGTCAGCGTCACGGCGCGCGTCGCCTCGGCCTCGGGATTGCCGTCGCCGGACAGGTCCCAGATCTTGGCATCCCGCAGGAACCATTCCCCGTCCCGAAGCTGTGCCGCACCTGCATTGATCCGCCTGACCGGCATGCCGTCGCGGTCGAAATCGAGGAAATTCGGCTCGTAGAGCGTGCCGAGATCGGAACTGGCGCGCAGGGCGAAGATCACGGTCTGCCCCGCAGGCCCGCCCTGGCGCAGCCACAGCCCCTCGGACGAGATTGCGAGCGCTGCCGTTTCCGAACCCTGGTAAAAGTTCGACAGGTCGTGCTCGCGCTTGGACGTGGCCGCGACGATGGGATTGCCGATCGACAACCAGATCAGCCCGATCATCAGCGCCACGCAGGCCGGTGCCAGCAATCCCCGCAACGCAGAGCGCCCCGAGGCGCGCAGCACCACCAGTTCGGACGAGCGCGACAGGCGCAGGAACAGCGCTGTCGAGGCGAGGATCACCACCAGCGGCAGGATCTCGTAATTGGCCCAGGGCATTTTGAGCAGCACAATCCCGAGCACGTCCGAGAACGGCCTGTCGGGCATGTCGTTCAACTCATCCATCAGCTCGATCAGCGCGATCAGCGCCGCAAGCGACAGGGCAACCCCGAGGAAGCTGGCCAGAAAACGGCGGGCAAAGTAGAGTTGCAGAATCATGCACCCGCCCCCGCAGAACCGGGTCGCTTGCGTCCCATGAGCCGCCGCAGAAACCCGGGATAAACCGCCAGCCCCAGCATCCCCATCGAGACCGCGCCGCCAAGGAGGATCGGCAGATAAAGCAGCGGCCAGAGCGCGGCATTGACCAGTACCGGGGCCACG
This sequence comes from Paracoccaceae bacterium, assembly GCA_011389955.1. Taxonomy (GTDB): domain Bacteria; phylum Pseudomonadota; class Alphaproteobacteria; order Rhodobacterales; family Rhodobacteraceae; genus Sediminimonas. The sequence goes on along the minus strand of JAABTI010000164.1, from coordinate 352 downwards.
ACCGCGCTTTCGACGATCTTTATCGTGACCAGAAGACCAAAGGCCATCAGCACCTGCCGCCAGACGCCGAACCGGCTGAAGCCGCCGACGAGCAGCGTGCAGAACCCCACGAGGGCGGCCACAATGCACATCAATGCATCGGTGAACCGCCCGTGCAGTTCGGACAGGACCAGCCCGATATCCGTGCCGGTGCGCTCTGCGACCGCGCCGGGTGCGCGCAGCATGTCGAAGGTCGAGGCAAAGGCGACCTTGTTGAGATTGATCGCATCATTGCTGACGAGCGCGCTGATATCGTAAGAGAAATCGTCGAAATGCGTGGTAAAGAGGCGATTGCCCTCGCGCCGGATATTCT
>JAABTI010000163.1 GCA_011389955.1 Paracoccaceae bacterium | reverse complement strand
ACCGGACGGCCATGAGCCACGACCGGGTCATTGCAGACGCTGAAACGCGAACTCACGAGGCTGCCGTTCTCGATGTAGAGCTTCGTGGCCGCTGCCGAGGTCAGGGTGCGCGCGGCTTGCGTGACGTCATCTATCCGCGCGGATTTGAGGTTGGATGGCACGCAGATGTTCCACCCGCCCAGCGGCGCGCTGCGCGGAACATCCGGCGCGGTGGGGTGCGGCAGGTAGCCTGTGCACCCGTGGCCGGGCGAATCAGACTGGCTCTCGATCATCGGCAGGATCTGCGTGTAGCTGTAGGCCATGGCCGCTTGACCGTCAGCATAGCATCGGGCGCGCTCGTACCATGACATCTGAAGCACGTTGGCCGGCGAGCAGGAGAGCAACTCGACAAGAAACTCCGCTGCCTCCAGCGCCTCGTTGCTGTCGAGCATCGGGATGAGCTCTTCGCCGGCAAGCTGTTGGTCGTGGAAGCCCTTGCCCACGCGCCGCAGGTTGAGCACGGGCTGGCCGAAATCCGCCATCAGCATCATGAAACTCGTGCCCACCGGCGTGCCGCGCGCACCGTTCCAGCAAATGCCGCTCAGCCCGCGCGCCGAGTCGTGCAGCGCCCGGGCGCATTCCAGCACCTCGCTGAGACGATGCGGTGGCTCCAGTCCGTTTTGCTCAAATATATCAGTGCGGTAGAGGAACAGTTCCGGCGTGGTCTGGACCGGTATGCCGTAAAGCACATTACCGCGCTGCACGGTCGAAAGCGCCTCTGGATGGAAATCCATCAGGTCGCGCGCCTCACCCCCGTCAAGCATCTGGACAGGGCGAATGGCCTCGGCCTGGATCATTTCTTCCATCCAGCAGACATCGCAGGTGACCAGATCATATCGCGATTGGGCGCGCCCGGCATTGTCGAGGATCTCCTGATGCAGCCGATCAATGCTGAGCGCCCGAACTTCAATCTCAGTTCCGAAATGCATTTCGAACTGGCGTTTGAGTTTCTGCATCGCCATGAAACCCGCATCCGCGTGCAGTAGAATACGCAGGCCGCCGGGCAGGGCAAGCTTGCTGGGCATGACCGGCAGAGGGGCGACGGCGGCGGTCGCCAAATACGAGGCGCCAAAGAAATAGTCCCTATCGTCCGACAGGCCGAAGGCGCCCCCCAGCAGCGACTTGACCCGGCGCAGATAGTTCACCCAAGCGTCGATCATTTGCCGCGTCGGATGCAACGAGAAGGTTTTGCCGCTGCGGGTGCGGGGGCGTTTGGCGATCAGTCCGTTATCCACCATTTCCTCGATCAGCCGATGGGCCGTACCGCGTGCAAGGCCGGAGCCGTCGATTAGAGAGGATGGAGTTTCCAGTCGCCCGCGAAGATGTGACCGCATGAGTTGGACCATGATCGGCATCTCGCGCGTGGGCATTCCCAGTAACAGGGCATCCTGGGTTTCTGTCATGAACCGGCTGACAAAGTCGAGAAAGCGCTCCAACTCATGGGCCGACATTTCGTTGAAGAAATTTCCAGGATCGGCTGGATAGGATTTTTCGGATTCCAGTTTCGTCATTTCCAAATGGTTTGCCGCGTGCTTTGACATGATCCTTTGATGGTAACGCATCCGCGTACGCCTCGCACTGTGTAAAAATTCCAAGTTGGACAAACCGGCCGTTGAGGCTGTGAGCATTCGCGGCAAAGGTGATACCAACGGTAGTCGCAAGGAGGATTTTAATGCTGCGTTTCGGAATCATTGGAACCGGTCGCATCGGCGACATGCATGCTCGACTGGTCGCACTGCAGCCGGATGCTTCTGTGACTTGGTGCTTTGATGTATTTGAAGACAACGCCAAGGCCACTGCGGCCGTTGTTGGGGCCCGTGCCACGACGGATCTCGACGCTTTGCTGGGTGCAGAAGATGTTGATGCCGTGTTGATCGCTTCGCCGACCAACACGCATGTCGAGATGATTTTGCGCTCGGCCGAGGCCGGCAAGCCGATATTGTGCGAGAAGCCGATCGACGTGGATATAGCCAAGGTCGAAGAGTGCAAGGAGAAGCTAACAGCCTTCAATGTTCCGCTGCAACTCGGGTTCAACCGGCGCTTTGACCCCAGCCATGCCGGGGTGCAGCAAGCCGTGGCGCGCGGCGATGTGGGCGATCTGGAGCTTCTGGTCATCACCAGCCGCGATCCCGGACCGCCGCCGCCGCGCCCTATCCTTGAGGCTTGCGGCGGACTTTTCCGCGATACCACGATCCACGACATGGACATGGCCCGTTTTGTCATGGGGGAAGACCCGGTGGAGGTGTTTACCATGGCCGCCAACCGGGTGGACCCGATCTTTGCCGAGTTGAATGACGTGGATACGGCCATGGTCGTCATGCGCGGCGCATCGGGGGCGCTCTGCCATATCAACAATTCCCGGCGCACCAACTATGGTTATGACCAGCGGGTTGAGGCTTTTGGAGCCGAGGGAATGGTGCGTTCGAACAACCACCGCCCGTCTGAGGTATCGCGCTATGGTGCGGGCGGCACGGCGACGCGCGATGAGCTGCTGTATTTTTTCATCGAGCGCTACCGCGCGGCCTATGAGGCGGAAATTCGTGACTTCATCGACCAAGTGACGGCCAAAAAGCCGCCCAATGTGACCTTTGAGGACGGCCGGCGCGCGCTCCTCCTCTCCGAGGCGGCGCTGAAATCCTATGCAACCAACAAGCCGGTGGAGGTGGATTACACATGACGGATTATGAAAGCCCCTATGGCAATGCCGCCTATCGCGCGGCCTCTGACAGTGATGTGCCGCTGGATCGGCAATTCGAAGGCAAGGTAGCTGTGGTCACGGGCTCGACTCAGGGGCTCGGGCTCACAGCAGTGAAGCTGATGCTGCGGCGCGGGCTCAAAGGTGCGCTGATCATGGGCCGCAAGCAGGCCGAGGGCAAGGCCGCCGCAGAGGACCTGAGCACGCCACAACAGCGCGTCGTCTATCATCAGGCCGATCTGACCGACCTGGAGGATTGCAACTCGGTTCATGAGCGCGCTATTCAGGAATTCGGCACCTACGACATTTTGGTCAATTCCGCCGGCATCACGGACCGCGGCGGCATTCTGGATGGAGATGCAGCGCTGTGGGAACGCACCTTCGCGATCAACGCGCGGGCACCGTTCTTCCTGATGCAGAATGCGGCCAACCATTGGCGCGATGCGGGTAAGCCCGGGACCGTGGTCAATGTGGCGACAGTCACCGCCCACGGCGGTGTCCCATTCCTGACCGTCTATGCCGCATCCAAGGCGGCGCTGGTGGCGACCACCAAGAACGCGGCCTTCTCGCTGATGCGCGACGGGATACGCGTCAACGCGCTCGCCATCGGGTGGATGGACACCCCGGCAGAGGACATCACGCAGAAGACCTATCACGACATGTCCGACGGGTGGCAAAAGGAGGCCGGGGCGAAATTGCCGGCCGGGCGGCTTCTGAACATGAACGAGGTGGCGCGCTGGATCGCCCATCTGGCCAGCGACGAATCCGGGATCATGACCGGATCGATTCTCGATTTCGATCAGGGGGTTATCGGCTGCTACGAGGCCACGCCACTGCCCGAAAAGCTGCCCTGAGCCTTTGAAAAACAACAAGAATTGGATCGGCGCAAAGTCGGCGGCTCTTACCAAGGCATTCTGGGAGGAAGACATGACCATCAAGACGCTACTGAAAACAACGATACTGGCAACCGCGCTTTCTGTTGGCGCCCA
>JAABTI010000162.1 GCA_011389955.1 Paracoccaceae bacterium | reverse complement strand
AATTGGTCAGAGCAGAGCGCTCATAACGCTTTGGTTGGGGGTTCGAGTCCCTCCGGGCCTACCAATCCCCATTCTATTTACCTTTTTTTTCAGTGGCTTGGCGGGATTTTGTGGTGAACCTATCGGGCAGGTTCACCACGGTCTGTTCCCTGTTTGGCCGTGTGATCAGCCTTCCCATGGCAGAGTCTGCCAGCCCTTCGCGGGTCGCGGTCTCGGTGTATCGTTGCACCTCGGCCAGCGTCTTATGCCCGGTCACGGCCATGATCTCGTGCGCAGACGCGCCAGCCTCGGCCAGACGCCGCGCGCATGCCTTGCGAAGGCCATGCGAGGAACAAATAGAAAGCCCCGCCTTGTCGCACCAGTCGCGCATCGCGTTGCCCAGCCCGTCGGGGGATCGAGGCTTGCCGTAGGCGGTCGCCAGATACGGCCGATCGCTCGGCAGATCCGCCAGCACCTCGGCCAGATCGGGGTGCACCGGAATGCTCACCAGCTGGCCGTTGCTGCGGATGGTCTTTTGCCGCCGATACTCGATCCGATCGCCCTTCATGTTCCAAGGGCCAATCGCCACCGCGTCCACACGCGCGGCGCCGGTGTAGAGCATCAGCGTCACGGCCCGGTGCGCCAGCGTCCCTTGCGGATGCACCTCGAAGAATCGCGCGATCTCGCCTTCATCCCATGCGTGAAAGCCTGAGCCGTCGAGGCGGTAAGGCTTGATCTGTCGCGCATGGTTTACGGTGATCCATTCCAGCGCGATCGCGTGATCCAGAAGCTGCGCCAGCCGCTTGCGCAGGTTGTTCGCCGCCGCCGGAGTGTCGGCCTTCTCGGCCAGGATCGCCATGACGTGCTTACGCCCCAGCCCCGATATGGGCTTGTCGCCATGCTTCGCGCGCAGCTTCTCGATCGGCCCGCGATAGGTTCGCTTGGTGCTTTCACCGATGCCGCGCCACTCGGGGGATTTGTAATAGCTGGCCACCAGATCGGACAGAGAACCGGGGATCGTTCGATCCGCACCGGCCCCGGCCTTGCGACGGCCCAAAAACTCGGCCTCAGCCCCGGCATAGCGGCGCTTGAACTCGTCGCTGCCAAAATCCGTTCCCAGCTCGCGGGAAAATCCCTTGTGGCGATACCGCCACCGCTTGCGGCCGTGCCGGTCGGTGTAGCTCTTCGCGTAGGGAAAACGGCTGCGCTTCACCTCAGCACCTCATCCCATTCGTTCGGCTTGACCTGCCCGCCAGCGCCCTCCAAGTGAATGATCACCCTGCCTTTCACATGATCAACCTCGATCCGCCCGACCGCAAAACCGGCCTTAACCGCACCCTTCACGGCGCGAGTAATATCAGCCTGCTTGACGGTGGACGGGCGGTTCATTCGACCACCTCGTCCATGAGGGCGCGAACTTTTTCCATGATGTCATCGACAATGAGCCCCGAACCCAGAACGACATGGGAAAGACTAAGCATCGGGTGTGTACCCTCTACACGCCCCGCATCCTCACCGGAAAAGAAAAGGCGATCTTCGTCCCAGTACGCGTTAAAGGTTAACACCTCTTCGTTCTGGACCAATGCCACCGAAACGAACCTATCGATCGGCACAGGCAGCGCAGAAAATCCGTCATACTCATCAGATGAACGGTGCTTTTCTTCCGCCTGGATAAAAGTCTCGACAAGCCTGACAGGTTGCTCCGCCAGCTTGGCAGCAGCCAAAGGGGAGATTCCTATCTTGCTTACAAGGTCGACCATCGCAGAGACACGCATCGCGTCCGCGGGAGAAAAAGCCAAGCGTCCCAGGCGGTGCTTATGCCCGATTTCCAAGGTGCCGCGTTTGATCCAATTCCGGAAAGCGAACTTGTCTACGCCAGTTGCCTTGATGACCTCATCAGAGGTCAGCGCACGCTCGTGCAAAAACTCCTGTAGCTCTGATGGGGTCATGTTGAACATGGCGTAGACGTTCCTCTGAATCCTTAACGGATAGTCAGGCGACTACACCAACGTCGCGCGGTCATGTCAAGGTTTTTCAGCGGCGCACCGGCTCATCCATCTGCTCGAGATGTGCGCCGGGGTCATCGCGCGGTCGGTCGTGGCGTAGACGCTCGGCCCCGCGACATTGCCGGTCTCGGTCGCCTGCCATCCTGCCGTGACGCTCGAAGTCACAACGGGCCATTCCGCCGCGCCCTGGTCGATCGTGATCATCTGCCCGCCCATGGCCGACGCCATGCTATCCGGGAAAAGCCGATCGATGATCGGGCGGGTGCTGATCGGATCGGGGGTGCCAGTGGCCACCGTCTCGCCCGCGCGTTGCTCCAGCGCCTGCCACGGGATCGGGACGCCACGGAAACCGCCCGCGCTGCGCAGCTCCTGCACGATCTCGGCCGTCTGCCCGTCGATCTGCCGTCCCTCATCGAGGTGCAGAGCGACCTGGCGCATCTCGAAACCGGCCATCATCTCGGACCATTCACGGCTCGAACGCGTCTCCAGTTCGGCCCCGGCTTCACGGCGCTCTTCATCCTCGGCGATCAGGGCGGCGCGATAGCGGGTTTCGTTGGCGCGATACTCGGCGTCGAGATCGCTCATGGACCGAGTTTCATCCTCGGTCGGGGTTTCATTGCCGACCAGCTCGGCCAGTTGCTGGCGGATTTCGGATTGCCGCCGCTGGATTCTCACGGAATTGAGCATGGTTATTCCTTTCTGCTCACAGGTTTATTGCCGGGACGCTCAAGCGCCTCGACAGCTTTCGACCAGTCGAGCCGGTCCTTTCGGGGCGGGGGATGCCCGCACTCGATTCGCGTCTTTTTCGTGTGGCAACCGGGGCAGAGCGTTTGCAGGTTGCCGGGATCAAAACCCAGCTCGGGCGCGATGCGGACCGATTTGATGTGATCCACCTCAAGCCGCCCGCGTGTGCCGCACTGGACACAAGCCCCGCCGTCGCGCTCGATGATCTCCATGCGCAGCGCGCGCCAGCGCGCGGTGCTGGTGACCTTGCGGCTGTGCCGGTGGTGCTCTTTCCTCACGCCCATATCACCCGCGCCTTTTTCTGGGTCCGGCCAGCGATCCGCGCGCCCTCGGCCACGGCCAGCACTGTTGCAGCCGCCGCGTCGATCCGGCCCATCGAGCGGGCCTTGCCGATTTTGAGGTTGTTGGCCGGATCGCGCAGACAGACCGCATCCGCGAAGGCGCTGCGCAACAGCAGGGAAGGGCGCGCCTTTACATTTCCGTCGAAAGCGGCGCGGCGGAACCGATCACAATCTTCGCCGCCGTCACGAAATCCCATCCCGCGCCAGACCAGGGGCGCGCGGATGCCCGCCCGGTCGATGGCCTCGCCCAGCTCGGCCTGCTTCCATCGATCCATCGTCATGGCAAGGATCGGCTGATCCTCGACGTGGCGCAGCACCTCGATCAGCCAGGGCGACACCGGAACGGTCTTGTCACCCAGAACCGTCAGCTCTGCCCTGTCCTGCATCTCGACATAGCGCCCGGCCACGCCGTCCGCCTGGCCGCGATCGATCAGCGACGGTTGACTTGGGAACGTGGCAACGGCTTCCAGCCGCCCGGTCTTGGGCCAGTAGAACGCCGCGGCGGTCATGCTGGCCGATCCGCCCAGATCGATGCCGATCACAACGCCGCCTTCGCGCGGTGGCAGATCGGCGGTTTCGCAGGCTTGCCATTCATCGGGCGTAAGCAGGTTGTCGCGGTTTTCGCCGCTCACACGTTCGTTGCGATTGTAAAGCCGGAAGCTTGTGAGGCTCGAGGGGCCGGGCCAGCCGGTCCTCGAGCCAGGCCAGATGGTCCTGATGGGCCCGGAC
>JAABTI010000161.1 GCA_011389955.1 Paracoccaceae bacterium | reverse complement strand
ACCGAGATTCCCTTCCAGATCCAGAAATCCCGCCTTATCGAGAAGCTGGCAGAGCTGATCCAGACCCGCAAGGTGCCGCTTCTTGCCGATATACGCGACGAATCCGCCGATGATGTGCGCATCGTGCTGGACCCCAAATCGCGCAGCGTCGATCCCGAAGTGATGATGGGCATGCTGTTCAAGAATTCCGATCTGGAAACCCGGTTCAGCCTGAACATGAACGTTCTGATCGACGGGGTCACGCCCAAGGTCTGTTCCCTGCGCGAGGTGCTGCGGGCCTTCCTCGATCATCGGCGCGACGTGTTGCAGCGCCGCAGCCAGCATAGGCTGGACAAGATCGACCACCGGCTGGAAGTGCTGGAAGGTTTCATCATCGCTTTTCTGAATTTGGACCGCGTGATCGACATCATCCGCTATGATGACAGCCCGCGCGCCGCGCTTATGCGCGAGGTCTGGGGCCGCGACTTTCCGCGTGCCACCTCGGAAAAAGACTATGTCCCGCCCGCCGAGGAAGACGGCGAACTCTCCGAGCTTCAGGCCGAGTCCATCCTGAACATGCGCCTGCGCAGCTTGCGGCGGCTGGAAGAGATCGAACTGCGCCGCGAGCGCGACGACCTGCAGAAAGAGCGCGCCGAGTTGGAAGACCTGCTCGGCTCCGACACATTGCAATGGAAACGCATCGGTACCGAGTTGCGCGGCGTGCAGGCGGAATTCGGCAAGAACACCGATCTGGGCCGTCGCCGCACGGATTTCGCGCAGGCCACAGACGTGGATGATGTGCCGCTGGAAGCCATGATCGAACGCGAGCCGGTGACCATCGTCTGCTCGAAAATGGGCTGGATCCGCGCGATGAAGGGCCATGTCGCGCTGGATCAGGCGTTCAAGTTCAAGGATGGCGACGAGCGGCGCTTCGCCTTTCACGCCGAAACCACCGACAAGATCGTGCTCTTTGGGTCGAACGGGCGGTTCTACACGTTGCTTGTCACCAACCTGCCCGGTGGGCGCGGCATGGGCGAGCCTGTGCGCCTTATGGTCGACCTGCCCAACGAGGCCGAGATCGTCGATCTGTTCATCCACAAGCCGGGGGCAAGGCTGGTCGTGGCCTCCAGCGCGGGGGACGGATTCATTGTGCCCGCAGACGATGTCATCGCGCAGACTCGCGGTGGCAAACAGGTGCTGAACGTCAAGGGCGGGGCGCGCGCGCTGGTCTGCCGCCATGTCTCTGGCGACCATCTGGCCTGCGTGGGCGAGAATCGCAAATTGCTGGTCTTCCCGCTGGATGACCTGCCCGAAATGGGGCGCGGCAAGGGCGTGCGGCTGCAATCCTACAAGGATGGCGGCCTGTCGGACCTGACCACGCTCACCTGGGCCGAGGGTCTGCGCTGGCGGGATCCGGCCGGGCGCACCCGGCACGAACCCGACCTGACCGAATGGCTGGGCAAGCGGGCAAGTGCAGGCCGGATGGCGCCGCGCGGCTTTCCACGTGACAATCGCTTTACCTAGGCCGCTTGCCTGTTTGCGCCCTGACCCATGATCGGCTATGCGTCTGGCGTGCAGAGCAGGAAGGGTGCGAATATGCGTGTTTCGGTGAAATGCTTGCGAGCAGTTGGTTTGATAGCTGCTCTCGGCCTTCTTTCGGCCTGCGCCAGCGGCGCGAAGCTGGGGGACGAGCGTGCCGAGCTTGGCGATTTCCTGCTGGGTCACGCAATCGTGGTCGAAGAAAACGCTGTTCAAGGCCCGGCATCCCGCAAGGCAGAGCCGGGCGCGTGGAAAGAAAGCCTGGAAGGCGAGTTGCAGCGCAGATTCGCGCGGTATCAGGGCGATACGCTGTATCACCTTGGGATCGCGGTTCAGGGTTATGTCTTGGCCATTCCCGGGATCCCGCTGGTCGCGGCGCCCAAGTCATTTCTGATCCTCGGCGTCACGGTCTGGGATGACGCGGCGGGTAAAAAGCTTAACGACAAACCGCATCGAATTATCGTTTTTGAATCCCTTTCGGGCGAAACGGCGATCAGTTCCGGCCTGACACAAAGCGCCGAAGTCCAGATGCGCAATCTGTCACAGAACGGTGTCGCCGCGATCGAACGTTGGCTGGCCAAGCAAGAGGATTGGTTCCCACCGAAAGCCGTGGCAGAGCCCCCTGCGGACAGCACGGCGCCCGAATTCGACAGCGAAACCAAAGCCACGAACGATGCGGGGTCGCAGGCAGGCACTGACGACAAAGCCTGAGCCAACTTCGCTGGCAGAGTTTCGCGCTGATCTGACTTGATTTCCCACGCGCGCTTCGATAACTGGCGCGCGTGTCATTTCGGGCCAGTCAAACCGGTCCACTAACAAAGGGTGCCCTATCCATGGCAAAAGCAAAGTTTGACCGCAGTAAACCGCATGTGAACATTGGCACGGTTGGCCATGTTGACCATGGCAAGACGACGCTGACGGCGGCGATCACGAAGTATTACGGTGATTTCCGGGCCTATGACCAGATTGACGGCGCGCCCGAGGAGAAGGCACGGGGGATCACGATCTCGACCGCGCATGTGGAATATGAGACCGAGGGGCGTCACTACGCGCATGTGGATTGCCCCGGCCACGCCGACTACGTGAAGAACATGATCACGGGTGCGGCGCAGATGGACGGCGCGATCCTGGTGGTGAACGCGGCGGACGGCCCGATGCCGCAGACGCGCGAGCACATTCTGCTGGGGCGCCAGGTGGGGATTCCCTATATCGTGGTTTACATGAACAAGGTCGACCAGGTCGATGACGAGGAGCTGCTGGAGCTGGTGGAGATGGAAATCCGCGAGCTGCTGTCGGATTACGACTACCCCGGCGACGACATCCCGATCATCAAGGGCTCGGCGCTGGCGGCGATGGAAGAGCGCGACCCGGAAATCGGCGAGAATTCGATCAAGGCGCTGCTGGAAGCTGTCGACAGCTACATCCCGACGCCCGAGCGCGCGGTTGACCAGCCCTTCCTGATGCCGATCGAGGACGTGTTCTCGATCTCCGGGCGCGGCACGGTTGTGACCGGCCGTGTGGAGCGTGGCGTGATCAATGTGGGCGACGCGATCGAGATCGTGGGCATCCGCGACACCCGCAACACGACCTGCACGGGCGTGGAAATGTTCCGCAAGCTGCTGGACCGCGGCGAAGCCGGCGACAATATCGGCGCGCTGCTGCGCGGCATCGGCCGTGACGATGTCGAGCGCGGGCAGGTGCTGTGCAAGCCGAAATCGGTGACGCCGCACACCAAGTTCGAAGCCGAGGCGTATATCCTGACCAAGGAAGAGGGCGGCCGCCACACGCCGTTTTTCGCCAACTACCGCCCGCAATTCTACTTCCGCACCACGGATGTGACCGGCACGGTCACGCTGCCCGAGGGCACGGAAATGGTGATGCCGGGCGACAACCTGAAATTCGAGGTCGAGCTGATCGCGCCCATCGCCATGGAAGAGAAGCTGCGCTTCGCCATCCGCGAAGGCGGCCGCACCGTCGGCGCAGGCGTCGTGTCGAAAATCATCGAGTAATAGCAAACGGCGAAACCGGTTTCAGGGGCGCGCGGGCCACCGCGGGCCCTTTTCGTGTGTTATAGGCAGGGCCATGCGCGTGTTCTCATATTTCGAATCCCGGATTCCGGCCTACCCGTCGGACCCGCCGGGCCAGCCGCCCGCGGCATTCTGGGCATTCCTGTGGCACTACGCACGCCCGCTGGCGCCGTGGCTGGTGGCGATGTCGGTTGTCTCGATGGCGTTCGCGGTGCTCGAGATCGTGCTTCTGGGCTATCTGGGCACATTGATCGACCGCATGGCAGAGATTGG
>JAABTI010000160.1 GCA_011389955.1 Paracoccaceae bacterium | reverse complement strand
GGCGGTTACGGTGTCGTCAACTGCGCTCATGGTAAGATCCTTTCGTTCACCTGTTAATATAGAGGTCTCGACCGGTGAATTTCAAACGAAAATCGTCCACACAGAGCCTCGCGCCGCGCGGCGCGCGCGGCGCAGCGCAGACTTGCAAGCCTGCCGCACCCGGTGGTAGATGCCACATAAGTGCAATTTCGCCGCAATTCCAGACAGGGGATCCGCCCGCATGGCCCAGTATCCAAGCAGCTTCGACAAGGATGACCTCCTCAAATGTGCGCGGGGCGAATTGTTCGGCCCCGGCAACGCACAGCTGCCCCTGCCGCCGATGCTGATGATGGACCGGATCACCGACATTTCCGGTGATGGCGGCAAGCACGGCAAGGGGCACGTGGTGGCGGAGTTCGACATCACCCCCGACCTGTGGTTCTTCGAGTGCCACTTTCCCGGCAACCCGATCATGCCCGGCTGCCTGGGCCTTGACGGGCTGTGGCAGTTGACCGGCTTCAACCTTGGCTGGCGCGGCTGGCAGGGGCGCGGCTACGCCCTCGGCGTGGGCGAGGTGAAGCTCAAGGGCATGGTCCGCCCCGACCGCAAGATGCTGACCTACTACGTGGATTTCACCAAGGCCGTGCAGACCCGTCGCCTGACCATGGGCGTGGCCGACGGCATCGTCGAGGCCGACGGCGAGGTGATCTACGAGGTCAAGGACATGAAAGTCGCGCTGAGCGAAACCTGAGACCGGTCGGGCCGACTGACGGGCCGGACGCCCGCGGACTTCGCCGGGGCGCCTGCCCCGATCCCGGGCAAGACCGGCCCTCTAACCGCTTGCCCCGTTCCCGCCGCTGTCCTACACAAAGGGCAGCAAGGCAAAAGGAGGCCATATGCGCCGCGTCGTCGTTACAGGATTGGGTATCGTCTCTTCCATCGGGAACAATGTCGAAGAGGTACTCGCCTCGCTCAGGGCCGGCAAGTCCGGCATCACAGCCAACGAGGCGATGAAGGAACACGGATTTCGCAGCCAGATTGCCGGCGATGTCAAGCTGGACGTCGCCGAGCACGTTGACAAGCGCACGCTGCGGTTCATGGGACCGGGCGCCGCCTATGCCCATATCGCCATGGGTCAGGCGATCGCCGATGCAGGCCTCGAGGAGGCCGATATCGTGAACCCGCGCACCGGGCTGGTGGCCGGGTCCGGCGGGCCATCCACCAGCGCCATGCTGGCCGCGCACCAGACCGTTCTGGACAAGGGCAGTCCCAAGCGGATCGGCCCCTTCGCGGTGCCCAAGTGCATGTCATCCACGATCAGCGCCAACCTGAGCACCGCCTACCAGATCAAGGGCATCAACTATTCCATCACCTCGGCCTGCTCGACCAGCCTGCATTGCATCGGCAACGCGGCCGAGCAGATCATGATGGGCAAGCAGGACGTGATGTTCGCGGGCGGTGGCGAGGAACTGGACTGGACGCTGTCGTGCCTGTTCGACGCGATGGGCGCGATGAGCGCGAAGTTCAATGACACCCCCGAGCGCGCGAGCCGCGCCTTCGACGCGGATCGCGACGGGTTCGTGATCGGCGGCGGCGGCGGCATGCTGGTGCTGGAGGATCTCGAGCACGCCCGTGCCCGCGGCGCGAAGGTCTATGCCGAGGTGACGGGCTACGCCGCCACCAGCGACGGGCATGACATGGTCGCCCCGTCGGGCGAGGGCGGCGAACGGGCCATGCGGCTGGCGTTGCAGACGCTGCCGGAGGATCGCAAGGTGGGCTATATCAACGCGCACGGCACCTCGACGCCCGTGGGCGACGTCGGCGAGGTCGAGGCGGTGCGCCGCGTGTTCGGCCAGGGCACGACGCCGCCGATCAGTTCGACCAAGTCGATGACCGGCCACAGTCAGGGCGCCACCGGTGCGCAGGAGGCAATCTACAGCCTTCTGATGCTGGAGCATGATTTCATTGCCCCCTCGATCAACGTCGAGACGCTGGACCCCGCGATCGACCCGTCCGAGATCGCCACCAGCCGCGTCGATGACGCGGGCCTGGACACGGTGATGACCAACAGCTTCGGCTTTGGCGGCACCAACGGATCGATGCTGTTGTCGAAATTTCAGGGGTAATGCACATGGGCGGAGCGATGGAGGGCAAGCGTGGCCTTATCATGGGGGTGGCCAATGATCGGTCGATCGCCTGGGGGATCGCGAGGGCGATGCACACGGCAGGCGCCGAACTGGCCTTTACCTACCAGGGCGAGGCGTTCGGCAAGCGGCTTGAGCCACTGGCGGCCTCGGTCGGATCGGACCTGATGATGGACGCGGATGTAAGCGACGACGCCTCGCTTGACGCAGCGTTCGACACGCTGGCGCAGCGTTGGCCGACGATCGATTTCGTGGTCCACGCCATCGCCTATTCGGACAAGTCGGAACTGACCGGGCGTTTCATCAACACCAGCCGCGACAATTTCCGCACCTCGCTCGAAATCTCGGCCTATTCCTTCATCGACGTGGCGCGCCGGGCGCATCCCCTGATGAAGGAAAACGGCGGCACGCTGTTGACGCTGACCTATCAGGGCGCCAACCGCGTCACCCCCTATTACAACGTGATGGGCGTGGCCAAGGCGGCGCTGGAATCGGCGACGCGCTATCTGGCCAACGACCTCGGGCAGGACGGGATCCGCGTCAACGCGATCTCGCCCGGGCCGATGAAAACGCTGGCCGGCGCGGCCATCGGCGGGGCGCGCAAGACCTACAAGCACACCGACCAGAACGCGCCGCTGGGCGGCAACGCGACGCTTGAAGCCGTTGGCGGCACGGCGGTTTACCTGGCCTCGGACGCGGGCGCCTTCACCACTGGCGAGATCATCCGCGTCGATGGCGGCTATCACATCCTCGGCATGCCGCAGGCCGGCAACATCTGATCGCACCACGCAGGGGGGCATGGCGCTCCCCCCATGCGAATACACGCGGCGAATACACCCGCAGGCATCATTGCGCTGCGCGTGGTATCTGTCCTGTGCAGGTCCGTGGGTGCCGAAGCCGCGCCGCCCGCGCCTCAGCGCTTGCGATCCCGGCGCGAACTCATCGGCTGGAACGCAACGCCGACATGGGCCTCGCAGTAAGGCTTGCCCGATTGCACCGGCAGTCCGCAGAACCAGAAATCCTCGGTCGCCGGATCGCCCACGGGCCATTTGCAGGTGCGCTCGGTCAGTTCCATCAGCGACAGGCGCTTGGCCTTCTTCTCGATCTCGCTGACCTTGGCCAGTGCCTCGGGGCTGATCTCGTTCGCCGAGGGCTGCGGCGGCAGCGGTTGACCGGCGGGAATGATCGCCTTGCGCGTGTGCGGCACGGTCATGTCGGTTTCGGGCGCCTCTTCTGGCGCGGGCGCAACATCCTCGGCGGGCGCGCTGGCCGCCTGCGGCGCATCGGCCTTGGGCTTGGCTGCGGCCTTGCGCGGCGGCGCGGCCGGGGCCTCGGCGCGCGGTGCGGCGGTCTCCGGCGTTGCGGGCTGTTTGGTCTTGGCCTCGGGCGCCGCGGCGGCACCGCTGGTGCGGTTCGACAGGCCAAGCCGATGCACCTTGCCGATCACGGCATTGCGCGTGACGCCGCCCAGCTCCTTGGCGATCTGGCTGGCCGACTGGCCCTCGCCCCACATCTTCTTCAACAGCTCGACGCGTTCATCGGTCCACGACATACGATTTCCTTGATTCAGGGGCGGCCCGGCGCACCGGCGGCCCCGCTATTTCTCACTAGAGCCCTATTCTAATCACTCATGTCTGAGTTACAAGGCGTCGAATCACCCCACGGCCAGGAGATACGCTATGCAGAACGGCACGGAAATGGGCGCGCGGCGCTTCGGACGGGTCAACTGGATGGGCCTCTA
>JAABTI010000159.1 GCA_011389955.1 Paracoccaceae bacterium | reverse complement strand
GCTATTCCGGCAAGCCGATTCACACGATGGTGGCCGTTGACGACGACGCCACGGTGCTTGGGGTGCAACTGGTCAAGCACTCGGAACCGATCGTCCTGATCGGGATTCCCGACAGGAAGATCAAGGCGCTGGCGGCCGATTACGTGGGACTCGACCTGGTGGCCGAGGCGGAATCGGGCGGCACGAGCCACGACCTGAACATCATCGCGGGCGCGACCGTCACCATCATGGTGCTCGACGATTCGATCGTGCGGTCGGGTCTCAAGGTGTCCCGCGCGCTGGGACTCGGAGGGCTGGAGCCGGCACAAGCCCCCACCGGCCCGCGTCACGTACTGGATCCCGAGGCACAGGCGGCGCCGGATTGGTTCACGCTGGAAGGCGACGGCACGCTGCGGCGCATGTCGCTCGATGTCGGGCAGGTAAATGCGGCGTTCGAGGAAATGGACGACCCCCGCGCCGCCGAGCGGCCGATTACCGACCCCCCCGAGACCACTTTCATCGAGATGCAGCTGGCGCTGGTATCGGCACCGCCGGTGGGGCGGGTTCTTTTGGGCGAGGCCGAGCATGAAAACCTGCGCAACTGGCTGGACGAGGGCGATCACGCCATCATGGTCGCGGGCCGGGGTATGTATTCGTTCAAGGGGTCGGGTTATGTGCGCGGCGGCATCTTTGATCGCATTGTCCTGATCCAGGATGACATTTCGGTTCGGTTCCGTGACCGGATGCACCGTCGCCTGGGCGACATCGCCGCCGAAGGAGCGCCGGAGTTTCGCGAAACCGACCTGTTCAAGATCCCCGCCGAAACCGGCTTCGACCCGGCCAAGCCTTTCCGCCTGCAACTGCTGGTGCAACGCGACGTGGCCGCGATCGAAAGAGTGTTCACCACCTTCGAACTGGGCTACCGCCTGCCGGAGAAATACCTGCGCGAAGTGCCGCGCGACCCCACGCAGGTCACCGCCGCAGGCAGCGCGCAAGCCAAGGCCGACCAAGACGAGAAGGCTGCGCAATCCGCCCTGTGGCAACGCATCTGGCGCGACAAGACACCAGAGGTGATCGGGGTGTCTGCAATGCTGCTGGTACTGACGGTGGCGTTCTTCTTCCAGGGCTTCCTGACCCGGTCCGAGCGGCTGACATTCTGGTTCCGGATGTCGTTTCTGACCGTGACGCTGGTATTTCTCGGCTTGTATGCCAACGCGCAGCTTTCGGTCGTCAACCTGATGGCGTTGTTCGGTGCGCTGACCAGCGACTTCAGCTGGCAGGCCTTTCTGCTGGACCCGCTGACATTCATCCTGTGGTTCTCGGTCGCGGCGGCGCTGATTTTCTGGGGGCGTGGCGCATATTGCGGCTGGCTGTGTCCGTTCGGGGCGTTGCAAGAACTGACCAACAGGATCGCGCGCTATTTCAAGGTACCTCAATGGACCTTGCCCTGGGGCTTGCACGAGCGGCTCTGGCCCTTGAAATACATGATATTCTTGGGGCTGTTCGGGGTTTCTCTGGCCTCGATCGAACAGGCCGAGGCACTGGCCGAGGTCGAGCCCTTCAAGACCGCGATCATCCTGAAATTCGTCCGGGCATGGCCGTTCGTGGCCTATGCGGCGGCGCTGCTGATCGCAGGGCTGTTCGTCGAGCGTTTCTTCTGCCGCTACCTGTGCCCGCTCGGGGCGGCGCTGGCGATCCCGGCGCGGCTGCGGATGTTCGACTGGCTCAAGCGGTACCGCGAATGCGGCAACCCCTGCCAGACCTGCGCCCATGAATGCCCGGTGCAGGCGATCCACCCCACGGGGGAGATCAACCCCAACGAATGCATAAACTGCATGCACTGCCAGGTACTTTACCAGTCCGCACAGAAGTGCCCGGTCGTGATCAAGAAACTCAAGCGCCGCGCAAGCGCCTCGCAAGGGGCGGCGACGCTGGAGCGGAGCCTTTCCAACCACCCAAACCTGAAGGAGACATGAAATGTCTGACCAAGAAAAGAGACACGGTATAACGCGCCGCGGCCTGCTGGGCGCAACGGCCGGTGGCGCGGCCCTGCTGGGCGGCGCAGGCGGTGCGCGCCTGGCGATGCTGGGCGGTGCCGCGGGCGTGGCTACCGCGGCCGGCACCACCGCCGCAAAGGCCGCCGGTGATGCGGTCAACCTGGCGCCCGGCGAGTTGGACGACTACTACGGCTTCTGGTCGTCGGGCCAGACCGGCGAGCTGCGCATCATGGGGTTTCCGTCAATGCGCGAACTGATGCGGGTTCCCGTCTTCAACCGGTGTTCGGCCACCGGCTGGGGCCAGACCAACGAAAGCCTCAAGATCATCAAGGACGGCATGACCGAGCAGACCCGCGAATTCCTGGCCGCGAACGGCAAGGAAGTTCATGACAACGGCGATCTGCATCACCCGCACATGTCGTTTACCGACGGCACCTATGACGGGCGCTACCTGTTCATGAACGACAAGGCCAACACCCGTGTGGCACGGGTCCGCTGCGACGTGATGAAATGCGACAAGATCACCGAAATCCCCAATGCCAAGGCGATCCACGGCCTGCGCCCGCAGAAATTCCCGCGCACCGGCTATGTCTTTGCCAATGGCGAGGATGAAACGCCGATGGTCAATGACGGCAGCGTTCTGGACGATCCGTCGCAATATGTGAACTTCTTCAGCGCCATCGACGGCGACACGATGGAAGTGGCGTGGCAGGTGATGGTGTCGGGCAACCTCGACAACACCGATTGTGACTACCAGGGCAAGTATGCCTTCTCGACTTCCTACAACTCGGAAATGGGCATGAACCTGGCCGAGATGACGGAAAACGAGATGGATCACGTGGTCATCTTCAATCTTGCCGAGATCGAGAAAGGGATCGTCAACGGTGACTTCATCGAGTTGAACGGCGTCAAAGTGATCGACGGGCGCAAGGGCCAGAACAAGAAATACACCCGCTACGTGCCCATCCCCAACAGCCCGCACGGCATCAACACCGCACCAGACATGAAGCATGTGTGCGTGGCCGGCAAGCTGTCGCCGACCGTTTCGGTTCTGGACGTGCGCAAGTTCGACGCGCTGTTCGACGAGGACGCCGAGCCGCGCTCGGCCGTGGTGGCGGAGCCAGAACTGGGCCTCGGGCCGCTTCACACCGCCTTTGACGGCAAGGGCTATGCCTACACCACGCTGTTCCTCGACAGCCAGATGGTGAAGTGGAACATCGAGGACGCGGTGCGCCTGTATGACGGCGCGGACGTGGATCCGATCGTGTCGAAGGTCGATGTGCACTACCAGCCCGGGCACAACCACACCACCATGGGCGAAACCAAGGAGGCCGATGGTAACTGGCTGATCTCGCTCAACAAGTTCTCGAAGGACCGCTTCCTCAACGTCGGCCCGCTCAAGCCCGAGAACGAGCAGATCATCGACATCTCGAGCGATGACATGAAGGTGGTGCACGACGGCCCGACCTTTGCCGAACCGCACGACGTGATCCTGGTGCGGCGTGACATCGTCAACCCAGTCAACGTCTGGGATCGCAATGACCCGATGTGGGCCGAAACCCGCAAGCAGGCCGAAGCCGACGGCGTGAATATCGACGACTACATGGACACGGTGATACGCGACGGTAACAAGGTGCGCGTCTACATGTCCAGCCAGGCACCGATGTTCTCGCTCGAGAGCTTCGAGGTGAACCAGGGTGACGAGGTAACGGTTGTCATCACCAATCTCGACGATATCGATGACCTTTCGCATGGCTTCACCCTGAACAACCATGGTGTCGCGATGGAGATATCGCCGATGCAGACGTCATCGGTGACCTTCACCGCAGCCAAGCCGGGGGTTTACTGGTATTACTGCCAGTGGTTCTGCCACGCGCTGCACATGGAGATGCGCGGCCGGATGCTGGTCAAGCCGAAGGCGTCGTG
>JAABTI010000158.1 GCA_011389955.1 Paracoccaceae bacterium | reverse complement strand
GGGATCGCTTTTCGATGGCGTTGATACGCTGGGCCCCTGGGACTGGCTGCGGCTGCCCATGGGTAGCACCTTCGAAGCGACCGCCGGAGACGACGGTGCGCGAGTCTGGCTCAAGACCGGTCATCTGCGCCACGTGCCGGGCCATCCTTCGTGATGTACGAAACTGATGTCTGCGTCATCGGCGCGGGGCTTTCCGGCCTCGCGCTGGGAACTGCGCTTCGGTCCGAAGGGCGTGACGTGATGATCCTGGAAGCGCGCGACCGCGCCGGCGGACGGGTGCTGTCACAGAAAGGTTATGATCTTGGACCTTCCTGGATCTGGCCGCACAACCACCACATGCTGGCGCTTGCCAGTCGTCTCGGCCTTCGCACCTTTCCGCAACACGCGTCCGGGCGCCTCGTTTTCGAGGATGCCAATGGCGCAATTCGTCGTGATCTTGACTTCGCCACAATGGGAGGCGCACTGCGCATCGAAGGAGGACTGGTGCGCGTAACCGATGCTTTGGCCAAACAGCTGGGAAGCAGCCTGCACCTCGACCATCCTGTGCGTCGTGTGAGCGAAGACACCGCCGGGGTAACTCTGATTGGCGATGATTTCGAGGTCCGAGCTGCATGCGGCGTTTTCGCGCTACCGCTGCGGCTAGCGGCGGGGCTTGGCGTTGTCGTCCCTGATGTGCCGACATGGATGGCAGGACACGCCAAGCTAATCGCCACATACAGTGCGCCATTCTGGCGCGACAGCGGACTGAACGGCGATGCGATATCACACAAGGGGCCACTGGCGGAAATCCATGACGCGTCGCTGGCCGATGCGGATGTCGGCGCGCTCTTCGGCTTCGCTCACCCCGGCGCCACGCGGAACCCGGAATTCCGCGACGCCGCCATTGCGCAACTGACGCATTTGTTCGGACCCATGGCGGCGACGCCGCATGACGTGTTTGTTAAAGACTGGAGCGAGGATGCAGCGACTGCAACGCCGGCCGATCGGATCCCGCCTGCTGGGCATCCGGCCTATCGCGCAATTCCGTCCACCGAGCGCCTGATCTTCGCTGGATCCGAAACATCGCCAGTCGATGGCGGCTTTCTCGAAGGCGCGCTGGCTTCTGCGGAAGCGGCTCACGACAGCCTCGGCAGGCGCTTGGCCTGACTTGCCATCAGCCCAAATCTCCTGGCCTGCTTTGGTAATGCAGTGATGCAACACCGAGGCGGCTCGTCTCTGCGCGAAGCTCGCAGCCTATCAGGTCCGGCCTGCCGCTGACGCGACGACCGCAACTTCGTTTGTTGACAGCAAATGACTGGGTGAGCGATGTATGTGGAACATACCATGAACACATAAGGATTCGCGGATGCCGGTCTATCCGATAGAAGCCCCTGTGCTCGCGGAGGGGCAAGTTGTCCCTATTTTGCTTGCACGCGCCAGTGCGGGCTTTCCGTCGCCGGCAGGGGATGATCTCGAGGATGAGATTGACCCGGTTGCGTGGGTCGTCCGGCACCCGTCCTCGACCTTCTGGTGGCGGGTGGAAGGTGACTGCCTCTGGGATGTTGGCATCCGGGACGGTGACATCATCGCCGTTGATCGCGCCGGGAAACGACGCCTCGGACGCGCAGTCCTCGCCGTTGTGGACGGTGCAGTCACGACGAAGATCCTGCGCAAGCGGGAGGAGAGGTTCTACCTGGCCACGGCCAACAGCCGTGAGACCTTCCCCGATATCGAGTTGACCGAGGACAGCGAGATCTGGGGCGTCATCGCGGGCGTCGTGCGACGCTACGATCTTGCGTGACGCGCCCGATCGCGATCAGCGACAGCGCGAACTTCTATGTCAGCGCGGAGCGGATCTTCGACCCGAGCCTGAAGGGTGTGCCGGTAATCGTGCTGTCGAACAATGATGGCTGCGCCGTGGCGCGTAGCGACGAGGCAAAGGCCCTCGGCATCAGGATGGGCGAGCCGCTGCATCTTATCCGCGACAAGGTGGAGGCGCACGGTGTACGCGTGTTCTCGTCCAACTATACGCTCTACGGCGATATCAGCCGGCGCGTGGTGGCGGTCTATGAAGATTACACGCCGAACGTCGAGGTCTATTCCATCGACGAGTGTTTCCTGGACTTCGGCGGGTTCAGAAACCGGGAAGCACATGCCCGGGCCATGCGGCGCGATGTGTTGCGACGGGTCGGCGTGCCGGTCCGGGTCGGGATTGCACCGACCAAGACCCTGGCCAAGTGCGCCAACGACATCGCCAAGAAGAACCCGATCTTCGCGGGCGTGTTGGACATGATGGACCCTGCCCTTGCCGACTGGCTTTTGCCGCTCGTCCCCGTCGGTGACATCTGGGGTATTGGCCGCAGGACCCAAGCCAAGCTGCAAGGACTGGGGATCAGCACGGCGGCGGAACTTCGTGACATGCCGCTGCGCCAGGCCCGCGCGCTGGGCACAGTCGTGCTGGAACGCACCGTGCTGGAGCTTCAGGGCGAGCCCTGCATCACCTTTGATGACGTCGAGCCCCAGAGGAAAGGTATGGCGGTCACACGCTCAGCCGGCACGCCCATGACGGATTTCGACACGCTCTTCCAGGCGATCACGGCGCACGCGACGCGCGCTGCCGAAAAGCTGCGACAGCACGGGTTGGTGGCGGGCACGTTGACCGTGTTCTTCCACACCAACCGGCATCGCCCGGATCGGCCGCAATATGCCGGGTCGAGGACGACGCGTCTCACGCCCATGTCCTCCGACACGTTCGATCTTGTCGCTGCTGCAAAGCGCTGCGCCCTGGCTGCCTGGCCGAAGGCCGCTCGCCAGAACTACGCATTTACGAAGGCAGGCGTCATGCTGGATGACCTGCTGCCGCTGGAGGATCGGCCAAGAACGCTCTTTGATACGCCACGCGGATCGCCTGTGCTGATGACCACGCTGGATGCCGTGAACGACCGGTTCGGTAAGAAAACCGTGGTGTTGGCCAGCGAGGGCATGTCGCGGTCCTGGCAGTTGCGCGCGGATCATCGCAGCCCGCGCTACACAACGCGACTCTCGGATCTGCCGATCGTGAGGTGACGCGGGGATGTCTGCTCTCTTCCATGGTTGCGCGCGGGCACGGCGGCCGTATCTATGAGAAACCAGTGGGCTTTTGACGCAGCTTTGGCGGGGGCTACGTGGTTCAGAGGCAAAAAACCGCAGGGAGACCCAAATGCCCGAGAAAGCCAACCGCGCCGGCGCACGGCTCATGGACCAGCCGGAATACCGCACGAAACCGAAACCCCTGATGGGCAACCCGGATGACAGCATTGCGGAAACAGTCGCAGCAATGGCCGCCAAGGGCTATGGCAGCGTCGTTGTGACCGAAGCCGACGACAGAATGATTGGTATCGTTACCGAGCGCGACATCATGACCAAGATCGTGGCCAAGAAACGCGATCCGAATACCACTAAACTGCGCGAGGTCATGACGACCGAGCTGCGAACGGCGCGCGAAGAGGACGAGCTTCTCGATTGGCTTCGCATCATGTCCAACGAAAGGTTCCGGCGCTTGCCGGTGGTTGACGACGACGGGCGCATCAAAGCTATCTTCACCCAAGGGGATTTCGTCAGCTACACGTGGCCGGACCTCATGGGGCAGATGCGCAATCTCACACGTGCCACCGTGATCGACAAGTTTCACTATTTTCTGATCGGCGGCGGTATCCTGATCTATGCGCTTGCCATGATCGTAGTGCTCAGCGTGATCTGACTGTTTTGCCTCAAATGCAGTAGAAGCGGCACCGGTCGTTCCCGGAAACGCGCGAACAGGACGGAAGGGCCGGTGCCGGACCCGTGGACGAAAACACCACCAGCCAATCTCGAGTTAGCCCAGTGGGCGTCTTGTACGAAAGCCCGCTGGCGGAGACCGAGGTCGCCGATTTCGACCAGGTGAT
>JAABTI010000017.1 GCA_011389955.1 Paracoccaceae bacterium | reverse complement strand
GGTGTTCCTGGGCGGGTTCAAGTCTGACATGGAGGGCACCAAGGCGATCCATCTTCAGCAATGGGCGCGCGGGAACGGGCGGGCGTTCCTGCGCCTTGATTATTCCGGCCATGGCAAATCCTCTGGCACATTCGAAGAGGGTTGCATAGGCGATTGGGCGGCCGACGCCATGGCCGCGATCGACAGCCTGACGCAGGGGCCGCAGATCCTGGTGGGCTCGTCCATGGGGGGATGGATCGCGCTGCTGGCGGCGCGCGCCATGCCCGACCGCGTGGCGGGGATGGTGGGTATCGCCGCCGCACCCGATTTCACCGAAGACGGCATGTGGGCCGGTTTCGACGCCACGCAACGCGAGGAGATCACCGTCAAGGGCCGGCTGCAGTTGCCGTCGGATTATTCTGATGAACCTTACGTGATTACCGACCGCCTGATCGCGGACGGGCGCGAGCATTTGGTGCTGCGTGCGCCGCTCGAACTGCCGTTTCCGGTGCGCCTGTTGCAGGGCACCGAGGATGAGGACGTGTCGCGTGAGGTGGCGTTGCGGTTGTTGGACCACGTCGACTGCCCGGATATTCATCTGACGCTGGTCAAGGGCGCCGATCACCGCTTTTCCACGCCCGGGTGCCTGGCGCTGGTCGAACGCGGGATCGAGGCGGTAACAGCGCGCGCGGGTACCGGCGGCTGATCGGGTGTTGGGCCGTGGCATGGAACAGCGCGTAAGCCTGATTACCCTTGGCGTGCGCGATACTGCGCGCGCGACGGTGTTCTACGAGGCGCTTGGCTGGCGCAGGGTCGAGACGCCGGACGGAATCATCGTGTTCGACCTGATCGGTCAGGCATTGGCGCTTTATCCACGCGCGGCATTGGCACGGGACATGGGAGTGGACGAATCCGAACTGGGCAGCGGCGCAATGACGCTGGCGCACAACCTGTCCACCCGCGAGGCAGTCGCGCCGATGTTGGCGCGGGCCGAAGCCGCGGGCGCGACCATCCTGCGGCCCGCGCAGGACGTATTCTGGGGCGGTCACATGGGCTATTTCGCCGACCCCGACGGCCATGTCTGGGAGGTGGCATGGAACCCGTATGCGTCGCTTTCGCCGGAGGGCGCGTTCCGCTGGGAGGGGTATTGAACCCGTCTCGCCGCTTGCCGCCGCCCGGCAATGCGGACAATATGCCGATATGGGTTTCGAGAGGATAGTGGCCGATGGCTGAACCGGTTGTGTTGTTGCCGGGCATGATGTGCGATGCGCGCCTGTTCGCGCCGCAAGTCGCCGATCTGAGTCGCGATCGCGCGGTAACCGTTGCGCCCATCACGCAGGGCGAACGGATCGAAGAGATCGCATCGGGTCTTCTTGACGCGCTGCCGCAGCGATTTGCGCTTGCCGGGCTGTCGATGGGCGGCATCGTGGCGATGGAGGTGCTGCGCCGGGCCCCCGACCGGGTGGCGCGGCTGGCACTGATCGACACCAACCCATTGGCGGAGACACCACAGAGCGCGGCGCATTACGAACCGATGATAATCGGTGCCAAGGCAGGGCGGCTGGACGAGGTGATAACCCGGATGATCCGGCCTGATTTCCTGGCCCCCGGCCCCGGCCGGGTCGAGGTTCTGGCGCTGGTGCGGCAGATGGCGGCGGACCTTGGACCGGCGGTTTTCGTGCGACAGGTGCGCGCCTTGCAGCGTCGGCGCGACAACCAGGCGGTGCTGCGGCGTTGCAAGGTGCCGGTTCTGGTCCTGTGCGGGGCGCATGACGGGCTGACACCGGTCAAGCGGCACCGCTTCATGGCCGAGCTGATCCCCCATGCGACCCTGCGTATTCTGGACACGGCGGGGCATCTGCCCACGCTGGAGGCCCCTGCCGAAACATGCCTGGCCCTGCGCGACTGGCTGGCGCTGCCGGACGGTGCGCGATGATCGATTTGTCGGGCTACATCGGCGGCTATGGCACGGTTAGTCCATGGAGTGCGCTGGTCGAGGCGCCGGCCCGCGCGGTGATCCCCGCGCGCCGGGCAGGGGAGGCGGCGCAAGTGCTGCCCGATCTGGACGCCGCGGTTCAGGCAGCGCAATTGCGCGATGGTATGTGCCTGTCGTTTCATCATCACCTGCGCAACGGCGACGGGGTGCTGAACGCGGTTATGGACGCGATCGCGCGCGCGGGCTTGGGGGATATGGAACTGGCGCCAAGTTCGGTGTTCCCGGTGCATGCGCCGTTGGCCGATCACATGGTGCGCGGTGTGGTGGCGGGGTTGCGCAGCGGCTACGTTGCCGGGCCGGTGGCGGAGGCGCTGGCAAAGGGCGCATTGGTGCGGCCGGCGGTGCTGGGCACCCATGGGGGCCGGGCGCGCGATATCGAGACCGGGCGCGTGGCCATCGACGTGGCGTTCATCGCCGCCGCCATGGCCGACAGGGCTGGTAACCTGACAGGGGCCGAAGGGGCGGCTGCCTTTGGACCGATCGGTTATGGCCGGGTCGATGCTGCCCGCGCGGGGATGGTCGTGGCCGTCACCGATTGCCTGGTGGACAGCCTGCCTTGCGCCCCGGACATCCCTGCCGAACAGGTGGATTTCATCGTGCCGGTTGCGCGGATCGGGGATGCGGGCGGCATCGCCAGTGGCACGACGCGGATCGCCGGTGACCCGGCGGGAGGCCGGATCGCGGACATGGCGGCGGGGCTGATCGAGGCGTCGGGCGCGCTTTGTCAGGGTATGACCTTCCAGACGGGGGCCGGCGGCATATCGCTGGCGGTGGCGGAGCGGCTGGGTCGGCGCATGGCCGCACGCGGGATCGTCGGCCGCTTTGCCAGTGGCGGTATCACCGCGCCCCTGGTGTCATTGCACCGGGCCGGGCTGTTGCGGGAATTGCGCGATGTGCAGGCGTTTGACCTCGAAGCGGTGCACAGTTACCGCAGCCATACCGCCCATGTCGGCATGTCGGCCAGCGATTATGCCAATCCGCAGCGCGCGGATGCGGTGGTGAACCAGTTGGACGCGGTGATCCTGGGCGCGTCCGAAGTCGACATGGAGTTCAACGTGAATGTCACGACGGGTGGCGACGGTGCGATTCTTGGTGGTTCGGGCGGACATGCCGATTGTGCGGCCGGGGCGGATCTGTGCGTGATCGTCACGCGCCTGAGCGCCCGGGGCGGACGCTCGCGGATCGTCGAACAGGTGCGCACGCGCACCACGCCCGGGCGCGACGTGGACGCGGTGGTGACAGAGGCGGGTA
Source organism: Paracoccaceae bacterium (assembly GCA_011389955.1). Taxonomy (GTDB): domain Bacteria; phylum Pseudomonadota; class Alphaproteobacteria; order Rhodobacterales; family Rhodobacteraceae; genus Sediminimonas. Next base: position 15,800 of record JAABTI010000017.1, on the reverse strand, counting down.
TCGCGATCAATCCACGTCGCGACGCATTGCGCGCGCGTGCGCAGGCGGCGGGTCTGCCGGTCGTCACCCTTGACGAGATGCGCGCCCAAGTGCCCGGCGCGGTGGACCAGGGCCGCGATGAATGCGCTGAAGGTCCGGTCGTCGCCATATGCGAATACCGCGACGGACGGGTCATCGACGTGATCCGTGGAGAGAGGCGAACATGATGCGGCCTCCGCCCAGACCGAGCTTTTGGGAAAGGATGAAGCGTGGCTACAAGCGCGCGCAGGCTTGGGCGCGGCGGCGCATTCCGCCCGGCCTGCGCCTGCTGGTGGGCCTGTTGCTCATGGTGGGTGGCGTGTTCGGGTTCCTGCCGGTGATCGGGTTCTGGATGTTCCCGCTGGGCGTTGGGGTTGCCGCGCTGGACATCGTGCCGGTCTGGCGGTGGGTGCGCGCGCGGCTCCGTCGCCGCCGGTGACCCGGCCTGACGCGCGGCCCGTCCATCGTCCGGCGGGATGATGCGATCACGCCCGGGGAATGTCGAAGCCGGGCGGGGCCAGGGTGAAGCCGGAGAATTCGAACCCGGGCGAGACGGTGCAACCGGCCAGCGTCCACGCCCCGGTGGGGCGCGCGGACTGCCAATGGCCGTGCGGAACGATCAGTTGCGGGGCCTGCCCGGCGCCCAGATCGGGCCCGAGGGTGCGATCGCGGGCTGGACCGCCATCCTCGTCAGCCATCGACAGGATCAGTGGATCACCCGCGTAGAAGTGCCATATCTCGGTCGCGTCCACGCGGTGCCAATGGCTGGATTCGCCCGCCCGCAGGAGGAAGTAGATGCAGGTGCCCGTGGCGCGGCCCGCATTGTCCGCGCGCCACGTCTCGCGGTAGTGGCCGCCCTCGGGGTGGGGAGCCAGGCCCAGCTCCCGGATGATCCGGTCGGCGGTCATCTCAACGCCTGAGGATGCTTGTGCCCGCGTAAAACGCAGTGTCACCCAGAGATTCCTCTATGCGGATCAGTTGGTTGTACTTGGCAAGCCGGTCCGAGCGCGCGAGGCTGCCGGTCTTGATCTGGCCGCAGTTCGTGGCCACGGCCAAGTCGGCGATGGTGGCGTCTTCGGTTTCACCGGAGCGGTGGCTCATGACATTGGTCATGCCGGCGCGGTGCGCCATGTCCACCGCTTGAAGCGTCTCGGTAAGGGTGCCGATCTGGTTGACCTTGACCAGCATCGAGTTGGCGCAGCCGCGCTGAAGCCCCATCGTCAGCCGCGTGGGGTTGGTCACGAACAGGTCGTCTCCCACCAGTTGAACACGGTCGCCCAGCGTATCGGTCAGCGCGCGCCAGCCGTCCCAGTCATCTTCGGCGCAGCCGTCTTCGATCGATATGATCGGGTAGGCGTCGCACAGGTCGGCCAGATACGCGACATTCTCGGACGGGGTCAGTGACAGGCCTTCGCCCTTCATCTCGTATTTGCCGTCCTTGAAATACTCGGTCGAGGCCGCGTCGAGTGCGAGGAACACCTCTTCACCCGGAGTGTAGCCGGCCTTCTCGATGGATTTCAGGATGAAATCCAGGGCCTCGCGGGTGCTCCCGAGTTCCGGCGCAAAGCCGCCTTCGTCGCCAAGGCCGGTGGACATGCCTGCGGCGGACAACTCCTTCTTGAGTGTGTGGAATATCTCGGCGCCGATGCGCACCGCCTCGCGGATGGAGGTGGCCGCAACCGGCATGATCATGAATTCCTGGATGTCGATCGGGTTGTCGGCGTGTTCGCCGCCGTTGATGATGTTCATCATCGGCACCGGCAGGACACGCGCCGAGGTGCCGCCGACATAGCGATAGAGCGGCTGTGTGGTAAAATCGGCAGCGGCCTTGGCGCAGGCCAGCGAGACGCCGAGGATGGCGTTGGCACCGAGGCGTGCCTTGTTCTCGGTGCCGTCCAGTTCGCACAGGGCGGTGTCGATGGTAACCTGTTCGGTCGCGTCCATGCCCAGCAGCTCTTCGGCGATTTCGCCGTTGACGGCCGCGACGGCCTCCAGCACGCCCTTGCCGAGGTAGCGGCTCTTGTCGCCATCGCGGCGTTCCACGGCCTCATGCACGCCGGTGGAGGCGCCCGAGGGGACGGCGGCGCGACCCATGGTGCCGTCTTCGAGGATCACCTCCACCTCGACGGTGGGATTGCCGCGGCTGTCAAGGATTTCGCGGGCGTGGATGTCGATGATGGTGCTCATGGAGTGTCCTTGTCTGGAAAAATCATGGATCGATCGGGTTCAGGGCGCTTTTACATGGGCCCGAAGCGGAGTGAAAGGCCCTGCCGCGGATCAGCCCGCACGGGCGGCGCGGCGGGCATGACGGCGCAGGCGCGATTCGCGTTCGATGGTGTAAAGCCCCGAGCCCACGATCAGCGCCGCGCCCGTCAGCGTCAGGGCGTCGGGCCGTTCGCCGAAGTGGACAACGCCGATCAGCATCGCGAAGATCAGTCGCGAATAGCGAAATGGCGCGATTACCGATATGTCGCCCATGCGCATCGCGGCCACTATGGCGTAATAGGCCGTTACCCCGAAGGCCAACGCGGCAGCGAAGGCCGTCCAATGTTCGGAATTGGGCACGGCCAACGCGGCAGGGCCGATGGCCAGCAAGACCGCCCCGGCGGGCACCAGCGTGGCGAAGGCGTAGGTCGAGAGCTGCATCGACGAGATCGCGCGAGGCACCGCCCGCGTGGCCAGGTCGCGTATCGCCAGCCCGATCACGCCCTGAACCGCGAACAGCGATGCGGCGTCGAACCCTTCAAGGCCGGGACGAATGATCAAGAGCACGCCGGAGAACCCGACCAGGATCGCGCTCCAGCGGCGCCAACCGACCTGTTCGTGCATGAACAGCGCCGCGCCGAGGGTCACCGCCAGCGGTGTCGCCTGGAGGATGGCCGAGGCCGAGGACAGCGGCGTGAGCGCGATCGCGGTCACGAAACCGATGGTGCCGATCAACTCGCCGGTGTTGCGCAGGATGACCCAGCGATCCAGCAGATCGCGCGAGAACAGCCGATCGCGTCGCAGCAGGGCCAGCAAGCTGAAGATCAGCGCGCCACCGACACCGAGAAAGATCAGGATCTGGCCCACCGGCAGGTCCAGCGCCAGCGTCTTGATGAAAGTGTCCTCGAGCGCGAAGCCCGCCATCGCGGCCACCATCAGCGCCGCGCCGCGAATGTTTTCCATGCCTGGCCATCCTGCTGCCGGGGCGCGAAGGGCGCCGCCCGCGACTGGCTTAGCGCCGGGCGCGGTTGGTCACAAGGCTTGGCGTGAGATTGCGCTCACTCCGCGGCACGCAGGGAACGGCCCGATCCGGCGGGCAGTTGCGTGGCCTCGTCGCCGGGTGGTATCTCTTCGTCCCAGATCAGCTCCGGCGCCTTGAGGCGCCGCGCGGCGCGGCGCAGCGCCCAGTCGCGCGCGACGCGGCTGGAACGGCCGCCGCTGAGGATCATGAACAACCGCCCGATGCCGCGCAGATACGTCCCGGTCCAGACCCGTAGTGCCAGCAGCGATGGCGTGAAGACCAGGGTCAGAACCGTTGCGATACCCAGCCCGAACACAACCGCCGTCGCCAGCTGCTTCCACCACAAGGCCGTGGGACTGTCGAGCGAAAACCCGCCCTGGAAGAAGTCCAGGCTGAGGCCCAGCATCATCGGCGTCAGGCCCGCCATGGTGGTGATCGTGGTCAGAAGAACGGGCCGGATGCGCGCCTCGGCGGTGCGGATGATGGCCTCGATCCGGGGCATGTAGCGGCTGTATTCCTGGTAGGTATCGATCAGTACGATATTGTTGTTCACCACGATCCCGGCCAGCGCGACGATCCCGGTGCCGGTCATGATGATCGAAAAGCTCTGTTCCATCACCATCATCCCGATCAGCACGCCGGTGGTCGACAACACCACTGAAAGCAGAACCAGGACAGCGTTGTAGACGCTGTTGAACTGGGCCAGCAGGATGATGAACATCAACCCGAGCGCGCCGGCGAAGGCCTTTTGCAGGAAAGCGCCGGATTCGGCCTGGTCCTCCTGGTCGCCGGTCCATTCCCAGTCAACGCTGGCGGGCAGGGGGCCTGTTTCCAACCACTCGGTGAGTTGCGCGATCCGTTCGTTGGCGTTCACGGGGCTCGGCGTCAGCGCGTCATTCCGTGCGGCGCGGGCGATGTCACTCACCGCGACGCCCTCGGCAGGGGCGATCACGACCAGCCGATCCTCGCCCGCCGGCACGGTGGCCATGCCGTCAGGCGCGGCTTCGCCCTGTTCGAGCCGCCGCGCGATGCCCATATGGGCGTTGTCGGCATCCGCCAGCTTGACCAGGCCATCGGCGACCCCGGCCTTGACGTCGAAATAGCGCGTTTGATCGACCCGCTTGATCTGGGCCAGTTTCGGCACCGGCTGGCGTGTGATGAAATTCGCCAGCGGCACCAACCCGTCCCTGGTGCGCACCTTGAGCGTGTCGAGCGTCGACAACACGCGGTCCTTTTCCGGAAGGCGCACACGTATCTCGATTTCCTCATCGCTGCTTTCGACGCGCATCGTGTCCAGGAGTATGCCGCGCGTGACCAGTTGCACCATCGCGCCCACGGTCGCCACATCGGCGCCAAAGCGGCCGGCCTTTTCGACATCGACGTCGATCTGCCAGTCAATGCCGGGCAGGGGCAATGTATCTTCGGTCTGCACCAGGCCGGTGGTTGCGTCGAACCGGTCGCGCACCGTGTTGGTGGCCTGCTTCAGCTCGGACCAGTTGTCGCCCTTGAGGCGCAGGTGCACCGGCTTGGCACTGGCCGGACCCCGCGATTGTTCAAGGATCTCGATGCGGATGCCGGGCAGATCGGACAGCGCCGCGGTCAGTTCCTCTATCACCACGTTGCCATCAAGCTCGGGCTGGAACCGGCGATCTTCCCACGGGACCAGTTCCAGCTGGATCTGGCCGATGGTGTCCAGCGGTGGCTGCGCGCCGCCGGTGTTCTGGTCAAGCCCGCCATCGCCGGCGAAGGCAAAGGCGTTATCCACCCCGGGGTGGCGCAGAACGATGGATTCTGCCTTGCGCACCAGCCGGTCCTTCTCGTCCAGCGAAAGGTTGCCGCGCGCGCGCACGTAGACAACGGCCTGTTCGGGCTCGGAGTCGACGAAGAATTCGACCCCGCGGTTGTTTTCCTGATAGGTCAGGAACACGACCGCGACGAATGCAGCCACGCCCGCGATCGCCACGAGCGGCATCACGGGGTTGCCCACGATCGCCTTGATGACCCAGCCGAAGGGGCTGCGGCGATGACCGGCATGAACACGGCGCGCGCGCCATTCGATCCGGGCCGCCCCCAGCGTGATCGAGCCAGCCACAGATCCGCCAAGAAACAGCGCGATGCCGACGGCCAGCGCGGCGGCCGGGGCCACGTCTTCGGGAAGCAGGTAGGAGGGGTTGAGCACCTGCATGGCGCCCAGAAATACCGTGTAGAGCGCCACGGGCACCAGTGCCGCGCGCACCGGCCATGGCAATGTGCGACGCAAGGCATTGCTGCTGCGCACGAACAGGCGGCTGACCCGTCCCGTCACGCCGCCCATCACCGGCAAATAGATCAACGCCACGATCAGCGAGGCGGACAACACGAAAATCAGCGTCACGGGCAGCATGCCCATGAACTCCCCCGGCACGCCGGGCCAGAACAGCATCGGCAGGAAGGCGCAAAGCGTCGTGGCGGTGGAACTCACGATCGGCCAGAACATGCGTTTCGCGGCATCGGTGTAGGCGTTCATGGGGCCGACGCCCTGCACGATGCGCTTGTCGGCGTATTCGACCACAACGATGGCCCCGTCCACCAGCATCCCCACGGCCAGGATCAACCCGAACATCACGATGTTGGAAACGGTCACGTCCATCACTGCCAGTAGCACGAAGCAAAGCAGGAACGAGGTGGGAATGGCGAAACCCACCAGCAACGCCGCGCGTGTTCCCAGAGCGGCAAGCACCACGATCATCACCAGCGCGATGGCGGTCAGCACCGAACCTTCAAGCTGGCTGACCATGGAGGCGACGACGCGGCTCTGGTCGTTGGAGGTGCCGGCGTTGACCGCCGCGCGCATTTCCTCGGGCCAGGTCGTCTGTTCGGTCCGGACGATCTCGCGGACGCGGGCGGCTGTGTCGATCAGGTTGAAGCCCTTGCGTTTGACCACCTGTAGCGCGACTGTCGGTTCCCCGTTGAACCGCGCCGTGCCGAGGCGGTCCTCGAAGGTCAGGTTGATGCGCGCCAGGTCCCCCAGTGTCACCACGCGGGTGCCGTTGGTCTTGACCGGCAGGTCGTAGATATCGCGCGCCTCGTCGAAGGACGAGGGAATCTTGACGCTGAAGGCGCCCTGCTCGGTCTCGACCTCCCCGGCGGCGATCAGCAGGTTGTTGTTCTGGACAACATTGATCAGCTCGCCGGCGGTGACGTTGTAGGATTCCAGCCGCAGTGGGTCGATCACGACCTCGACCATCTCGTCGCGGTTGCCGGCGATGCCCGCCTCCATCACGGCGTCGAGGGCCTCGATCTTCTCCTGAAGATCCTTGGCGATGCGGGCCATGGTGCGCTCGGGCACGTCGCCGGTCAGATTGACGATGATGATCGGGAATTCGGAAAAGTTGATCTCGTTGATCGAATATTTCTCGAACCCGTCGGGAAACTTGCTTTCGGCGGTGTTCATGGACTCGCGCACGTCGGCCATGATCTTGGTCTTGTCCCAGCCGAATTCGAATTCCAGCGCGACGCCGCCATAGCCTTCGGCGGCAGTGGCCGTCATCGTCTTGAGCCCGTCGAGGTCGGACAACTCGGTTTCCATCGGCTTGACCAGCAGCTTCTCGCTGTCTTCGGCCGAAATGCCCGGGAAAGGGACCGAGACAAAAAGCGCGGGGATCTCGATATCCGGCTCGCCCTCCTTGGGCAGACCCCAATAGGCAAACCCACCGGCCGCCAGCGACAGCACGATGAAGGCCATGACCATGCGCGCACGCGCAGCAGCCCAATCGACCATGCCGGTCATGGTTTCGCCTCGTTGAATGTCGGATCGAGCCGCACGCCCGCGGTGACGAATTCCTGTCCGACGATGATGATATCCACCTCGTCTGGCAAGCCGGTGACCAGCACACCGTTTTCGGTGTCGCGCAGCAAGGTGATCTTGCGGAATTCGGCGATATCGTCCGAACCGACCACTCGCACGCCAAGCGTCCCCTCATCGTTCAATGTCAGGGACGACGCGGGCAACAGGTGTGCCTTGGCGCCGTCGGCCTCGATGGCGATCTCGGCGGTCTGTCCGTCACGCACCGCGCCGTCGGGATTGGCCACCTCGATTTCGACGCGGAACGTCCGGGTGGTCGGGTCGGCCGATCGCGACAGGAAGGTCACTTGTCCTTGCACCTGCTCCTGCGATGCCAGTCGCGCGCGGGCGCGGGCGTCGAGGTTGACGCGCCCGACCTGGGTTTCGGGCACGAACCCGACCAGCTTGATCGGGTCGAGCTGGATCACCGTGGCGCACAGCCCGCCGGGTTGCAGCAGACTGCCCAGTTCGGCCGTGTCGCTTTCGAGCATGCCCGAGAAGGGGGCGGTGATCGTCAGCCGCTCGATCTCCTTGCGGGCCGCGGCGACGGCGACCTCGGCGGACTGGATCGCGGATTGCGCGCCCTGCAACCCCGCCTTGGCGGTCTGCACGGCGACTTCGGCGCTGCGCAGGTTGGCGCGGGCAGTGGCCACGCGGGTGCTCGATGCAAACCCCTCTGCGGACAGTTTCGAGGCGGCGTTCTCGTTTATGCGCGCCTCCTCCAGTCGTGCCTTTGCCTCCTCGACGCGGGCCTCGGCTTCGGGCACGCGGGCGCGTGCTTCTGAAAGGCGCGACTTGGCCTCCTGAAGCGTCGATCGTCGCGTGCCTGCGTCGATCTTGCAAAGAACCTGGTCCTTGCTGATCTCGGCGCCCTTGCGCAGGGGGATGGATATGACCTGCCCGGAGGTTTCGGCGCGCATCTGGACTTGGCGATAAGCCTGTGTTTCGCCGCGCAGGATCACCGCGCTGTCCACGACACGCGCGGTCGAGCGCCGCGCCACCACCGCAATGGCGGGGCCTGCATCCTGCTGCGCCACGGCGGCGGGGGTGGCGTCCCCGGAGGCGGCGGTGGCGTCGTCTGCAACGGCATCGGCGGATTGCGGCGCATCGCCGGTCAGTTGCTCGACCCGCTCCCTGATGGGGTCAATGCCCTCTTCGGCGACCTGAAACAACAACTCCCGCTCCATGACCACGAGATAAAGAATGGCCGATACCACTATCGCGGTCAGAATGGGGATCAATCTCATCCGGGAAGTCCTCTTGGCGGAACGTGCGTCATTGAGCAATGGAGCGTTAAATATAGCGGTCTGTAGAGATTGCAACGTTCACTGGCAACCATTCTGAACTCATCAGTTCAGTTTGTGACGCCAAGGCCACAGAATGTTCCGGAACCGCATCCGCCGACCATGGGCGCAGCCCCTTGGCAGAGCGCGGCCCACGCGCTAAGAGGGGCGAAATCATTTGGGGGTGACCCGTGAGCGAGACCGACAGTTTCATCGAAGAAGTGACAGAGGAAGTGCGCCGCGACCGGTTGTTCCGGTTGTTCCGCAGGTATGCCTGGATCGCTGTGCTGGCGGTTCTGCTGCTGGTGGGCGGCGCGGCACTGAACGAATGGCGCAAGACGCAGGCCGAGGCCCGCGCGCAGGCCACCGGCGATGCCATCCTGGCCGCGATGCGGGCCGATGCGCCGCAGGCGCGCATCGATGCCCTCGAGGGGGTCAACACCCATACGCCGGGCGCGCAGGCCGTGGTGGACATGCTCAGGGCTGCCGAACTGGCAAACGATGGCCAGGCACAGGCAGCCGCGGAGGCACTCGATACCGTTGCCACCAACGGCGAATTGCCCGATATTTACCGCGACATGGCCGGGTTCAAGGCGGCCCTTCTGACGGATGCGCTGCCGGTCGAGGAACGCCGCCTGCGGTTCGAGGGTCTGGTTTCCTCTGGGTCGCCCCTGCGGCTTCAGGCGCTCGAGCAGGTGGCGTTGATGGATATCGAGGCGGGCGCACGCGAAGACGGACTCGAACGCCTGCAACGGATCATGGACGATTCGGAGGTGACACCGGGCTTGCGCCGGCGCGCGTCCCGGTTGATGCTGGCGCTTGGCGCCGAGATGCCGGGTACGCGGGGCGGCAACTGAGGCCGCGACCCGTGCCGAACATGAATTGGCTGTGCAGGCCCTGAGGGGCGGACAGGGGGAAGACGTGTTGAAACGAACCTTGGCGATCATGGGGCTGACCGGGATCATGGCCCTGGCAGGGTGTGAGCGGGAAACCTACCTGCCGGGCGAACGCGAGGACGTGCGCGCGCTGAGCGACGAAGAGCAGGTCGTGGCGGACCAGCCGGATCGCGCAATGCCGATTTCCCTGCCCGCACAGACGAAGAATGCCGAATGGACGCACACGATCGGAACGCCGCGCACACGGGTGGCGCATGCCGCGTTGCGGCCCGCACCGCAGCCGGCGTGGAGTGCCGCGATCGGCCAGGGTGACAGCCGCCGGATGCGTATCACCGCCGACCCGGTGGTCGCCGATGGACGGATCTTCACGATGGACGCGGCCGCGCAGGTCGCGGCGACATCGACCAGCGGACAGACGATCTGGACCCGCCCCGTAAGGCGGCCGGAAGACAGTGCCGACGAGGCGACCGGCGGTGGTCTGGCCTATGGCGAGGGCAAGCTGTTCGTGTCGTCGGGGCTGGGGCTGCTGACGGCGCTGGACCCCGCCAGCGGCGCGGTGATCTGGCAGCAGCGCCTGCAAGCCACCGGCTCGGGCGCGCCAACCGTCTATCGTGGGCGGGTCTACCTCGTCTCGGGTGACGACACCGGCTGGGCCGTGGATGCACAAACCGGCCGGGTGCAATGGCAGGTGAGCGCCGCGCCCGACGTGTCGAACGTTCTGGGCGCGCCGGCACCGGCCCTGAGCGACAATTATGCCATCTTCGCCTTCGGCGGGGGCGAGGTGCAGGCAACCTTCCGCAAGGGCGGTCTGCGGATCTGGAACGCCTCGCTGCGCGGCCAGCGCCGGTTCAGCGCGATCGCCAAGATCGGTGACATCACGGGCGATCCGGTGATCGACGGAAACCGCGTGTATGTGGGTAGCCACGCCGGTCGCGTCGTTGCGCTGAATCTCGCCAATGGAGAACGCATCTGGACCACGCGCGAGGGCGCAGTGAACCCGGTTCTGCCGGTCGGCAACTCGGTCTTCGTGGTGTCGGATCGCAACGAGTTGCTGCGCCTCGATGCGCGCGACGGCAGCCGGATCTGGGGTGTGGAACTGCCCGGTTTCATCAAGTCGCGCCCGCGCCGCCAGATCGAGGTGGTGGCGCATTACGGTCCGATCCTGGCCGGCGGGCAGATCGTCATCGCCTCCAACGACGGGCAGGTGCGGTTCTTCGACCCCGAGTCCGGCGCCTTGACACATACGGTCGCGGTGCCGGGTGGCGCAACGACCGACCCCGTGGTCGCGGGCGGCACGCTCTACGTGGTCGGATCACGCGGGCAATTGCACGCTTTCCGTTGACGCCGCAATGGTGTATCGCGGCGACCTGATCCGTTGGAGCCCGTGACACATGACGTTCACCCTGGCCATTGTTGGCCGCCCGAATGTGGGCAAATCGACCTTGTTCAATCGCCTCGTCGGCAAGCGCCTGGCGTTGGTTGACGACCAGCCCGGCGTCACGCGCGATCTGCGAGAGGGCGAGGCGCGGCTGGGTGATCTGCGGTTCACGGTCATCGATACCGCCGGTCTTGAGCAGGCCACCGACGAGTCCCTCCAGGGGCGAATGCGCAAGCTGACCGAGCGCGCGGTGGACATGGCCGATGTCTGCCTGTTTCTGATCGACGCGCGCACCGGCGTGACCCCTACCGACGAGGTGTTCGCCGAGATCCTGCGCAAGCGCGGCAAGCATGTGATCGTCGGCGCCAACAAGGCCGAAGGGCGCGCGGGCGAGGCCGGCGCGATGGAGGCCTGGAGCCTCGGTCTGGGTGAGCCGTTGCGGTTGTCGGGCGAGCATGGCGAAGGCGTGAGCGATCTGCTGCATGTGCTCATGCCGCTGGCGGATGAGCACGCGGCGCAAGCGGTGGACAGCACGCCTGAAACCGACGTGGCCATTGACGAGGATGGCGAAGAGATCGAAGGTCGTGACGCCCTGCGCTGGCCCACGCCCGAGCGACCGATGCAGATCGCCGTGGTGGGGCGCCCGAACGCGGGAAAATCAACCCTTATCAACAAGATACTTGGCGAAGAACGGCTACTGACCGGCCCGGAGGCAGGCATCACCCGCGATGCGATTTCCCTGTCGATCGATTGGGATGGCCTGCCGGTGCGGATCTGGGACACCGCCGGCATGCGCAAGAAGGCGCGCGTTCAGGACAGGCTGGAAAAGCTCAGCGTGTCGGACGGGCTGCGCGCGGTCAAGTTCGCCGAGGTCGTGGTCGTGCTTCTGGATGCGGCCATCCCGTTCGAGCAGCAGGATCTGCGCATCGCCGACCTGGCCGAACGCGAGGGGCGCGCGGTGGTCGTGGCGGTGAACAAGTGGGATATCGAAGAGGATCGGCAAGGCAAGCTGCGCGATTTGCGCGAAGCGTTCGAGCGGTTGTTGCCGCAGCTTCGCGGCGCGCCGCTGGTGACCGTCTCGGCCGCGACCGGACGCGGGCTGGACCGGTTGCAGGCGGCCATCAAGGGCGCCTACGAGACGTGGAATGCCCGCATTCCCACCGCGCAGCTCAACCGTTGGCTGGCCGGCATGATCGAGGCGCACCCGCCCCCGGCACCGGCCGGCAAGCGGATCAAGCTGCGTTACATGACGCAGGTCAAGACCCGCCCGCCGGGTTTCGTGGTGATGTGCTCGGCACCCGACAAGATGTCCGACAGCTACAGCCGTTACCTGGTCAACGGGCTGCGCGCCGATTTCGACATGCCGGGCACGCCGATTCGCCTGCACATGCGGGGGCAGGGGGCCAAGAACCCCTACAAGGGCCGCCGCGAAAAGAACGCCGGCGCGCTGGCCAAGCATCTCGGCAAGGGGCAGACGCGCGGCAAGCGCGGCTAGCGCCGCGCAGGCAAACGTCAGGTGCCACAGAAGGTCTGCCTGACCTCTTCGTGGGGTTGCGGCGGCGTGGCCAGGTCGCGGTTTTCCGGCGCCGGCTCGTCATAAGGCGTGGACAGCGCCGACAACAACCGATGGAACGGCCCCATGTCGCCCGCCACCGCGGCCTGGATCATCGCCTCGACCCGGTGATTGCGCGGGATCAGGGCCGGGTTTGCCGCCATCATGCGCGCATTCGGGTCGGTTTCCGATGCCAACCGCTCCTGCCACCGCGCGTGCCATCGCTCATATCCGCCCGCATCCGGGAAATGGTCGCGCGCGGTGCCGCGGGCCAGGTCACGGAAGGTGTTGGTGAAATCGGCGCCCGCCTCGGCCATCAGGGCAAGCAGGTCGTTGACGAGGGTTTCGTCGCCGTCGCGCGCCCCCGCGATGCCGATCTTTGCCGCGAACCGGCGCCGCCACGCGGCCTCGATCCGGGCGGGCATGGCGTTGACCGTTTCGGTGAAGTCGGCGATCGCCGCGTCGTTATCGGGCATCAGCGGGACCAGCGCGCCGGCCAGCTGCGCCATGTTCCACACGATCACCCGCGATTGGTTGTCGTAGGAATAGCGCCCATTGCGATCGATCGAGCTGTAGACCGTCACGGGGTGATAGCTATCCATGAAGGCGGCGGGCCCATAATCGATGGTTTCGCCCGATAGCGCGGTATTGTCGGTGTTCATCACGCCGTGGATGAAGCCCACGGACATCCAGCCCGCCACCAGCTCCGCCTGCCGCTCGATCGCCTGTTCAAGCACGTCCTGCGGGGTCCGTGCCTGCGGGAAATGGCGTGCTCGGGTGTAGTCGAACAACGCCTTGAGCCCGTCCAGATCCTGGCGCGCGGCGAAATACTGGAACGTGCCGACGCGGATGTGGCTGGCGGCGACGCGCGTCAGCGCCGCGCCGGGCAGGGCGGCATCGCGGTAAACGGGTTCGCCCGTCGCGACGGCGGCCAGCGCGCGGGTGGTCGGTATGCCCATTGCGTGCATCGCCTCGCTCAGAAGGTACTCGCGCAACACCGGCCCCATCCATGCGCGCCCGTCGCCCATCCGCGAATAGGGGGTGCGGCCCGCGCCCTTGATCTGGATGTCGCGGCGCTGACCGTTCCGATCCACCACTTCGCCCAGCAAGATCGCGCGCCCGTCGCCCAGTTGGGGGTTGAACCCGCCGAATTGATGGCCTGCATAGGCCTGCGCCAGCGGGGCGGCGCCCTGAGGTGTGCGGTTGCCGGAGAATACCTCGGCGCGGTCCTGCGCCGTGCCGGCGTCAAGCCCCAGCTCGTCGGCCAGCGCGTCGTTGAATGCCAGCAATTCGGGGGAAGCTACGGGCGCGGGCGACTGCCGGCTGAAGAAGTTTTCAGGCAGGTGCGCGTAGCTGTTATCGAAGGGAATCATCAGTGTCATGTCTTGAATATAAGTTTTCGATCCGATTTTTCCAGTTACGCGCCCGTTGCAAAAAGGAAAGGGCGCCCCGATCGGGACGCCCTTGGCGGTTGACAGGGCTTGCGCCCCGGCTCAGCCGTCGAAATCGACCTGCTCGATCAGGCGCAGCGCATCCGGGCGCAGAGCGGCGAGTTCCATCAGGTTGACCGGATCAGCGGTGAAGTCGCCCCACTCCCGGACCAATTCGATCGGCTCGGTGCCCGGCGCGATCGGGTATTCGTAGTTCGCCTCGGCATAGATCTTCTGCGCCTCGGGCGAGGTCAGGAATTCCATGAAGGCCAGGGCGTTGTCGCGGTTTGGGGCGGATTTCGTCATCGCCACGCCGGAGATGTTCACATGGGTGCCGCCGCCCTCGAATTCGGGGAACAGCAGGCGGACGCTGTTGGCCCAGGCGGTTTGCTCGTCGTCTTCCAGCATCTTGCCCATGTAGTAGGTGTTACCAAGACTGACATCACATTCGCCGGCCCAGATCGCCTTGACCTGCGCGCGGTCATTACCCTGCGGCTTGCGGGCCAGGTTGTCCTTCACACCTTCCAGCCAGGCACGGGTCTCATCGGTGCCGTGATGGTGCAGCATCGCCGCGACCAATGCGACGTTATAGGGATGCGTGCCCGAACGGGTGCAAACGCGCCCCTTCCATTTCGGATCGGCCAGCTGTTCGTAATGGGTCAGCGCACCCTCTTCGACGCGCTCCTTGCTGGCATAGACGACACGCGCGCGCGTCGTCAGGCCCCACCAATGCCCGTCGGGGTCGTGATAGATGTCGGGCACGTTGGCGTTCAGCGTGTCGCTTTCGACCGCTTGGGTAAGGCCGGCATCCACGACCGCCGCGAGGCGCGAGATATCGACCGTCAGCACCAGATCGGCGGGGGAGCGTTTGCCCTCTGCCTTCAGGCGCTCGACCATGCCCTTGTCCAGGTGCGCGACGTTCACGTCGATACCGGTTTCCTTGGTGAATGCGTCGGTCAGCGGCGCCAGCAATTCGGGTTGACGATAGGAATAGAGGTTGACCTCGTCGGCGATGGCCGGGGCCGCGACCGCGACGGCGATCATGGCGAGAAAGGCGGATTTCAGCGAGTTTGGCATCGGATATCCTCTTCGGATCATGTTGCGATGCCCTCGCTATATTCCGACAAAAACAGTCGGGTCAATAGCTGAATAAAAAACTCGGGATTATTTTGCCCCCGTTTCGCCGCGCTCGATGGCCTTGGCCGCGTCCCACAACGCGTCCATTTCGGCCAGGTCGGACTCGGCCATCGTCCTGCCCTGCTCGCCCAGCCGTGATTCGATATGGGTGAACCGGCGGGTGAACTTGGCGTTGGCCGCGCGCAGGGCCGCCTCGGCCTCCACGCCCAGGTGGCGGCCCAGGTTGACCATCACGAACAGCAGGTCGCCGAACTCCTCGTTGATCTCGGCCTGCGTCAACTCATCACGGGCCTCGGCCAGTTCGCCGGCCTCCTCCACGATCTTGTTCAGCACCTCATCGGTCTGCGGCCAGTCGAACCCCACCCGCGCCGCGCGCTTTTGCAGCTTCAGCGCGCGGGTCAAAGCGGGCAGGCCCTGCGCCACACCGTCCAGCGCACCGCTCTGGGCCTTGTCGGCGCGTTCGGCCGCCTTGATCGCCTCCCAATCGCGGGTCTGCTGCGCGGCGGTTTTCTCGCGGCTCTCGGTGCCGAACACATGCGGGTGCCGCGCGATCATCTTGTCCCCGATGCGGCGCGCGATGCTGTCGAAGTCGAACAGATCCGCCTCGGCGCCGATCTGGCCGTGAAACACGACCTGGAGCAGCAGATCGCCCAGTTCCCCTTCCAGTTCGGGCCAATCCTCGCGCTCGATCGCGTCGGCAACCTCGTAGGCCTCCTCGATCGTGTAAGGGGCGATGGTGGCGAAATCCTGCTCCAGATCCCATGGGCAGCCGCCCTCCGGGTCGCGCAGCTTGCGCATGATCCATAGCAGGCGGTCAAGCGCGCCCTCGGGCGCGTCCTGGATGATTTCGTGGGGCATTGCGGCGGCTCCGTTCCTGGTGTTGAGTGCAACCTGACCCGCGCCTTTCAAGTGTCCACCCATGGCCGTTATCAACCGCATTGCCGGCTTCGCCGACGACATGATCGCCTGGCGGCGGCATTTGCACCAGAACCCCGAACTGGCGTTCGACCTGTTCGATACTGCGCGGTTCGTGGCCGATCGCCTGCGTCATTTCGGG
>JAABTI010000157.1 GCA_011389955.1 Paracoccaceae bacterium | reverse complement strand
GGTTCATCGGTACGATCCACCTCGTCGATCAGCAATACGGGCGGCCCCCCGGCCTGTGGGCGCATGGCCTGCAAAAGGGGGCGCTCGATCAGGTATTCATCCGAAAACAATTCGGATTTCAATGCGTCGCGATCACCGCCGCCCGCCGCCTCGGCGGTGCGAATGGCTATCATCTGCTCGGCGAAATTCCACTCGTAAACCGCGCTTGCCGCATCCAGCCCCTCGTAGCATTGCAGCCGGATCAACCGCCGACCCAATGCCGCCGAAATAGCCTTGGCAATCTCGGTTTTCCCCGTTCCTGCCTCCCCTTCCAGGAACAGTGGCCGGCCCAGTTTCAGTGCCAGGAACGTGACCGTCGCAAGCGCGCGTCCGCAAACGTATTCCTGACGTGCCAGTGCCGTCTGCACGGCATCAATCGAATCCATATCGCGCATAGCCACCCCTGTCTTATTTATTCAATACAGACACTTACAATTACTTCTTCATCGTGGAGCATCATGCTTGCAGTTGGCACGCCAACGCGTCAAGGCAGCTTCGTTTGCCGCCCCCGATGGACCTGACTGGACAATAGCCCAGAAACCTCATGAATTCTTCCAATTTTCGCCCTATTGCCTGCCTAGCTTCCCCCTCAACGCCCCCTGCCTGAGACGGGGCTTCACGAGGACAGGATATTCATGCAGGACAGGCCACACCTTACCGAGACATCGCTTGCCGACCTGGGCCGCGAGGACTGGCTGCGGGCAGTCTCTGATATCGTTGGGCCTCATGGCGCCCTGGAAAGGCTCGGCCCGCACCACAGCGCCGCACTCGTTTCAGCGGGCCGTACCCTGCTCGTCACCTTCGAAAGCCTTCAGGGCATCCGGGCGCTGTCTGACACCGCCCACCCCCTCGGGTGGAGCCTGGTCGAGGCCAACGGCTGGTCTCACCTCGCCCTGATAAGCGACGGAGATACCTGGTATCGCCATCGCGCCGTCTATGGCTACTTCGACCGGCTAGTCGATGACGGCTTTTTCGAAGAATTCGACCAGGTCGTCTTCTACGGCGCCGGTCCCTGCGGATACGCCGCCGCCGCCTTCTCCGTCGCCGCTCCCGGCGCGCGGGTGCTGTCGATCCAACCGCAGGCCACGCTCGACCCCCGCCTGACGGAATGGGATGACCGCTTCGTTCACATGAGGCGCACGTCATTCACCGATCGTTACGGATACGCGCCCGACATGCTGGATGCGGCAGACCGTGCCTTCGTTCTCTACGACCCGAACGAACAACTCGACGCAATGCACGCCACCCTGTTCGAGGCCCCGAACGTGCTCCGTCTTCGCATGCCCAACATGGGACCGGCCCTGCAGGGCGATCTCATCGCGCTGAAACTGCTCACCAGCCTGATCGAAGCGGCCGCCGAGGACACCCTTACATTGCAGCACTTCGCCGGCATGATGCGACTGCGCCGCAGATACGGGCCCTATATCCTGCGCCTGATGAGAAAGCTCGCCGCGCAGGATCGGCCCAAGCTTGAAATGGCCGTATGCCGCAACGCGCTCACCCGGATCCGCGCCCCACGAATCCGGCGCCGCCTCCAGAAGCTGGAGGAAAAGTTCGCGGCTCCGCCCGCTGGCGATCCCAAGACAGGCGACCAGAACACACAGCCGGATCAGGGTTGAACAAAAAACATCACTGGCCCAACGCAAGGCAATTGTGTATCCGGCTGACCATGAGCAAGACGATCACCCTGCCCCGCCCCGATGATTGGCACCTTCATCTGCGCGATGGCGCGATGATGCGCGCCGTCCTGCCTGAGACCGCCCGCCATTTCGCCCGGGCGATCATAATGCCCAACCTCTTGCCGCCCGTCGTGACAGGGGCGCAGGCAGCAGCCTACCGCGACCGTATCATGAATGCCCTGCCCGACAGCATGTCGTTCGAGCCGCTGATGACGCTCTATCTGACCGAGGACACGGACCCGGACGATCTTGCATTCGCCCATGCCAGCGGACTGATTACTGCCGTCAAACTCTACCCGGCAGGAGCCACTACCAATTCGGCGTCCGGAGTGCGTGACTTTGCCAAGGTCCGGCCGGTGCTGGAACGAATGGCCGAGATCGGCTGTCCATTGTGCGTACATGGCGAAGTCACGGACCCGGAGATCGACATCTTCGATCGCGAGGCGGTGTTCATCGACCGGGTTCTTGATCCCATTCGGCGAGCCACGCCGGGCTTGCGCGTCGTGATGGAACACATCACCACAGCGGACGGCGTCGCCTATGTGCAGGCCGCCGATGATGGGCTCGGTGCTACCATCACCACCCATCACCTTGTCATTAACCGCAACCACATCCTGGTGGGCGGGATCAAACCGCATTACTATTGCCTGCCGGTAGCCAAGCGCGAGGATCATCGGCTCGCTCTGCGCAAGGCCGCCACCAGTGGCGACGCCCGGTTTTTCCTCGGCACCGACAGCGCACCGCATACTGACGCCAACAAGCTAAGCGCCTGCGGCTGCGCCGGCTGTTTCACCGCCCCGAACACCCTGCCAATCCTGGCCCAGGTGTTCGAGGAAGATAACGCTCTGGACCGGCTGGAAGGGTTCGTCGCGCGGCACGGTGCTGCCTTCTACGGATTGCCCGTCAATGATGGCACGATCAGTCTGAGCAAACAGGCGCCCACCCCAAGTCCGACCCATATCGATACCGAAGATGGCCCTGTCACCGTTTTCGATCCCGGATTCGATTTGGCATGGCGCGTGACAAGTTGACGCCAAACCGCACCAGGGCAAGCAGTACACGCATTGCGTTCAGATGAGCAGGTTACGATCACGGGTGACTGGAGTTAACCGCGATCAATGCATGGGTCATCTGCGTGACCTAGAGTCGTCGCGAAACCTAGAGTCGTCGCGAAATTGACAAAGAGAAATACCTGTCATGGCGATACAACCCGAATTCCCCGCGCCAACAGATGAAACGCTGACCGTCGGCGGCGAGCCTTCCGAGCCCGCTCGGCCGGAACCGGTGCCTCCGGAAGAACCTGTGGAACCACCAAAGGAGACGCCACAGACTCCACCGGAGGAGTATCCCGAACCGCCGGGAGAAGTACCGCCCGATCCGGTGCCAGACGTGCCGCACCCCCCAGGCGAGGTGCCGCCTTCGCCGCCTCCGGAGGATCTGGGCAGCGTTCGCGCGGCTTGAGTGCCCCAAGCACACGGTTCCGGGTTGTCTGCAATGCTCAGAGCATCGAAGAATCCGAAAGGAGACGCGACATGCCCAGCTATGATGATCTTCGCAAGGAAATGGTCGAACGCCAGATCAGGGCGCGCGGAGTGCGCGACCCGATGGTTCTGGATGCGATGGCGCGCGTGCCGCGCGAGAGTTTCGTGCCGGATCACCTGAAAGATCAGGCTTATCGGGACCGCCCGCTGCCCATCGATGCAGAACAGACCATCTCGCAGCCCTATATCGTGGCCTACATGATCGAGGGGCTCGCGCTCAAAGGGGGCGAAAAGGTGCTCGAGATCGGGGCGGGTTCGGGCTATGCCGCCGCTGTTCTGGCCGAGATTGCAGGCGAGGTCTTTGCCATCGAGCGTCACGGAACACTGGCGTCCCGGGCCTCGGCGGCGATTGAGGATGCCGGCTACACCAACGTACACGTCTTTCACGGGGATGGCACAAAGGGTTGGGAGGAACAGGCGCCGTTCGATGCGATCCTCGTATCAGCCGGTGCACCATTCGTGCCCGAAACCCTTAAGTCCCAGCTGACCATGGGCGGGCGGATGGTGGTGCCCGTCGGCATCGACCAGCGCGCCCAGGAGTTGGTGCGTGTAACCCGGCGCGAGAAGGGGCAGTTCGACCGCGAGGATCTTGCCGATGTGCGCTTCGTCCCACTGATCGGCGAACAGGGATGGGAAGGCGAACCGGAAGATGCGCAAACGGCAGC
>JAABTI010000156.1 GCA_011389955.1 Paracoccaceae bacterium | reverse complement strand
GGGGGGTATCGATCTCGACGACCTCACGGATGGCGCCGGGGCGGCGGGAGAGGACGACGATCTGATGCCCCAGGCGGACGGCCTCGGCGAGGTTGTGGGTGACGTAGACCGCCGTGAAGGGGGCCCGTTCCCACAGGGTGAGCAGGTCATCCATCAGCAATTCGCGTGTCTGGCTGTCGAGGGCGGAGAGGGGTTCGTCCATCAGCATGACAGCCGGTGTAACGGCTAGGGCGCGGGCTATGGCGACACGCTGTTTCATCCCGCCCGAGAGCTGCTTGGGCAGGGCGTCGCGAAAATCTGTAAGCCGCGTGCGGGTGAGAACATCGTCGATAATCGCGCGTGTTTCACTTCGGGAGAGATCCCTGTCCTCAAGAACCAATTGAATATTTCCGGTAACGCTGCGCCATGGGAGCAGGGCGAAGTCCTGGAAGACGTAGGTCAGTGGATTGAGGCAACCGGTGGGCAGGGGGCCTTGTTGGAGGACCGCGCCGCTGTCCGGAACCTCCAGTCCGCCAAGGAACCGCAGCAGAGTTGACTTGCCGCACCCAGAGGGTCCGACGATGCAGACGATCCGGCCTTCGGGGATCGTCAGGTTGATGTCCGAGAGCACCTCGACATCGCCGTAGCGATGCGAGACGGCGTCAAGCCTGAGTTCCATATATTCGTGGCCTTTCCGGTGGCGGCGGAACCGCGTGTTTGTACGTGTCGTAAGGCGGTTCCGCCCAAGTGTCAGGGTGTCACATGGTTTCCACGTAAGACGCGTCGACAAGCGTATCCATCGTGATCGACGGTTTCACCAGGTTCTCGGACTTGAACCAGTCGAGCTGGTCGCGCACCGATGTGGTGTTGAGCGCCGCGCCCGCGTTGATGCGCATTGCGCCGTTGCGGATGGACGGGGCGGCCTTTTCGAACGGACGGTCGGTATAGACATACTTGTGGATCAGGCGAACCATGTCCTCGGCCGCGTCTTCGCCCGCTGTCATGTCGACGAGGGCCGCGTTGAAATCATCCGCGCCGCGCGCGAAGGCCGACAGAAACGCGTCGGTCTTGGCGCGTTCGTTCGCGGCGTTTTCGGCCGAGGTGAACACGGTCGTGACCTGGTAGTCGGGAAGGTAGTCGGCCACGTTGCCGATGATCTGGACCGCGCCGCCACCGGCGAGCGCCTTGGCGATATGCGGCACGATCGACCATGCATCGACCTGGCCCGATTTCATCGCGCCGATGATCGCGCCCACCTTCTGCAAGGGCACGAACTGCATCTCGGCGTCCTCGGCGGCGGCGATCTTGGAGCCCATGTAGTGGAACGACGATCCCGCCTGCGTCATGGCGAAGCGCTTGCCGTCCAGCATCTCGGGACTGGTCAGGCCCGCCTCGAAGGCGGCATTGGACGCCAGGATTTTCTGGCCATCGATTCCCGGCTCTTCGCTCAGGGCCCCGCCGATGACCTTGGCCGCGCCTTTTTCGGCGAGGCTGATGAGGCCGCCGGAGATCGCGGTAACTGCATAGTCGGCATCCCGGGAGGCGATGGCGACCGCCATCGGCTGCGCGGCCTGGAAGAACTTGAACTCGACGTCGAGGCCCGCCTCCTTGAAGTAGCCGCGCTCGTAGGCCACGAAGGACGCGGCATGGCTGGTAAAGCGCAGCGCGCCGACCGTCATCTTGGTGTTGGCCAGCGCCGGGCTGCCCAGAAGCGGCAGGGTCGCGGCCCCGCCCATAAGGCCCATGGCGCCGCGGCGTGTGAGTGTCGTCATTGTTCTGTCCTCCCTGAATACGTCAGCGGCTCGAGGTGCCGCGCAACCCTGACCGCTGGCCTTGGCCCGGCGGTGCCGGGAAAGTTTGCGATTCAAAGCCGGGGGAAATCAACCCGTATCCGACGGCGGCCTGGGAAATGTCGGTGTGGCGGCGCGCCCGGCCCGGCCCCTGCCGCGGCTTTGACGCGCGGGCTGGCGCGCGCTGCTGCTTGCCCTGCGCGCGTCTAGCCTCTAAACCCCCCGCGCAGGATCAAGGAAGGACCGGACATGGCGGCGACCCAGACCAGCGCAACGCAGGATCGCGAGAAATCACGTGATATCGGCGCTCTAGCCGCGCTATGGCCGTTCCTGCGACCGTATCGCGGATTGATGGCTGCGGCGATACTGGCGCTTATGCTGACAGCCTCGGTATCGCTGATCCTGCCATTGGCGGTCCGCCGGGTGGTTGACAACTTCAACACGCAGGATGCCGCCCTGCTGGATAAGTATTTCGGTGCCGCGCTGGCGATCGCTGGATTACTGGCGCTGGGCACGGGGCTGCGCTATGCGCTGGTGACGCGGCTGGGCGAACGGGTTGTCGCCGATATCCGCAAGGCCGTGTTCGACCGTGTGATCGGCATGAGCCCGGCCTATTTCGAAAAAATCATGACTGGCGAGATCCTCAGCCGGGTGACCACAGACACGACGGTGATCTTGTCGGTGATCGGGTCGTCCATATCCATCGCGTTGCGCAACGTGCTGCTGCTGGTGGGGGGGCTTGCCCTGATGATGGTGACCTCGGCCAAGTTGACGGGACTGGTGCTGTTGCTGGTGCCGGCGGTGGTGGTGCCTATCTTGGTGCTGGGGCGGCGGCTGAGGGCGCTCAGCCGCGAGAACCAGGATTGGATCGCGAGCAGTTCCGGCAGCGCGTCGGAATCGTTGCTGAGCGTGCAGACGGTGCAAGCCTTCACCAACGAGGCGCCGACGCGGGACGCGTTCGCCGATGTCACCGAGAAAAGCTTCGATGCCGCGCGCAAACGGATCACGACGCGCGCGGTGATGACGGTGATCGTCATTTTCCTGGTGTTCTCGGGGATCGTGGGGGTGTTGTGGATCGGCGCGAACGACGTGCGCGCAGGCGCGATGAGCGCCGGGGCGTTGGTGCAGTTCCTGATCTACGCGGTGCTGGTGGCCGGATCGGTCGGGGCGCTGTCGGAAATCTGGGGCGAGTTGCAGCGGGCCGCCGGTGCGACCGAGCGACTGGTCGAACTGTTGCAGGCCGAGGACGCGGTGGCCGACCCTGACAGCCCGTTGCCGGTGCCGTCGCCGGTGCGCGGGGGAATCACCTTCGAGGGAGTCAGCCTGCATTACCCGTCGCGGCCCGACAGTCCGGCGCTGGATGCAGTGGACCTGGACATCGCCCCCGGCGAGACGGTGGCGCTGGTCGGTCCGTCTGGGGCCGGCAAGACGACCATCGTGCAATCCATCCTGCGGTTCTACGACCCCAGCGAGGGGCGGGTGTTGCTGGACGGTGTGGACCTGTCGCAGATGCGGCGGCAAGACTTCCGGGCGCATCTGGCGCTGGTGCCGCAGGATCCGGTGATTTTTGCCACCACGGCGCGGGAGAACATCCGCTTCGGCAGGCCCGGTGCCACCGATGCCGAGGTCGAGGCCGCCGCACTGGCTGCTGCCGCGCATGAGTTCATCATGGCCTTGCCCGGGGGGTACGATGCGCAACTGGGCGAGCGCGGCGTGATGCTGTCGGGCGGTCAGAAGCAGCGTGTCGCCATCGCCCGCGCGGTCCTGCGCGATGCGCCGGTGCTGTTGCTGGACGAGGCGACCTCGGCGCTAGATGCCGAGAGCGAACGGGCGGTACAGGCCGCGGTCGAGGACATGGCGCGCTCGCGTACGACGATCATTGTTGCGCATCGGCTGGCCACGGTAAAGAAGGCCGACCGCATCGTGGTGATGGACGGGGGCCGTATCGTGGCGCAGGGCACGCATGATGCGCTGGTGGCCGAAGGTGGCCTTTATGCGCGGCTGGCGCGGTTGCAGTTCACCGATGGAATCGCCGCGCAATAGCGGCGGCGGCGGCAGGCGGTCGGGCCGGTGCGCGGCGCTTTGACGTTGCGCCACCTTTCCGCCGTGGGCTTGCACGGGGCGTGAAAGCCTTTCACACTACGCTCAGGGAAATGGGCATGACCACGGGGGAGCGTGCCATGCCGCCAAGGAGGATCAGCCATGGGATTTGCGTCGG
>JAABTI010000155.1 GCA_011389955.1 Paracoccaceae bacterium | reverse complement strand
ATCTTTCAGGTCGTTCCGTCGCAACGCTGGCATCAGTCCTTCACGCTGCCGCCCTTCACGCTCTATCGCTCGCTAAGGCGCACAAACCCGTCGCCATTCATGTTCTTTTTCAACTTCGGCGGCTTTCAACTGGTCGGTGCCAGCCCCGAGATCCTGGTGCGCGTGTTCGGCCGCGAGGTCACGATCCGCCCGATCGCCGGCACGCGTCCGCGCGGTGCCACCCCCGAGCAGGACAAGGCGCTCGAGGCAGAACTCCTCGCCGACCCGAAAGAACGGGCCGAACACCTCATGCTGCTGGACCTGGGCCGCAACGACACGGGCAAGGTTTCCCGCATCGGCACCGTTCGGCCGACCGAGCAGTTCACCATCGAACGCTACAGTCACGTGATGCATATCGTGTCCAACGTGGTGGGCGAACTTGCCGAGGATCAAGACGCACTGCGCGCCTTTTTCGCAGGTATGCCCGCCGGCACGGTCAGTGGCGCTCCCAAGGTGCGCGCAATGGAAATCATTGACGAGCTGGAACCGGAAAAGCGTGGCCCCTATGGCGGCGGCGTGGGTTATTTCAGTGCCGGCGGCGACATGGACATGTGCATTGCCCTGCGAACCGCACTTGTGAAGGGCGGGCATCTCTACATCCAGTCTGGCGGTGGCGTGGTTCACGACAGCGATCCCGAAGCCGAGTATCAGGAAACGGTCCACAAATCCGGTGCGATCCGCCGCGCGGCGGCGGATGCGGCGCGTTTTACCGATGGCGGCAACGGCTGATCCGGCCTTGGGCACTGTACGACAGTTGACATCAGGCAGGGCTTTCAGGCACACATATTCACAATAAGGAATTTACCTGAAAGGACATTCGAATGGCATCGCTTTCCCACATCTTCGCCGCGCCGGCCCTGGCGTTCGGTCTTGCCCTTGCATCGGCCCCGGCGGCGCTTGCCGACGGGCACGGCACGGGCATCGACACCACGGTGGTCGAATCGCAGCTCCCCGAGAAGAAGGTCAACAAGACGGGCCTTTACATCACCGCGGCCGAATCCATCGAGGTTCTTTCGAACCGCGATGACGTGGCCCTTGTGGATGTCCGCAGCCCCGCCGAAACGATGCTGGTGGGCTACGCCAACGTCACCGACGTGAACATCCCGTTCAAGACAATCGATCCCGAGCATCCCTACAACGCCAAGAAAAAGCGCTACGGCATGCGTCCGAACCCGACCTTCGTGGAAGAGGTCAAGGCCTTCATCACGCGGGAAGACCCCGCCGCTCTGCTGGTCATGTGCCGTTCGGGCGGGCGCAGCGCGATGGCTGTCAACGCCTTGGCCGAAGCCGGGGTCGATGTGCCGGCCTACACCGTGGTGGACGGTTTCGAGGGTGATACCTCCGATGAAGGCAAGCGCACCGTGAACGGCTGGAAGAATGCCGGGGGCGAATGGACCTACAAGGTGCGCCCCGGCCTGTGGCCCGCCGCAAGCGGCCGCTGAGGCTTGCCGCGGATGGTGTCTTGCGCCATCAAGGCCGCATGACCCGCCTGATCCTGTTCAACAAACCGATGGGCGTGCTGTCGCAGTTCACCGACCGCGGCAGCGCGTCCACCCGCCCGGCCCTGTCCGACCATGTGGATGTCCGCGGGGTCTATCCCGCTGGCCGGCTTGACCGCGACAGCGAGGGATTGCTGCTTCTGACCGACGATGGCCGTCTCCAGGCACGCATCACCGACCCCAGCCACAAGATGGCCAAGACCTACCTCGTACAGGTCGAAGGCGTGCCGGATGACGCCGCGCTTGCCGCGCTTGCTCAAGGTGTCCGGCTCAAGGATGGTCTGACCCGCCCCGCCGAGGTGCGCCGCGTCGATCCGCCCGGCTGGCTGTGGCCGCGCACACCTCCGGTTCGCTACCGAAAGAAAGTACCGGATACATGGCTGCAAATCGTTCTGCGCGAAGGACGTAACCGGCAGGTGCGGCGCATGACGGCACATGTGGGACACCCCACCTTGCGCCTGGTCCGGTTGTCCATCGGCGATTGGAGCTTGGGCGCGCTAGCGCCCGGCGAATGGCGCGAGACCGCCGTCTGACCTCACCCTCACTCCGCAAGGAGCAGCGCGGAAACCGGCGCGGGCGCGATGTTGCCCGTCTGGTCCTGCAAGCCCCACAGCAACAGCGCCGAAATCGTATCGGGCCGCAGCCGCCCCACCATTACCACGCCTTCCTGCTGCTGGCGCGCCCGAAACGCGGCGCGGTCCAGAACGCGCCGGATCGTCGCCGCATCCTCTTTGTCGGCATCGAAATCCCGAAACACCGTCGCCACCGGAACCCCGGCCTTGCTGGCCAGCTTGCGGGCGGCATCCAACCCCTTGGGGAACAGAACCAGCCCGTGACCGCTCTCGGCAAGGATGGCGCCGATCTGCTCGGCCACGGGGCGATCAGGTTGCAGGCTGCCGGGCGTCTTTTCCATGACCGCGACAATCCCCGGCATGGCACGCAGGTGGGTTTCCATGACTGTCTCCGCGTCGGCGGGTGTGGCCCCGTCAGGCAGATCGATACGGGCAACCACCTCGAACCCGGCAGCACGGTAGCGCGCCATAGCCTCGGCCGCGTCGGGGCGGCTGGCATCTATGGCAAAGCTCAGCGGATAGGGAAAGGCCGATAAAGCCTCAAGCCCGATCGGGCTGTCGCCGTCGTGGATCAGAATTACCGACATCAGCGGGACTCCTTCCGGCGCCTCGAACTCCACGGCGTTGCGCTCGATCGGGCGCAACGGCGTCTCCGCCTCGTTCGCCTCCGTGCTGCCCACGGGGCTGTCCGTGACGGTTGGCAGGCGGCTGCCCTCATCGCGATCGGTCAGCCGAGTGACAGGGGTGCCGACGCCAGGCGCGTTGCCATCGGCGCTCGCCCCGCGCTCATCATCGGGGTCGCGGGGAACGACCGGGCTTTCACCCGCGCCGTCCTGAGTGGCCGCCCCGGGCGGGGCCGACGCGCCTTCGGTCGTTCCCGCCTCGGTCTGCGGCTGCGGCGGAATCAGCGGATCGGGCGTTTGCGCGGCCGCGTCGCTGTCCGAGGGGAAATCGCCCTGGATACCAGTATCATCCGCCCCGCCGGGCGCGATCGGAAGTGGCGCTATCGTGTCTGCCTGCGGGCCTTCATCCACGGCGGTGTCGGGCGCGCTCGGACGCGGCACCGCGCGGTTCGCATCGTTCACAGGTGCGTCGCCGGTGTTTCCAGATGCGATCCCGGGCGTGTCCGCCGTCGTTTGCGGGGCCGGCGCCCCGATCGTTGGGGTATCCTGCCCCGCATCGGGGGCGGTTCCCGGTTCGGTGTCCGCCCCGGCCCGCGGGCTCAGGTCGTCGGCGGTCGGCGCGGTCGCGCGCGGCACCCCCTGCGTGGCCTCGGGTGCGGTGTCCTGCTGGGGCAGTTCGGCCATGCGATCCTCGCCCGCGCGGTCGAATTCGGACCCCGGCGGCACCTCCAGCGATGTCGCCTCGGGGCGTGGAAAGGTGACCGGTCCGTTGATCAGCGACACACTCGCCCCCACCAGCACCGAAACGATACCCCCCCAGATCACTCCGCTAATCACTCCGCGTGCCACTGCCTTGCCTCCCGGGTTATGCCATCGCGCCCGCCGCTTGATTCACGGGGTGCCCCTCTTGACGCTCAAGCGCAAGCCTGAACAAGTATAACGCGACCATGATGCGGGCCTCCAGCCCCGGAAATCAACAAGCAACCACAAAAGATTGGCCCGATGCTGCTTCTGATCGATAACTACGACAGCTTCACCTATAATCTGGTGCATTACGTAGGCGAACTGGGCGCCGATGTGACGGTGCGCCGCAACGACGCACTGGACGTGGCGCAGGCCATTGCGATGCGCCCCTCCGGCATCCTGTTATCCCCCGGCCCGTGCGACCCCGATCAGGCCGGCATCTGCCTTGACCTCACCCGCGCCGCGGCGCGGGCCCGGGTGCCACTGCTGGGCGTGTGCCTGGGCCATCAGACGATCGGACAGGCAT
>JAABTI010000154.1 GCA_011389955.1 Paracoccaceae bacterium | reverse complement strand
ACCCGGTCAGGCGGTGCCCGATCACGGGCATAACGGCCTCGAACTGACGCTGGTCCTGCAAGGCGCCTTCGAGGATGAAACCGGCCATTTCGGCCCCGGCGATCTCGAAATCGCGGATGCCGATCTCGAACACACGCCGATTGCCGCCGAGGGCGCGCCCTGCATCTGCCTCGCCGCCACCGATGCGGCGTTGAAATTCAACAGCTTCCTGCCGCGCGTGCTGCAACCGCTGTTCCGGATCTGACATCCGCCACTCGCAGGGAACGCAGCGTCGCCGCTTGCACCTCCCGCGTTCGGCTGCCACCTTCGGTGCCGAATGTCACGAGATGCAGGGAGCGACGCAGATGGCACAGACAGGCGCGGACATACTGGCCCGGGTTCTCGCCCGGAACGGGGTCGATACATGCTTTGCCAATCCCGGCACGACGGAAATGCACCTCGTCACGGCCTTCACCCATGACCTCGGCATCACCTGCCACCTGTGCCTGTTCGAGGGCGTCGCCACCGGCGCCGCCGACGGCTTCGCCCGCATGGCGCGCAGACCCGCCGCAACGCTTTTGCATCTTGGCCCCGGCCTCGCCAACGGGATCGCCAACCTGCACAACGCGCGCAAGGCCGCCTCGCCGATCATTAACATCGTCGGCGAACACGCGGTCGACCACATCGCCCATGACGCCCCGCTCACCGCCGATATCGCCGGGCTCGCGCGCCCGGTCAGCAAGACGGTGACAACCCTTGATGACATCGGCCAGATCGACGCCGCCGTGACCGACATGCTCACCGACATCCGGACCGGCCCCACCGGCGTCGGCACGCTGATCGTGCCCAACGACATCGCCTGGAGCGCGGCACAGCCCTCGAACCTGCCCCCGGCCAGCCCGCCCATGCCCACGCCCCCCGATGCCGCGACCATCGCCGCGGCGGCCAAGGCATTGCATGAACCGGGCGCGCTTCTGCTGCTGGGCAGCCCCCACATCACCCGCCGCGCCATCGAGCTCGGCCACGCCATCGCCGCAAAAACCGGCGCGAGCCTGCGCGCCGAGGCCGCGACCGCGCGCACCTCTCGTGGCGGGGGCTTGCCTGAACTGGCCCGCATTCCGTTCCAGATCGACGCCGCGCTTGAGGCGCTCGCCGGCACCCGCCATGCCATTCTCGCCGGGGCCCGCGCGCCGGTGGCCTTCTTCGCCTATCCCGAACGTCCCAGCGCGCTTCTGCCCGAGGGCTGCGCGGTCACCCCCCTCTCCCCGCCCGAATGCGATCTCGAAGCGACACTGGCCGCACTGGCCGATCACCTCGGCGCCGCGCCGGTGGATGCAACCGCCCCGGCCATGCCGCCCCTGCCCCGCGGCGCGATCACGCCCGAGGCGCTGGGCGCTGCCGTGGCCAACGCCCTGCCCGAAGGCGCGATCGTGGTGGATGAATCCGTGACCAACGGCCCCCACCTGCAACCGGCCTGCGCCGCGTCTCCCGCGCATGACTGGCTCAACAATCGCGGCGGTTCGATCGGCTATTCCATGCCCGTGGCCGTGGGCGCCGCCGCCGCCTGCCCCGACCGCCCGGTTCTGGCCGTGGTCGGCGACGGCTCGGCCAGCTACACGCCCCAGGCGCTCTGGACCATGGCGCGCGCCGGCATGAACGTCACCGTGGTGATCCTGTCGAACCGGCGCTACCGCATCCTCGCCACCGAAATGTCGCGCATCGGCGCGGGCGAGCCGGATGAGCACTCCGACCCGCTGATGAGCCTCGACAATCCGCCCATCGACTGGGTCGCGCAGGCCCGCGCTTACGGCGTGCCGGGTGTCAACGTCTCCGACGCGCAAGACCTGCACGACGAACTCACCCGCGCCTTCGCGGAACCGGGCCCGCATCTGATCGAGGCGCGGATGTAATCGCCCGGGACACCGGAGCGCGACAAACCGGATTCCACTCCCTCCAGGCCCGCGCCGAAGGTCTTTTCGTGAGCAAGCAAACTGGGCGGCAGGCGCGCAAGGACGGCACTGGTGGCTGAGCCTCTGCATATGCGGATAGGCTCCGGCCGCGCCAGCGTCTTTCAAGTCGGG
The DNA here is from genome assembly GCA_011389955.1 of Paracoccaceae bacterium. GTDB lineage: Bacteria > Pseudomonadota > Alphaproteobacteria > Rhodobacterales > Rhodobacteraceae > Sediminimonas. Next base: position 1,948 of record JAABTI010000154.1, on the reverse strand, counting down.
AATGGTTTCGCCCGACAAGGCGCGGCATGGGATCGGCGCAGGGCTTATAGCGTAACCCAGCAAATCGGATTCGTCTCGCGCCCAACGAAAGGGCAGCACAGGGCCACGGTCGGGTGCTGCCCGGGCGGCTTCGCCGCCGTTCCCGGCGGCGCGAATTCGATCAAACCCGACACGCCCTAGCCGAGGCCGGGTCCGGGCCAGAACAAGGAGTCGTCCCGGCCTCCTTGCCCGCGACGCGGTCAGGCATGCCGCATAGCCTCTTCTGGCGCTCAGCCCGGTCGCTCGGGCCGCACGGCACTGGCAGTCCATGGCGAAGTTGACCTTCTCTCGTCGCTTCTCTGGCCATGGGCCGTGGAGGGGGCAGCGCCGATGCAATGCCCGTTGCAACAAGACGCGGCTTTGCACTTGAATCTGGCATCTGCATGCCGTCATGGCGCCTGCTTTTTCTCGTGGATAATGGGGTTTCGAAAAGATAAGCTGTCGGTGGTATGCCTCTTTCAAATCCAATCCAAGGGTGCCATGGCCTCTTCCAAAACGCCCACGCAGCAAGGCAATGAATCACCAGTGGATCAGGCCCCTGTAGAGGTGTCTTCATCGCTTGTCCCCGTGCCTTGCAAGCCTCCGGACCCGCCGCCTGCGATTGACCAACACCGTCGCCGATGGGTCTGGCTTTTGGGCGGGATGTTGGGCACTGTCGTGGCGGGTCTCGTTTACTTCCAGCCTTGGACTGCGGCTCGGATACCTGTCGCAATAGAAGAGGTCGCAGATGCGCCTGTCACCCGTCTGCTGGCCGTCAACGGCAGGATCGCGGCACTGCACTCGGTCGACCTCCGCTCGCAGGTCGGCGGAAGCCTGACTCAAGTAGCGGTCAACGAGGGACAGCAGGTGGAGGCCGGCCAGCTGCTGCTCCGGACCGACAGCTCTGCACAGGAAGCCATCCTGCGACAGGCGTTGGCGGGGCTTGACGCCGCCTTGGTAGCAAAGGAACAGGCAGCGGCGACCTATGCACGCTCCCTGGCGCTGGGAGCGAATGTCAGCGCAGCGAAACTGGCGGCAGATTGGCTTGCGGTGCAGTCCGCAACACAGGAGGTCGCGCGCATGACAGCCCTTTTGGAACAGGCGCAGGTCCAGTTGACGCGTCACACCCTGCGTGCGCCGATCTCGGGAACCGTTATCGCACTGGATGCCGAAGTGGGTCAGATCGCGGATACGACAACCGTCCTGTTGACGCTGGCGGATCTGGACGATCTGATTGTCGAAACTGACGTGGATGAAGCCTACGCGAGCCAGATCGTCGTTGGCCAGCCGGTCACCCTGCGCCTGTCGGGGGAAACAGAAACGCGAACGGGACACATCAGGACCGTTGCAGGCCGGGTGGACATCACGACCGGCGGCCTTGCGGTAGAGATCGGGTTCGATGCGCCGATCAGCGCCCCTGTTGGTCTGACAGTCACGGCCAATATCATTGTGGACCAGCAGGACGCCGCGCTGACTGTCCCGCGCACAGCCCTTGTGAGGAACAATGGGGATGCGGCGGTTTTTCTGGCGCATGACGGGGTCGCCCGGCGTCAGTCCGTAAGGGTAATCGACTGGCCTGCCGCACGGCTGATCGTGACAAACGGGTTGTCACCCGGTGATCCGGTGATCATCGACGCGACGGGTCTGAGCGATGGCCAACCGATCCGGTCGGATGTCCCCTGATGCTTTACGGGCTCAAGATCGCTTTACGCTATCTGACGGCAAACAAGGCGCAGACGGCGCTTCTGGTTTCCGGCGTGGCAGTCGGGGTGTTCATCTTCATCTTCATGTCCGCACTGATCGGGGGTTTGGCCGAGTTCATCCTGTCGCGCACCGTCGGCGACATCAGCCATGTGACGATCGAGGCAGAAACACCCGACCCCGCTGTCCTTGTCGACGCCAAAGGGCATCTTCTGGTCGCGGTTGAGCG
>JAABTI010000153.1 GCA_011389955.1 Paracoccaceae bacterium | reverse complement strand
GGCGCCGACATGATCACCGCCCATGTCGAGGCCGGCCCGCATATCCACCGCACGCTCCAGGCGATCCGCGCGCAAGGGGTGAAGGCGGGGGTGGCGCTCAACCCCGGCACCCCGGCCGAGGCGGTGGCCGATGTGCTGGACCTGGCCGACATGGTGCTGGTGATGACCGTGAACCCCGGCTTCGGGGGGCAGAAATTCATCCCCGCCGGCATCGACAAGACCCACAGGATCCGCGCGATGATCGGCGACAGGCCCATCCATGTCCAGATCGACGGCGGCGTCACGCCCGATACCGCGCCGCTGGTCGCCGCCGCCGGCGCCGACGTGCTGGTCGCAGGATCCGCCGTGTTCCGCGGCGGCTCCGTCACCAACCCGGCCCCCTACGGCGAAAACATCCGCGCCATCCGAAACGCCGCAACCAACGCGATGGGGCAATGATGCAGGCGCCAATATCGTCCTCCCTGTCGGCGCTGATTTTCGACGTGGACGGCACGCTCGCCGAAACCGAGGAGATGCACCGCCACGCCTTCAACGCCGCGTTCAGGGCGGCGGGTCTGGATTGGCATTGGACCTCAGGGCTCTATCGCGAACTGCTGACGACGACAGGCGGCAAGGAGCGCATCCGCGCCTATATCCGCGACCACGCGGGCGGTCCTGCCCCCAGCAACGAGCGGATCACCCTGCTCCATGCCGACAAGACCCGTCGCTATGGCGATATGATGGCACGCGGCAATATCGCCTTGCGCGCCGGCATCGCGGATCTCATCACGCAAGCGCGGGCGGCGGGGCTGCGTCTTGCGCTTGCGACCACGACCAGCCGCAGCAACGTGGATGCATTGATCCTCGCCACGCTCAGGCAGCGTGCGGCACATGTGTTCGACGTGATCGCAGCAGGAGACGAGGTTGCGAGAAAGAAACCGGCGCCCGACGTGTATAACCTTGCTCTCGAGCGGCTCGGACTGCCGCCCGACCGCACCTTGGCCCTGGAGGACAGCCGCAATGGCCTGTTGTCGGCGCATCGCGCCGGCATCGCGTGCATCGTCTCTCCCGGCCCCTATACCGCTGGACAGGATTTTTCCCCGGCGCGTGCGGTTGTTGACACGTTCGCCGATCTGCGCCTGTCTGACTGACAGCTACCCGACACACGTTCCATGAGGAGGATGCAATGGCAGTGACACCCCCGGTTTGCGACTTTGACTCCCCGGCGGCGGATTTCACCCTGCCCGGAACCGATGGGCAACGTTACAGCCTGTCCGACGTCGCCGGCCGAAACGGCACGCTGATCATGTTCGTTTGCAACCACTGCCCGTACGTCCTGTCTGTTCTCGACAGGATCATCCGGGATGCACGCGATTTACAGGCCCAAGGCATCGGCGTTGCCGCGATCTGCGCCAACGATGCCGAAAGCTACCCCGATGACAGCTTTGACAAGATGAAAGACTTGGCTGCGGAACGCGAGTTTCCCTTTCCCTACCTTCATGATGAAAGCCAGGCGGTCGCGCGAGCCTATGGCGCCGCCTGCACGCCAGACTTTTTCGGGTTCAACGCGGATCTCGGTTTGCACTACCGGGGTCGTCTGGATGCGTCGGGGCGTAATGCCGCTTCAGCGGATGCGCCGCGCGAGTTGTATGATGCCATGACACAGATTGCACGAACCGGGCGCGGCCCGGCACAGCAGACGCCCTCGATGGGCTGTTCCATCAAGTGGAAATCGCCATGACCTCAATCGTGTTCGATCTCGACGGCACCCTGATCGACAGCGCGCCTGATATTCATGCCGCCGCCAACCGGATGCTGTCTGCCGAAGGGCTTGCACCGCTCGACTTGGAAACTGTCACGTCATTTATCGGTAACGGTATTCCAAATCTCGTGAGTTTGGTGATGCAGGCGCGTGGTATATCGCCGGACCGTCATTCGATGATGGTCGAACACATGCTGGACCATTACACTGCCCGACCAACCGAGTTGACGCGCCCATATCCCGGCGTGCCACAAGCACTCGAGCGATTGCGCGGCGCCGGTCACCGCCTTGGCGTTTGCACCAACAAGTTCAAGGCGCCGGCGGTGCAGATATTGAACGCGCTCGATCTCGGTCAGTTCTTCGATGTCGTGATCGGTGGCGATAGTCTTTCGGTGAGAAAGCCAGACCCCGCACCGCTCAGACTGGCGTTCGAACGGCTGGGAGACGGGATTCACGCCTATGTCGGAGATAGCGAAGTTGACGCCGAAACAGCCCAAGCCGCCGGCGTCGCATTCGCGCTTTTTACAGAAGGATACCGGAAATCGCCCGTCGATGCGATGCCGCACACGCTTCTCTTCAGGGATTTCCATGACTTGCCGGAGATAATGCAGCGGTTCAAAGGGGAGGCCTAATCTGGTGCGGGCGCCGGAATCGCCTGCGCCCGCAACAGTGCTGGGTCAGCCTGCCGCGGCCACGGCACGCTTGGTCAGAACGCCCACCAGATGCGCGCGGTACGCGGCCGATCCGTGCAGATCCGAGATCATCCCGTCCGGACTCACGCCAAGCCCCTCAACCGCGGAAGGCGTGAATTCCGATGACAACGCCGCCTCGGCCTCGCTCCATCTGAACACACCCTCTTCCGAGGCGCCCGTGACCGCGACGCGCACGGCATCGGAAAACTTCGCTACGAACACCCCGACAAGGGCGAAACGCGAAGCTGGCTGTTCGAACTTCTGATAATTCGCGACTTGCGGAATGGGGAACCTTACCGCAGTGATAATCTCGCCATCCTCAAGCGCGGTCGTGAACATTCCCTCGAAGAAATCGTCCGCCGCAATCTCGCGATTGCTGGTCACCACCGTCGCACCCGTGCCCAGAACGGCGGCGGGATAGCAAGCGGACGGGTCGTTGTTGGCCAAGCTTCCGCCAATGGTGCCCCGATTGCGCACTGCCGGGTCACCGATGTGATGGGCCAACTCGGCCAGCGCCGGATAATCGCCCGCCTCGCGTTCCACGGTGGCATGGGTCGTGGCGCCGCCGATGACAAGCGCGCCAGAATCGTCGCGGCCGACCCCCTGCAATTCGGCTATGCCCGTCAGGCTGACCAGTTTGGCCGGCATTGCCAGACGTTGCTTCATCGTCGGGATCAGGGTCTGCCCGCCGCCAAGCGCCTGCGCCTCCTCTGCGCCAAGGGCATCGACCGCGTCCTTCACGCTGGAGGGCCTTACGAAATCGAAATTATACATTGGAATGCCTCCTCAAGCGTTCATGGCCTGCCACACGCGCGAGGGCGAGAGCGGCATGTCGATATGGGTGATGTCGTGACCACCGCTGCGCACGGCGTTGACCACTGCGTTTACTACGGCAGGCGGACTGCCGATGGCTCCTGCCTCGCCACAGCCCTTCACGCCCAACGGATTGTGCGTGCATGGTGTCTGGCAGGAATGATCCACTTGGTAGAACGGAACATCATCGGCACGCGGCATCGCGTAATCCATGTAGGAGCCGGTGATCAGCTGCCCGTTCTCGTCGTAACTGCAACCTTCCAGAAGTGCCTGGCCGATACCCTGGCCAATCCCGCCATGCACCTGCCCGTCCACGATCATCGGGTTGACGATATTGCCGAAATCATCTGCGGCCGCGAACCGCTCAATGGTCACCTTACCGGTTTCCGGGTCTAGTTCGACCTCGCAGGCATAAGCGCCCGACGGATAGGTGAAGTTGCTGGGATCGTAGAACGCGGTCTCCTCCAGACCCGGCTCGATATCTTCCAGGGGGTAATTGTGCGGCACATAGGCAGCAAGGGTCACATCGCCCCATGCAACGGACTTGTCGGTGCCCGCGACCGTGAACTGCCCGTCCTTGAGCTCGATATCTGCCTCGCTGGCTTCCATCAAATGGGCCGCGATCTTCTTGGCCTTATTGATCACTTTCTCGGTGGCGCGCACCATGGCGCTGCCTCCGACCGCGAGGCTGCGGGAGCCGTAGGTGCCCATTCCCATCGGTCCCCTGGCAGTATCGCCGTGAACGATATCGATCATGGATTCGTCGATACCC
>JAABTI010000152.1 GCA_011389955.1 Paracoccaceae bacterium | reverse complement strand
CCCGCGGGCCCCGACATCCACTCGCGATGCGCCCCGTTGCGCCAGCGGCAGGCGGCAAAGACGCGCGTCTTGTACATGTCCTTGATCGGGTTGTATCCGCCCGCCATGTCGCCATAGATCGTGGAGTAGCCGACCGCGACCTCGGACTTGTTGCCGGTAGTCAGCAGCATCTCTCCGAACTTGTTGGACATTGCCATGAGCAGCAGGCCGCGCAGGCGGGATTGTATGTTTTCCTCGGTCAGACCCTCGTCGCGGCCCGCGAAAAGCGGCGCCAGCGTCGCGTTGACGGCATCGCGCGCCTGCGAGATCGGCACGGTATCATAGGGCACGCCCAGAGAATCGGCCAGCGCTTGTGCATCCTCCAGCGAATGAGGCGAGGTGTATTCCGAGGGCAGCATCACGCAGCGCACGTTGTCAGCGCCCAATGCATCCACCGCGATCGTCGCCACCAGCGCGCTGTCGATGCCCCCCGACAGGCCCAGCAGGACGCGGCGAAACCCCGTCTTGGCGCAATAATCGCTCAGGCTTTCAACCATGGCGCGATAATCCTGCTCCATCGTGTCGGGGATATGGGCCTTGTTTCCCTCGGCAGCGCGCCACCCCTCGGCCGTGCGGGTGAAATCGACATGCGTGATCGCGCTGTCGAAAGGCGGCAACTGCACAGCCAGCGCCCCGCCGGGATTGAGCACGAAGGACGCGCCATCAAACACCTGGTCGTCCTGCCCACCCACCATGTTGAGATAAACCAGTGGCAGACCCGTTTCGACCACCCGCGCCACCATCATGGTCTGGCGCATTTCCAACCGTCCCCGCGAATAGGGGCTCCCATTGGGCACCAGCAGCAGTTCCGCGCCGGTTTCCTCCAGTGTTTCGGCCACATCGTCGTGCCAGGCATCCTCGCAGATCGGTGTCCCGATGCGCAGCGGGCCGATGCTGTAGGGACCGCCGGGGTTGGCCGAGGCAAAAACGCGCGCCTCATCGAACACGGTGTCGTTGGGCAAGTGATGCTTGCGCACGACATGCACGATACGCCCCCCGGTCAGAATGAACCACGCGTTGTACAGGCTTGCCCCTTCCATGTAGGGTCCGCCGATACCAATGGCCGGGCCGTCCGCGCAATCGGCCGCCAAGGCCTCGATCGCGGCCAGGGCGGCTTGGTGAAACGCCGGCTTCTGCACGAGATCCTGGCAATCATAGCCGGTGATGAACATCTCCGGCAACGCCAGCATGTCGGCTCCGGCTGCACGGGCCTGTTCCCACGCTGTGCGGGCCTGACCGGCATTCGCGTCGATATTGCCCACTGTGGGGTTGAGTTGCGCCAGCGTGAGGCGAAACGCATCGGCCATCGGCTGTCTCCTGGTCCCGTTTGCGCCATGATCTAGCAGATCAGTTGGCGAGGGGAAGCCGAATTGGGGAAAATACGTTGCCCCCCGCCAGTCCGTCGATTAGGTTTTTTGCGACAGCCGCCGACAGGATGCACGCGGTATAGCAGGGACGGACATGGCGAGAATGCGGACATCATTCATGATTTCGGGACTGGCCGGATTACTCTGGGCAGGGATGGCTCTTGCGCAGGAAGGCGAGGTTCAGACCAAGCAATACGATGATGGCGGCGTCTATGAAGGCACGTTCGAGAACGGTCTTCAGCACGGCACCGGCACATACACACTGCCCAACGGCTACGAATACACCGGTGAATGGGTCAACGGCGAGATTCGCGGCCAGGGCGTGGCACGATTCCCGAATGGCTCGGTCTACGAGGGCGAATTTGCCAAGGGCAAACCCGAGGGCGTCGGCAAGATCGTGTTCACCGATGGCGGCACCTACGAGGGCGAGTGGAAGGACGGCAAGATCAACGGGCAAGGCGTAGCCGTCTATGCCAACGGCGTGCGCTACCAGGGCGGCTTTCGCAATGCCATGCACCACGGCCAGGGCGTAATGGAATCGCCAGGCGGATATATTTATGAAGGCGAGTGGGACAATGGCGTCAAGGAAGGCCAGGCGACCATCACCTACCCCGACGGTTCGGTCTACGAAGGCGAGGTTCAGCGCGGAACCCGCCAGGGCCAAGGCAAGCTGACCATGCCCAACGGCACGGTCTACGAGGGTACCTGGAAAGATGGCCAGATCAACGGCGAAGGCACACTGACGCAAGCCAACGGCGATGTCTACAAGGGCCAACTCGTGAACGGGCGCCGCGCCGGCCGGGGCCGCGTGAACTATGCCAACGGCGATGTCTACGAGGGCGAGTTCAAGGACGACAAACGCCACGGTCAGGGCACCTTCACCGGCGCCGACGGATACATCTACGAGGGGAACTGGGTCGCCGGACGCATCGAAGGCAAAGGCCGCGTGACCTATCCAGACGGGTCGGTGTACGAGGGGCAGTTCCGCGACGGCCAGCCTGACGGCACCGGCAAGATTACCTATCCCGACGGATCAACCTACGAAGGCGAATGGAGCGCCGGCGTGATCGAGGGCGAAGGCACCGCCACCTACGCCAACGGTCTGGTCTACGAGGGCGAGTTCAAGGATGCCAAGAACCACGGTACCGGCGTGATGACCTATCCCGACGGCTACCGCTACGAGGGCGAATGGAAGGATGGGCAGCGCCACGGCCAGGGCACCGCCACCTACCCCGATGGCACCGTCTACGAAGGGCAGTTCGCCAACGGGCAACGCCACGGCACCGGCAAGATCGTGATCCCGGACAACCCCGACACCGAGACCGACGAAACGTTCATTTATGAAGGCGAGTGGGAACAGGGCGAGATCAGCGGCGAAGGCGTGGCGACCTACTCCAACGGCGATGTTTACGAGGGTACCTTCAAGGACGGCAAGCGGCAGGGAACCGGTACGATGCGCTATGCCGACGGGCAGGAAGCCAGCGGCAACTGGCAAAACGGCGCGCTCTTGCAAGAGTGACGCCGGTCATACCACTTCGCCCGAAGACAACCGCTCCAAAATCGCATCGCCTTCTTGCAGGATGGTCTCGCGCCGCTCGGGGGCCATCTTGTCCCATGTGCGATACATCTGCGCCATGCGCGGGTTGCGCTCTAGACGCGCGCGGTGGCGGTCCATGAAATGCCAGTAAAGCAGGTTGAACGGACAGGCCCGTTCGCCCGTCTTTTCGCGCACCGAATAATGACAATCGCCGCAGTAATCCGACATCTTGTGAATATAGTTGCCCGATGACACGTATGGCTTTGACGCCAGCAAGCCCCCATCGGCGAACTGGCTCATGCCGATGGTATTGGGCGCCTCGACCCATTCGAACGCATCCGCGTAAACGGCCAGGTACCATTCGTGCAGGGCGGTCGGACTGACTCCGGCCAAGAGCCCGAAATTCCCCGTGACCATCAGCCGCTGAATGTGGTGCGCGTAGGCCAAATCACGTGTTTGGCCAACAGCATGGGAGGCGCAGTTCATCCGCGTTTCGGCGCCCCAGTAGAGTGCGGGCAACGGCCTCTCATGCTCCAGCGCATTGCGGGTGACATAGTCGGGCCCCTCGCGGAAATAAATGCCGCGCACATATTCTCGCCAGCCGATGATCTGCCGCACGAAGCCCTCGACCGCGTTTATTTGTGCGCGTCCGGCTTGCCATTCTTCAACCGCACGGCGGCAGATTTCCACAGGATAAAGCAAGCCAATGTTCAGATACGGCGAAATCAAAGAATGATGCACATAGGGGTCGCCCTGCAGCATCGCGTCCTGATAATCGCCGAAACCCGGCAAAAGCCGCGTCACGAAATGCTCCAGCGCCTCCAGCGCCTGTGCACGCGTGGTGGCAAAGTCGAAGGGATGCAGCGCGCCGAAATTGTCGCCGAACCGTGCGCCGACCAGGTCAAGCACCTCCTGTGTGATCTCGTCGGGGGCAAAGTGGCACGGCGCCGGGCGCAACATGTCGGCAGGCGCTGGTTTGCGGTTGTCATGGTCGAAATTCCACTTGCCGCCGGCGGGCGCGTCCCCTTCCATGAGCAGACCGGTCTTGCGGCGCATCTCGCGGTAGAAATACTCCATCCTG
>JAABTI010000151.1 GCA_011389955.1 Paracoccaceae bacterium | reverse complement strand
ATCGACGTCGTCGAAATCTACGAATTTCGCTGTCCAGCCGAACCGCTTGATCGTCTGGCTGAACTGGGTAATCGAGCCGCCGTAGAGCCGGGTGGAGACCACCACGTTCAGCCCCGGACCCATCAGTGGGAACAGTGCCATGATCTGAGCTGCGTGGCCCGACGAGCAGCATACCGCACCAACGCCGCCCTCCAGCGTGGCCATGCGCTCCTGCAAAACCGCCACCGTCGGGTTGGTCAGGCGCGAGTAGATATAGCCGACCTCTTGCAGGTTGAACAGCGCCGCCGCGTGGTCGGCATCGCGGAACACGTATGCGGTAGTCTGATATATCGGGGTTTGGCGCGCGCCGGTCGCCGGGTCGGGTCGGGCGCCGGCGTGGACCTGCAACGTATCAAAGCCGTAGCCGGGTGCGTCGTCTGTCATGGAAATCTCCCTCTTTGCTCTCTTTGTCAAAACCTCTAAGCCATGAGGGCGCGTGCGACAACGAGACAGTTCAGTGAAAGGACGAACGATGCGACCAGCGTTTCATTTGGCTTACCACGTTCGCGATCTGGATCGGGCGCGGGAATTCTATTCCGGACTTCTGGGCGCAACCGAGGGGCGCAGCACCGAAACCTGGGTGGATTTCGATTTTTTCGGTCATCAACTCAGCCTGCATCTGGGAGAGCCGTTCGTGACCACGGACACGGGAAAGGTGGGCGAACATATGGTGCCGATGCCGCATCTGGGCTTGGTGTTGGCGCTTGATGATTGGCGCGCCCTGGCTGACAGGCTTTCGGCGGCGGGGGTTGAGTTTGTCTTGCCGCCTTCAGTCCGGTTCGAGGGTGAGCCGGGCGAGCAGTGGACCATGTTTTTCCGCGACCCTTCCGGCAACCCGATCGAGATCAAGGGGCTGGCGACGCAAGAAGGTCTATTCGCCCATTGATGCTGTCCGGTTATTGTGGGTCTGGCGTGCCGCTTTGACACGGGCTTGCGTCGCTTTGTTGCGCGTGCGCGCACGAATATTGGCGGAGTTTGCGTGCGTGGGCGGAAATGTGACGGATGATGGCTCTCGTTCAAGAATCTTTCACACACTGCCAAGCAAACTGTTGCGCTGCGCTGCGGCATGACGCTACCTCTTCGCAACGCAAACGCACGGACACCCAGACAGGAGCCCGCCAATGCCCGAGTTCAACAAGATCCTGATCGCCAATCGCGGTGAAATTGCCATCCGCGTCATGCGCGCAGCGAATGAACTGGGCAAGAAAACGGTGGCCGTGTTCGCCGAAGAGGACAAGCTCAGCCTGCATCGGTTCAAGGCGGACGAGGCGTACCGCATCGGCGAGGGCACCGGTCCGGTAGCGGCGTATCTGTCGATTGAAGAGATCATCCGGGTTGCCCGCCAATCGGGCGCCGACGCGATTCATCCCGGTTATGGACTGCTGTCCGAGAATCCGGACTTCGTCGATGCCTGCACAGAGGCCGGGATCACCTTCATCGGGCCCAAGGCCGAAACCATGCGCGCGCTTGGCGACAAGGCCAGCGCCCGGCGCGTGGCGATCGAAGCGGGGGTGCCCGTGATCCCGGCAACCGAGGTTCTGGGCGAGGACATGAAGGCGATCCGTTCCGCGGCGGACGAAATCGGCTATCCCCTCATGCTCAAGGCCAGCTGGGGCGGGGGTGGGCGCGGTATGCGTCCGATCAGAAGCGCCGAAGAGCTGGAGGAAAAGGTGCTGGAAGGTCGGCGCGAGGCCGAGGCCGCCTTTGGCAACGGCGAGGGCTATCTGGAAAAGATGATCACCCGTGCACGGCATGTCGAGGTGCAGATACTGGGCGACAAGAGGGGCGATATCTACCACCTGTGGGAGCGCGACTGCTCGGTCCAGCGGCGCAATCAAAAGGTCGTCGAGCGGGCACCGGCCCCGTACCTGACGCAGGCGCAGCGCGAGGAACTGTGCGAACTTGGCCGTCGCATTTGCCAGCACGTGAATTACGAATGCGCCGGCACCGTCGAGTTCCTGATGGACATGGATACCGACAAGTTCCATTTCATCGAGGTCAACCCGCGCGTGCAGGTCGAACATACCGTCACCGAAGAGGTGACCGGTGTTGATATCGTTCAGGCACAGATCAAGATCGCCGAGGGCAAGACGCTGGCCGAGGCGACTGGCAAGCCGTCACAGGCAGATATCAGCCTGAATGGTCACGCGCTTCAGACCCGGATCACGACAGAGGATCCGCAGAACAACTTCATCCCCGATTATGGCCGCATCACCGCATACCGCAGCGCCACGGGAATGGGCATTCGCCTGGACGGGGGCACCGCCTACGCGGGCGGCGTGATTACCCGCTACTATGACAGCCTGCTGGTCAAGGTCACCGCCTGGGCCCAGACGCCTGACGGGGCGATCGCCCGGATGGACCGCGCTCTGCGCGAGTTCCGCATTCGCGGCGTCAGTACCAATATCGCCTTCGTCGAGAACTTGCTCAAGCATCCTGTGTTTCTCAACAATGACTACACCACGCGCTTCATCGACGAGACGCCCGAACTGTTCCAGTTTGCCAAGCGCCGCGACCGGGCAACCAAAATCCTGACGTATATCGCGGACATCACGGTGAATGGACATCCTGAGACGCAGGGCCGCCCCAAGCCCGCAATCGCCAAGGCGCCGCGCCCGCCCAAGCCACGGATCGATCAGGTGCCCCCGGGCACCAAGACCCTGCTGGAACAGCGCGGCGCCAAGGCCGTAGCCGACTGGTTGCTCGAGCAGCCGCAATTGCTGCTGACCGACACGACCATGCGTGACGGACACCAGAGCCTGCTTGCGACCCGCATGCGCTCGATCGACATGATCAAGGTGGCACCCGCATACGCCGCAAACCTGCCCGAACTGTTCAGCGTGGAGTGCTGGGGCGGAGCCACCTTCGACGTGGCTTATCGCTTCTTGCAGGAATGCCCGTGGCAGCGCCTGCGGGATCTGCGCGCCAAGATGCCCAATCTGCTGACGCAGATGCTGCTGCGTGCCAGTAACGGGGTCGGCTATACCAACTATCCCGACAACGTCGTGCAGGAGTTCGTGCGCCAGGCGGCCGAAACGGGGGTGGACCTGTTTCGTGTCTTCGACAGCCTCAACTGGGTTGAAAACATGCGTGTCGCGATGGATGCGGTACAGGAGACCGGCCGCATCTGCGAGGGCACGATCTGCTATACCGGCGATATCATGGATGCTGATCGCGCCAAGTATGACCTGAAGTATTACGTCAAGATGGCCCGGGAACTGCAGGATGCCGGCGCGCATGTGTTGGGACTGAAGGATATGGCCGGCCTGCTGAAGCCGGCATCGGCCAGCGTGCTGGTCAGGGCGCTGAAGGACGAGTTGGACATCCCCGTGCATTTCCACACCCACGATACCAGCGGCATCGCCGGGGCCACGATCCTGGCCGCCGCTGACGCGGGCGTGGATGCCGCAGATGCGGCGATGGATGCGTTTTCGGGCGGCACGTCGCAGGCCTGTCTTGGCTCGATCGTCGAGGCGCTCAGGCATACGCCGCGCGAAACCGGTCTCGATATCGCCCGCGTACGCGAAATCAGCGACTACTGGGCACAGGTGCGCGCGCAATACGCGGCCTTCGAATCCGGGCTTCAGGCCCCCGCCTCGGAGGTATATCTGCACGAGATGCCGGGTGGACAGTTCACCAACCTGAAGGCGCAGGCGCGCTCGCTCGGACTCGACGATCGCTGGCCCGAGGTGGCGCGAACCTACCGGGACGTGAACCAGATGTTCGGTGATATCGTGAAGGTCACGCCGTCATCGAAGGTGGTGGGCGACATGGCGCTGATGATGGTCAGCCAGGGGCTGACCCGTGAGCAGGTGGAAGATCCCGAAGTCGAGGTCTCTTTCCCTGACTCGGTGATCGACATGATGCGCGGCAACCTCGGACAACCCCCCGGCGGGTTCCCTCAGCGGATCGTTCGCAAGGTTCTCAAGGATGAGACCCCCAATACGGAACGGCCGGGCAGACACTTGGCGCCTGTCGACCTCGAGGGGAAGCGCGTGGAGTTGTCGGAAGCGCTCGAGGGCAAGGCCGTCGATGACGAGGATCTGAATGGCTATCTGATGTAT
>JAABTI010000150.1 GCA_011389955.1 Paracoccaceae bacterium | reverse complement strand
GGCGTTCGCGAGAGCGCGCAGAGCTGGCGCGAACTGCTGGTCGACATCAAGGCTCGCGGTCTCAAGGTGCCGCCCGAGATCGCTGTCGGCGACGGGGCCATGGGGTTCTGGAAGGCTCTCGACGAGGTCTTCCCGGGCACGCGTCATCAACGGTGTTGGGTCCACAAGATCGCCAATGTCCTGAACAAGTTCCCGAAGTCGATGCAGCCGACGGTGAAGGCGGATCTCCGCGAGATCTGGCAGGCCGACACGCGCGCCGCGGCGGAAACCGCCATGGACACTTTCGCCGAGAAATACGGGGCCAAGTATGATAAGGCGGTGACCTGCCTGACCAAGGACCGCAACGCGTTGCTCGCGTTCTACGCCTTCCCGGCCGATCACTGGGATCACCTGCGCACCGGCAACCCGATAGAGAGCGTGTTCGCCACCGTCAGGCACCGGACCGTGCGGACGAAGGGGGCGCTGTCGCAGAAGACGGCAAAGCTCATGGTCTTCAAGCTCGTTCAGGCCGCCGGGAAGACATGGCGCCGCCTGAAGGGCGCGAACCAGTTGCCTTTGGTCATCGAAGGCGTCACATTCACCGACGGTGTCGCCGAACACGACACCGAAAACCGCGCCGCTTGATCAGGACGCGTCACCCAAAATCGCGCATAGCTCCCCATGGTCAAGATGAATGTCGAAAGCTACCGCCGCAAGGGCGGGTGGCCGTTGTCACCGTGGCGTCACGAACATGAATTAACAGCGGCCGTGTCAATAGGGAGAGGCGCAGCGCCTTGACTGTGAGATTCCGAGTCCTGGCGATCCGCCGCCGTGGTATCTGTTTCACACCCGCTGCCCGCACGCCACCGCGCGCTGCCAAACGAAGGTACCGACGCTTGCAAAACCGATGGTGCCGCGTGCATCGTCTGCCATCACTGGAAGGAGCTACTGACGTGCTACCCGACTACGATCTCGACCGAGCCTATGAGATTCACGGGCCCGAAGACGCCCGAAGACTTTACGGTGACTGGGCTGATACCTATGACGACACCTTCGGCGCCGGCTGGGGCTATGTCGCGCCGCAACGCATCGCCGAGATTTACCTGGCCGAAAGTGGGACGGGCGACACGCCGGTACTGGATATCGGCGCAGGCACCGGGCTTGTGGCGGAGCACCTTGAGGGTACGGAGACGGACGCCATCGACATCGCGCCGAGAATGCTGGCCCGGGCCGAGCAGAAAGGGATTTACCGCCGGACCATCGTCGGCGACCTGACCCGGCCGCTCGACCTGGCCGATGCCAGCTATGGCGGGGTGATCTCATGCGGGACCTTCACACACGGCCATGTCGGCCCGGAATGCCTGCCGGAACTGATCCGAGTTACCCGCCCCGGGGCACTATTTGTCTGCGGCACCATTGCGTCGGTTTATGACGGCATGGGCTTTGGATCAGCTCTGGCCGGACTGGTGGCCGATCAGGCAATTGCCTCGCTGCGGTTTCGCAAGATCGGGATTTACCAAGGCGCAACCCATGATCATGCCGAGGACGAGGGGCTGGTCATGATATTCCGGCGTGCATAATGCGGGACATGCGGAGCCAGCGGAAACGCGTCGAATGCGGGCGTCCCGGTCACGAAGGTCAAGGGTGCCCTGGGGCATGCAACGCGTGGGAAATACTGCTCCGACAGCTCGCGGGCAATCGCATGCCAGCGGTTGTGTCCCCGGCGAATATCTTCTCGCGCAGACCAATCACGATCTGCATCGCCAAGCTGTCCCGGTCCTGCCACGGCGTGAGCATGGAGCCGACATGAACAGCGTCATCGGCACTGCGCGCCTTTCGTGCCTTTTAGCGGGGACCGGCTGAGCAATGGAACCTTCGAGCCAGCCATACTGGTGGGACAGAACGCCACCGGCGCAGATCGAGCGGCCGACGTTGCCGTCGAGCGCCGATGCTGTCGTGGTCGGGTCGGGCTATACCGGACTCCATGCCGCGCTGCGCATCGCCCGCGCCGGACGCAGCGTCGTGGTCCTGGAGGCGGGACAGCCGGGGCAGGGCTGTTCGACGCGAAACGGGGGGCAGCTTAGCACCTCGATAAAGCCGGATCTGACCACCCTCACCAGTCGCCACGGTGCCGAGACGGCCCGCGCGATCCTCGCCGAGGGCGTCGCGTCGCGCGCCTATGTCGAGGATTTCGTGGCGCAGGAGGGCATCGACTGCAATTTCCGCTGTTCGGGGCGGTTTCACGCGGCGGCGCATCCCCGCGCCTGGCACAAGCTGTGCAAGATCGCCGACGGTACGGATATCACGCTCGTGCCGCGCGAGCGGCAGCGCGCGGAACTGGGCACCGACTTTTATCATGGCGGCGCGATCTTTCACCGTCACGCCAGCCTTGACCCGGCCCGTTACCATGCCGGTCTGCTCGACCGTGTGCGCGCGGCGGGTGCGCTGGTGGTTCCGGAATGTCCGGCCACCGCGCTGGAAGAGCAGGGTCTTGGCGTGACCGTTCGCACCCCGCACGGGGTGATCGAAACGCGCAACGTGGTTCTGGCCACGAACGGGTATTCCGGGCCGTTGTCGCGCTGGCATCGTCGACGGATCGTGCCTGTCGGCAGCTACATCATCGCGACGCAAGAGCTTTCGCCTGATCTGGTCCGTCGGCTTTTCCCAACCGACCGGATCGCCTCGGACAGCCGGCGCGTGGTCTATTACTACCGCGCCTCGCCGGATGGGCGGCGCATTCTTTTCGGGGGCAGGAGCAGCGCCGGCGAGTTGGGCGCGCGGGTCGCCGCAGAGCGTCTGCGCCGCCAGATGGTGCGGCTCTTTCCAGAACTGGGCACGGTGCGCATCACCCATTCCTGGATGGGCTATGTCGGGTACACATTCGACACGCTGGCCCATACCGGCGCGCGCGGGCGCATTCACCACGCGATGGGCTATTGCGGGTCGGGCGTCGGCATGGCCTCCTATCTCGGCATGAAGGCGGGGCTGCGCGTGCTTGGCGACGGGCAGGGCCGGACGGCGCTGATGACGCCCCGATTTCCGGCGCATACGCTCTATCGCGGGGATCCCTGGTTCCTGCCAGCCGCGGTGACCGCCTATCGAATGCTTGACAGGGTAGGGCTTTGACGTGACCGGTTTGTCCAAACTTGCAAAATTGACCTTGCCGAAAGGACCAAGCGGCAGTTCATTTGCCTCCACGGCCGTGGAAACGGTCGCTTCCATCAACTTCATGCACCAAGAGGTGATACCATGAGACTTTCTTTGACGACCCTTTTGATCGGCACGACCGCCACGCTCTGCGCGGGCACGGCCCATGCCGAAGAGTTGCGGCTGC
This sequence comes from Paracoccaceae bacterium, assembly GCA_011389955.1. Lineage (GTDB taxonomy): Bacteria > Pseudomonadota > Alphaproteobacteria > Rhodobacterales > Rhodobacteraceae > Sediminimonas. The sequence goes on along the minus strand of JAABTI010000150.1, from coordinate 811 downwards.
TCACCTGGGGCAGCTATGCCCCTGAAGAGTTGATCGAGAAGTTCGAGGAGACCTATCCCGACATCGATGTCCAGGTGACCTTTTCGAACAACGAGGAAATGGTCGCCAAGCTGCGCGCCACCGGCGGCACGGGCTATGATCTTGCCCAGCCCAGCCATGACCGCGTCTACGCCGCGCAGGTCGAATACAACATCTACAAGCCGCTCGACCTGTCGAAGATCAATGTCGATGCGATGACGCCGAACCTTCTGGCGGGGGTGAAGGCCAACACCACGATGGACGGCGAGGTCTATTCCGTGCCGCACCAGTGGGGAACCTCGGGCATCATGGTCAACATGACGGAAGCGCCTGAGGCCGATGGCTGGGACGATCTGTGCAATCCCAAGTACGAGGGCCGTACCTCGATGCGCCTTCGCCGCACGATCCTGCTCGGCACGGCCTTCTCGATGGGGATCGACCCGTTCGCGCTCTATGACGATCTGGATGCCTACGAGGAGATGCTGGAAAAGGTCACCGCAAAGCTCATCGACTGCAAGAGCGTCATCAAGACCTACTGGACGGGTGGTGACGACCTGTCGGCGCTGATGCTTTCCGGAGAGGTGCACTTGTCTGAGACCTGGGACTCGACCGCCTACAGGATCTATTCCGAAAATCCCGACATCGTCTTCGTGCCGCCGGAAACCGGCGCGCTGGCATGGATCGACACCTTCACCATTCCGCGTGGCGGGCAGGCGGACGAGGCCGCGTACAAGTGGATCAATTTCGTGATGCAGCCAGAGAACGTGACGCTGATGTCGGCCTCCAGCGGTGC
>JAABTI010000149.1 GCA_011389955.1 Paracoccaceae bacterium | reverse complement strand
CGCCGAGGCTGGGCACCTCGCCCAGCGATGCGATGTCGCACTCGGGTTCCAATTCGCAAACGCGAAACTCCAGGTCTCCTATCCGCGTGGTGCCGTCACGCACCACCTTGTCGATGCGGTGCTCCAGCATCTCGGTCTGTTCGGTCAATTGTTGCAAGGCGCTCTCGATTGCGTTGACCCGCTCCAGCGTGCCACCCCCCTGGCCCAGGTTCATTGACGGCGCGCCCGTGGTCGACAACTCGCGCTTCAGTCGCTGAATCTCCACGTTCAGCACCGTCAATTCCTGCCGGATATCGGCCAGCGTCTCGGCTTGTTGCTGCGCCGCGCCACCGACAGGAAATGTCAACGCCGCGACAAATAACACACTTGCTTGAACCGATCGCAACATGGCCGCGCCCCCCGGTTTCAATCCCCGAACCCTCAGCTTGTCACACCAGCCGAGATCACCGTCACCGCACGGCGGTTCTTGGCGTAGCAGCTTTCCTCGCTGCAAATCTCGATCGGGCGCTCCTTACCATAGCTGACCACCTCCAACCGCGATGGCGCGACACCGCGCGACACAAGGTATTCATGTACCGCATTAGCCCGCCGCGCACCTAGCGCAAGGTTGTATTCGCGTGTGCCCTGCTCGTCTGCATGTCCTTCGATGATGGCATCGAAATCTCGGTTGTCCTGCAACCAGCGCGCCTGCGCGTCCAGCGTCTGCTTGGCGCTCGCCGTCAGGCTCGACTGGTCCACCTCGAAAAGCACGCGATCCCCGACCGCCTGCTGAAAATAGGCGGGCGATTGCGGGTTACTCACGTCCCCGGCACCGGTGCCGTTCATGACCACCGTGTCGTCACCATCAAACCGGTTCGCGTTGGTGCACGCGCCCAGTGCCACCGCTGCGACCAGCAAAATCGCCTTGCTCGTAAACTTCATGTCAAATGCCCCGCATTGCCTGTTTCAAGTTTTTGCCAATGTCACGCTCGTGCCCGGGCGCGCCTGCCGCTCATTCCGGTTGGCTCAGCAATACCACAGCGCCGCCCGCAATGGAATCGCCCATCACCATGTTACTTCAGCAACGGTGACCATGAAGGATCGCTCGCCCCGGTATCGGTGCGCACCCGCTTGAGGTTACGCCCCGTGATGTCCACCGAATACAGGCTGGCCTGTCCGCCCGCGCCCTGCGTCTCGCGGGTGAACATGATCACGCGTCCGTTGGGTGACCATGTCGGCCCCTCGTCCAGAAACGAAGCCGTCAGCAACCGTTCTTCGCTGCCATCCAGCCGCATCACGCCGATATGGAACCGCCCCTTGGACTGCTTGGTAAAGGCCACAAGGTCGCCGCGCGGCGACCATACCGGCGTACCATAGCGACCCTGCCCGAAGCTTATCCGCTCTGGCACACCGCCTCCCACCGGCATCACGTAAAGCTGCTGACTGCCGCTGCGGTCGCTCTCGAACACGATCCGGTTGCCATCCGGGCTGAAACTCGGGGCCGTCTCGATGCTGGGCGAACTGGTCAGGCGTCGCGTCTCTGCGGTCTCGATGTTCAGCGTATAGATGTCCGTATTACCGCCGCGCGTCATGGAATAGACCACCGTGCGCCCATCCGGGGCAAACCGGGGTGCGAAACTCATGCTGCCGGGCTGCTCTTCCAGCGCCCGCGATTGCAGGCTGTTGGTATTGAGCAAGTAGATACGCGGAAATCCGCTGCGATAGCTGGTGAACAGGACGCTCTGGCCGTCCGGCGAAAAGCGCGGCGCAAGCACGATGCTGTTACCGTCGGTCAGGTATTGCACATTGGCACCGTCATAATCCATGATCGCCAGTCGCTTGCGACGAGCGTCCTTGGGCCCGGTTTCGGCAACGAACGCGACACGACTGTCGAAATACGGCCCCTCGCCGGTTATCCGGCTGTAAACCGCGTCGGCCACCTTGTGTGCCATCCGCCGCCAACCCTCGGTCGTGCCCGAAAACCGCAACCCGTCGCCCAGTTCCTGCCCCGCGAACACGTCATAAAGTCGGAATTTGACCACCAATTTGCCGTCGCCTTCCACCTCGACCGCCCCCGAGATCAAAGCTTGTGCGTTGATCGCCTTCCAGTCGGCGAACTGCACCGGACTTGAAAAGCTAGTGATCGGGCTGATGAAGGCCGCGCTCGGGATTTCCCGGAAAAGGCCCGTACCGGTAAGATCGTCGGCAACCACCCTTGCGATCCGGCTGGCCCATTCCCGCGCTGCGCCGCCCTGGGCCACGAAATCGGGCACCGCGACAGGCATCGGCTCGATCACCCCTTCGGTGATCTCGATCCGCAGCGGCCCGCGCTCCTGTGCCTCGGCCGGGCCCGCTACAGCCAATATCACGGCGGTCAGCGCCGCAAAGAGGGTCATGAATCCTGCCATCATTTGATCCTCATGTTCTCCGGGTTGAATGTCATTTCAATATCTTGCCAACGGTCGTATTTTTCTTCGGGCAGGTCGAACCCGTTCGTTCCGCACCGGATGATTGCGCGGCGCGCGGCCTCGAACGCCTGCCGGGCCGCGGCATCGCTACCGCCTTCGGACCCGATCAGACGGATCGACTCCACGTCAGGACGCCCGTCACGCTCCATCGACACACCCACGATCACAGTGGTCGCCAACGCCGCCGATGACAAGGAGCCGACGTTCCAGCAGCGTTGAACCGCCACTCGTAGCGCGTCGCGCTCTCCCTGGCTCAGGGGGGGGCCAGCCGGGACGGCATCTTGCGGCGCGGCGGTTTCCTGCGTTTCGCCCAGCGCCTCTTCCAGTGCGGAATTTATCGCATCCGCGTCCGTTTCTGTGTTTTCTTCAGGTGGATTAGAATTCCTCCCCACGGTTGGAACCCTTGGCCGCGCACGGGGCCTGAGCGATGCAGACGGCGCCACCTCCGGCGCTTCCTCGGCCTCGGTCACGATCTCGGTCGCCGCCTCCTCGGGGGCTGTGGCCTCCTGCGGTTCCGCGGGCGTCTCGGCCCCTTCGTCAGGCACACGCTCCTCCTGGCGAACCTCGTCAACCTGCGAATCCGGCTCCGGTGGCGCCACCGGCGCCGGGGCTACCCTCGGCGCCGGTCTTGGTGTCGGTCGCTCCGAGTTCTCCGGTGCCAGCGTGGCGCTTTCCATTGGGGCCGCGCCCATCTCGGGCGATATATCATCGGCCTCCGCCGGATCGGGCGGGCGCATCCCGCTCAAGTCCGGCGCCTGATCCGGATCATCCTGCTGCGTCACCATCGGATCGGTGCTGTCAGGCGGCTCTTCGTTAGGCGCGGCTGGAATATCGGGGGCCTCTTCCGACGTGTCTGGCGGCGTCGGGGCGACAGCCTGCGTGCTTGCCTCGGACGCTATTTCGGCGGCTGTCAGCGCGGCGTATTCTTCGGCCGATATGACCGACACGTCGCTTGCCTCGAACGGCTCCGGAGCAGGGGCGAGATTTGCGCCCCACAGCAGCCAGCCAATCAGGCCCAGATGGCCCGCGGCCGAGATATAGTGCCCCGCATGCATGGTTCTTCAGGTGTCCGGCTCGTTCAGGTCCGGTCCGCCGGTGTCGGTGACCAGCCCGATATTATCGAAGCCCCCTCGATTGAGTGCGCCCATCACCTCCATCACCTGCGAATAGGGAACCGCCCCGTCAGCCCGCAGGTAGACCCGCGCGCTGTCTCGCTCGGCCGCAATGGCCCTGAGCCGGCTCAACAGACGGTCACGCGGAACGAGAGTTTTCTGGATCAATACCTCGCGCTGGCTCGTCAAGGTCACGGTGAGCGGCTCTTCCTGCTCACCCGGCAGGGCATTCGCGGCGGTTTTCGGCAACTCCACCGGCACGCCCACCGTCATGAGGGGGGCCGCCACCATGAAGATTATCAACAACACCAGCATCACGTCCACGAATGGCGTGACGTTGATCTCGGACATCGGGCGCGCCCGGCCCCGCCGGCGACGACGCCCCGATGCCTGCTCGCTCTGAATACCACCCGCACCCATGGCTCAGCTATCCAGCTGGCGGCTTAGGATGGTGGCGAATTCATCTGAAAACGCCTCGTAGCCCGACACCAGCCGGTCGCTGTCAGCGCTCAGCTTGTTATAGAAGACCACCGCTGGAATCGCCGCCAGCAGACCCAGTCCCGTGGCC
>JAABTI010000148.1 GCA_011389955.1 Paracoccaceae bacterium | reverse complement strand
CATGTTGCCACCGTAGTGGTTGAGAATCAGAACGTCGGCCCCGGAGTTCAGCACCGGTGCGATATAGGATGAGAAGTCGGTCGCGGCGAGCGGGGTCAGCACGGTGTTGACGGTTTCCCAGCCCAGCGCCTCGGTTGCGGCCACGATCGATTCTTCCTGGGTCCAGCCCCAGGTATAGTCGGCCGTCAGGTGATAGGCCTTGCGATCGGAGCCGTATTGTGCCGCCAGCACCGGCGCGAGGGCGGCGCCCGACATGTAGGCGTTGAAGAAATGCCGGAAGCCGTTGGCCTTCTTGTCCTTGCCGGTGGTGTCGTTCGAGTGGGTCAGACCGGCCATGAAGATCACGCCCGCCGCCTGGCAGAGGTCTTGCACGGCGATGGCCACGCCCGAGGACGAGCCGCCGGTGATCATGACGGCGCCGTCCTTTTCAATCATCGACCGGGCCGAGGCGCGGGCGGCATCGGATTTGGTCTGCGTGTCGCCGGTGACATACTCGACCTTCTTGCCGAGGATGCCGTTGCCCTTGAGCGCCTTGGAACTGAACGTGCCGAGCAATCCGCCATCGCCTTCGCCATTGAGATGCTCGACGGCAAGTTCATAAGCGCGCAATTCGTCCGCGCCTTCATCGGCGTAGGGGCCGGTTTGCGGCACGTTGAAGCCCAGGGTGACGGTCCCGCCGGTGGGCTCATTGGTGTAGGCGGCGGCAGAGCTTGCGGTGAAGATGGTGGGCAGCGCGACACCGGCGCCGGCGACGGCACCTGTCCTGAGCACGCCACGACGTGTGAAATTGGATCTGGTCATGAGTTCCTCCCGGTTCGAATGAAATGGGGAGAGCCTCCTCTTGCGCCTCCCCAAGGACACTTTCGTGCAAATTCATTATTCCAGACTTATGGAAAATTTCGCAACATGGCCTTGGCGTGAAATGGTTTTTTTGTAAAAGTGTAGACAGAGATCGGGTAAGTTTTGTAAAGAAATTCACGTCGCAGAGCAGAAACACATTGAAATGGAACGAAAATTCCGATGCCCAGAACGTCACTGACCGGAACGCGCATTCGCGACAGGCGGACATTGCTGGGGATTCGGCAGACACATCTGGCGGAACGGGTCGGCATATCCCCGTCCTATCTCAACCTGATCGAACACAACCGCCGCAGAATCGGCGGCAAGCTGTTGAACGCCATTGCCGGGGTTCTGGATGTCGAGCCCTCGCTGCTCGCCGAGGGGGCCGAATCCGCGCTGGTGGCGCTGTTGCGCGAAGCCGCGGCGGAAACCGCGGAGCAGGGCGCCGAAACCGACCAGACCGAGAGCTTTGCCGGGCGCTTTCCCGGCTGGGCGCGGCTGGTGGTGGCGCAGCGCCGCCAGATCGCGGAACTCGGGCGCGCGGTCGAAACGCTCACCGACCGGTTGACCCATGATCCGCACCTTGCGGCAACGCTACATGAGGTGCTTGATACGGTTTCGGCCGTCCGCTCGACTGCGTCGATCCTTGTCGAAACCCGCGAGATCGAACCCGAATGGCGCGACCGGTTCCACCGCAACATCAACGAGGATGCGGAGCGGTTGGCCGAAGGGGCGCAAGCTTTGGTCGCCTTTCTCGATGGTGCAAGCGATGCACGGCGCACGGTCCAGTCCCCGCAGGAGGAGATCGAGGCGTTCTTCGTCGCCCGCGACTTTCATTTTCCGACCCTCGAGGATGCGGACCAGACACCCGAGGACATCGTGCGCGACGCCGGCGAACTGGTGTCGGGCAGCGCGGCTTCGCAAGCTCTGAAACTGTTGCAGCAATATGCGGAGGATGCATCGGCCCTGCCTTTGGCCGCGCTGCGCGAGGCCGTCAAGGAACAGGGAGTGGATCCATTTCGGATCGCTGCGCATTCGGGGGCGGATCAGGGGGTGGTCATGCGGCGGCTGGCGGCCTTGCCCGAGTTGGAGGCCGGCCTGGTGATCTGCGATGGGTCCGGCACGCTCGTCTTTCGCAAACCGCTGGCCGGTTTTGCCTTGCCGCGGTTCTCGGCGGCTTGTCCGCTCTGGCCGCTCTACCGGGCCCTGACCCGCCCGATGGCGCCGTTGCACATGCGCATCGAGCAACAAGGTCGTGGTTCCGCACCGCTTGGGGGGAACCTGTTCGATGCGTTCGCGGTGGCTTTGCCAAAGGGTCCGGTGGCGGTGAACGCCGATCCGGTTTTCGAAGCGCAGATGCTGTTCCTGCCGATACCGGGGGACGAGCGGGAACTTTGGCATGGTGCCATCGTGCCGGTTGGTTCGAACTGCCGGATCTGTCCGCGAATGGATTGCCATGCGCGTCGCGAGCCCTCGATCATTGCGGATGGGTTTTGACTTGGACCGACAGTTTGGTGATAACTGGGCGGCGGGCTCTTGAATGGGCCCCATGGGGAGGAAGACAGGGGAATGGGCAGATCCGTCCTGCTGATCGAGGATGAGCCGAATATCATCGAAGCCATCAGTTTCATCCTGTCGCGGGACGGTTGGGAGGTGAGCACCCATGCGAATGGCCAGACTGCCTTGGCCGCCATCGCGAAAAAACGGCCCGATGTGGTCATTCTGGACGTGATGCTGCCCGGTGCGAGCGGCTATGACATCCTTCAGAGTTTGCGCGCCGTGCCGGAAACGCAGGATCTTCCGGTCCTGATACTGACGGCGCGCGGTCAGAGCAAGGACCGGGACATGGCCGAGAAAATGGGTGCGAGCCTGTTCATGACAAAGCCGTTTTCCAATGCTGACGTGCTCGAAGCCGTTCGGGCGCTGGTGACTTCGTGACCGGGTCCGGCAGCGACGGCCATGCCGGGCGTCGGCAGGGGTCGGTCTTTCTGGAACGGTCCACCTACCGGCGGCGTCGGCTGGTCGATGCGCTGCGGTTGTTGCCGTTGCTGGGCATCGGTCTGTGGGCGGTGCCGCTCTTGTGGAATGCGCAGGCGCATGAGACGCCGATGTCGCATGCAATCCTCTATGTTTTCGGGGTCTGGCTGATTCTCGTGGTGGCGGCGGGTCTCATGGCGGTGCGCGTTGGGAGGCCGCAGGAGGACACGGAACACTCCGACGAGCCTGATGGACCGATGGCGAGGTTCTGACGATGGCGACGCTCAATGTTCTTGTTGCCGTCTGTCTTGCCTATGTCGCCCTGCTTTTCGGTGTCGCCTTCATGGCCGAGCGGGCGGCCTTGCGGGGGCGGGTCAGATGGTTGCGGTCACCGATCGTCTATACGCTTTCCCTGTCGATCTATTGCACGGCCTGGACCTTTTACGGTGCCGTCGGCTATGCAGCGCGTTCGGGGCTGGAATATTTGACGATCTATATCGGGCCGACGCTGGTCATGGTCGGCTGGTGGTGGGTGTTGCGCAAGATGGTGCGCGTCGGTCGGGCCCAGCGTGTCACGTCGATCGCCGATCTGATCTCGAGCCGCTACGGAAAATCGACCATCTTGGCGATCTTGGTCACGACCATGGCGGTTGTGGGGACCACGCCCTATATCGCCCTGCAGCTTCAATCGGTGACCTTGTCCTTTGCCACCTTCGCCGACACGACCGAGTTCGGCGGCGTCGGCAACAGTCGTTTGACCGCGCTCTGGGTCGCGGTGGGGCTGGCGCTTTTCACCGTTCTTTTCGGAACCCGCAATCTCGACGCCAACGAGCGCCATCACGGGGTCGTCATGGCGATTGCGCTCGAGGCGGTGGTCAAGCTGTTCGCGCTGCTGGCCGTGGGCGTCTTTGTCGTCTGGGGGATGAGCGGCGGCATCGGGGCCATGCTCGAGCAGATCGACGCCAGCGAGATCGGCACCTGGCAAATGCAGGGCGGACGCTGGGCCGGGCTGATCTTTCTGTCGGCGGCGGCGTTCCTGTCCTTGCCGCGCATGTTCCAGGTTCTGGTGGTCGAAAACGAGAACGAGGATCATCTGCGCCTGGCGTCCTGGGCGTTTCCGACCTACCTGATGCTGATGAGCCTGTTTGTCGTGCCGATCGCGGTGGTCGGCCTGACGCATTTGCCGCAAGGGGCAAACCCCGATCTTTTCGTTCTGACCGTTCCCTTGTCGCAGGGGCAGACGGGATTGGCGATGCTGTCGTTTCTGGGTGGGTTCAGTTCGGCGACATCCATGGTGATCGTGGCCGCCA
>JAABTI010000016.1 GCA_011389955.1 Paracoccaceae bacterium | reverse complement strand
GGTGTGATCGCTATGAACACGGGCTACATCATCCTCGGGATTGGCAACGGCGTGGTTGAGGAGGATGTGCACCGCTCGCTCGGGGGGAAGTTCGTGGATGCCGGGGCGAGTCTGCTGGGTAACATCCTAGCGATGTTCAACGGGCTTCCGGCGGATTGGCGGGGCCTGGCAGTTTTCTACAACGAGGTATTCTTTCCCTACCTTGTCGGGGGAATCATCCCGGGACTGGTGGCCGCGCTGTTTTCCTATTACCTCAGCGTTCCTTTGATCCGCGCCTATCAGAAACGCCGTGCGCGAAAGATCATGTCCCGGATCGAGGCCCGCAGGAAAAAGGCGCTCGACAAGGCTGACGCTGCCGTGAAACACGAGTAACCTGCGCGGCGAAACATTACAGGAGGCGGTGATGAAGACCGACCGGAAACTGCGCCTTGGCGTGAACATCGATCACGTCGCTACCGTTCGCAACGCACGTGGCAGCGCCTATCCAGAGCCGCTACGCGCGGCGCGCCTGGCTGAACAGGCCGGCGCGGACGGAATCACCGCACATCTGCGCGAGGATCGCCGCCATATCTCGGACGAGGATATCGATGGGCTCGTGAACGCACTGAGCGTGCCGCTCAACTTCGAGATGGCGGCGACCCGGGAAATGCAGGCCATTGCGTTGCGTCATAAGCCACACGCCGTCTGCATCGTGCCCGAAAAACGTGAGGAACGCACCACCGAAGGCGGCCTGGAGGTCGCGCGCGAGGAAAACCGCCTGGCGCATTTCATCGCTCCGCTGCGCGAAGCCGGCTGTCGCGTGTCGATCTTCATCGCCGCCGAACGTGCGCAGGTCGAAGCGGCGCACCGCATTGGCGCGGAGGTGATCGAACTACATACGGGCGCCTATTGTGACGCCCATTCCGAGGGACGGATCAATGACCGCGACGCGGAGCTTGAGCGTCTGGGTGAGATGGCCGCGCTGGCCAACGACCTGGGGCTTGAGGTGCATGCGGGCCACGGCCTGACCTATGACACGGTGCGCCCCATCGCGGCCATGCCTCAGGTGATGGAACTCAACATCGGGCATTTCCTGATTGGCGAAGCGATCTTCCTGGGACTTGGCCCGGCGATTGTCGAAATGCGGCGGCTGATGGACGAGGCGCGGGAATGATCCTTGGTGTCGGCACGGACCTGGCCAATATCGAGCGGATCACGCGTACGCTGGAACGGTTCGGCGACCGGTTTCGCAACCGGGTTTTCACCGACGTAGAGCAGCTCAAGGCCGAGCGGCGCGCCGACACCGCCGGCACCTATGCAAAGAGGTGGGCGGCGAAAGAGGCTTGCTCCAAGGCGCTTGGCACCGGGTTGCGCATGGGCATCGCGTGGAAGGACATGGGCGTGTCCAACTTGTCCAGCGGCCAGCCACGCATGCACCTGACGGGCTGGGCCGCCGACCGACTGATCGAGATGACACCGCCGGGACACGAGGCGATCGTGCACGTTACCTTGACAGACGATCACCCCTGGGCGCAGGCCTTTGTCGTGATCGAGGCGTGTCCCGTCACTTGACACCCTGTTCCGTGCCCCCCATGAAGCCCCAACCGCGCCCCCCATCAGGAGAACACGAAGATGGCCTCTGACGCCAAGAACAAGGGAAATGCCATCGTCGAGACGATCAAGACGATCGTTTACGCCCTGCTTATCGCGGGTGTGTTTCGCACACTGTTCTTTCAACCGTTCTGGATCCCGTCCGGATCGATGAAGGATACGCTGCTGATCGGGGATTTCCTGTTCGTGAACAAGATGAGCTACGGCTACTCCTACGCCTCCTGTCCGTCGATCCGGCTTGGCAGCATTGGCATCGATATTGATGCGCGCGACATCTGCGGGTTCCTTGATGGTGACAACAGCCGCATCCTTGGCGGTGATCCCGAACGCGGCGATGTGGTGGTTTTCCGCCACCCGGTGAACCAGCAGGATTATATCAAGCGGTTGATCGGCCTTCCGGGTGATACTGTGCAGATTCGCGAGGGTGTTCTGCACATCAACGGCGAGGCCGTGGAATTGCGCGACGACGGTGTGTTCCGCGAGGTTGCGCGTCCGCAGGGACCGCAGGGATTGCGTCCGCGTTGCGAGAACGGGCCGGTGGGCATGGGCGGGACTTGCATCAAGTCGCGCCAGATCGAGACATTGCCCAATGGGGTCGATCATTCGATCCTGAACATCGGGCGTCAGAGTGCCGACAACACGCCGATTTTCACCGTTCCCCGGGGCCACTACTTCTTCATGGGGGATAACCGTGACAATTCCACCGACAGCCGCGTGCCGCAAGCCGCCGGTGGCGTCGGAATGGTGCCGTATGAAAACCTGATCGGGCGCGCCGATCGCGTCATGTTCTCCTCGGCGGGGCGGTCCATGCTGGCCTTCTGGACATGGCGGGGAGATCGGTTTTTCGAGGGGATCGAGTGAAGGTTTCACGCGAACTCAAGGCCTTCGAGGGCCGTATCGGACATCACTTCCAGCGGAGTGATCTGCTTCTGAGTGCGCTGACGCATCCGTCAATGTCGTCGCCTGCGCGGGAGGATAACCAGCGGCTTGAATTCCTGGGCGACCGGGTGCTGGGGCTGGTCATGGCCGAGGCCCTGCTCACGCGTGACAAGACCGCTAGCGAGGGGCAGCTTGCGCCGAGGTTCAACGCGCTTGTGCGCAAGGAAGCCTGCGCCGAAGTAGCGGCCGAAATCAGCCTTGGCGATGTCATGAAACTGGGACGATCCGAGATGATGTCGGGGGGGCGCCGCAAGACAGCGCTGCTTGGGGACGCCATGGAGGCCGTGATCGCCGCGGTGTACCTTGATGCCGGGTTCGAAGCGGCGCGCAAGATGGTGCTGCGGCTGTGGGGCGATCGCGTCGACCAGGTCGAGCAGGACGCCCGCGACCCAAAGACCGCGTTGCAGGAATGGGCGCAAGCGCGCGGCTTCGCGCCTCCGAAATACGTCGAAACGGGGCGTACAGGGCCCGATCATGCGCCGGTATTCACCATTGCCGCATCCCTTGAAAACGGCAAAGCGCACGAGGCTACGGCCAGGTCCAAGCGGCAGGCGGAACAAGCCGCAGCGCAAGGATTGCTCGAAGAGATGGAAAAGAACTCATGACCAGCGCCGGTTTCGTTGCCCTGATCGGGGAACCCAATGCAGGCAAGTCCACCCTGCTCAACCGCATGGTCGGGGCCAAGGTGTCTATAGTCACGCACAAGGTTCAGACCACGCGCACGCGTATTCGTGGTGTTGCGATAGAAGGCGACGCGCAGATCGTTTTCGTCGACACGCCGGGCCTTTTCCAGCCGCGCCGCCGGTTGGATCGCGCCATGGTCGCCGCCGCGTGGAGTGGCGCGGCCGATGCCGATGTGGTGGTTTTGATGGTGGAGGCGCATCGCGGCGTGTCGGAGGGCGTCGAGCGTATCTTGCAGAGGCTGGATGAGATCGGCGAAGGCCGCACCGTCGTGTTGGCCATCAACAAGATTGACCGCGTCAAGTCGGAGGTTCTGCTGGGACTGACCAAGCAGCTCAATGACAGGTTCGCCTTTGCCCACACATTCCTGATCTCGGCCGAGAAGGGGCACGGCGTGAATGACCTGCGCGAGTGGCTGGCCAGCCAGATGCCGAAGGGTCCATGGCTCTATCCCGAAGACCAGATTGCCGATCTGCCAATGCGGATGATCGCGTCCGAAATGACCCGCGAGAAGCTGACGCTGCGCCTTCACCAGGAACTTCCCTACCAGTTGACCGTCGAGACGGAAAGCTGGGAAGAGCGTCAGGACGGCTCGGCACGGATCGACCAGGTGATCTACGTGGTGCGTGACGGTCACAAGGGCATTGTCCTTGGCAACAAGGGCGAGACGATCAAGGCCGTCGGACGCGCCGCGCGCGAGGAACTGGAAGAGTTTCTCGGGCGGCGCGTGCATCTGTTTCTCCAGGTCAAGGTCCGTAGCGGATGGCTGGACGAGGCAGAGCGGTATTCCGAGATGGGCCTGGATTTCAGTGATGGAAATGGCTGATTTGCGAGGCTCGGGCAGGTGACGCGTCTGACGGCACGGTTCTGGGTCGATGCCTACCTCGCGCGGTTGCGCCAGCAAGACATTCCTGCTTTCGTGGTTGCCCATGGGGATGACACTGCGGGGGCCATCCTGATCAAGCTGAATACGCTGGATGGTCAGGCCATCGCCTACATGCGCGAGTTCGACCTGAAGACAGATCAGCGCCATTGGGCGGTTATGTCCAAAGGGGAGGAAAATGCCGTTGACGCGGCAATCACACGGCAACGGGCCTTCGACCCCGATCTTTGGATCGTCGAGGTCGAGGATCGACAGGGGCGGCATCTTCTTGACACGCCGGGCCTGTCTGGCTGATCGGCCGCGCCGCCCCGAACTGTTGACCTGTGTCAATGCATGCTGCGACGGTGTGCTTCACCCTTTCACGATCTTGCGGCAGATCCACCAACGGGAGACAACAAATGAACAAGAACATTCTAGTGGCGACAGACGGTTCCGAGACGGCGAGTCAAGCTGTTGATTTCGCATCGGAAATTGCGGCTAAATTCGGGTCGGCCCTGACCATCGGGCATGTTTTGCACCGGAGCTCGGATATCGACGAACTGGCGCACATGGCCGAGGCGGAGCATCTCATCAAACATGCCGCACGCGAGGCGCCGATGACCTATGAGGCTCCACCGGCGACCATCGGCACCTTGTTCACAGACATGCACAGCGGCGTCGAGACCGCGCGTCTTATCACCCTGATCGGGGATGAACTGCTTGCCCGTGCAGAACGGCGCGCGCGAGAGATCGGAGTGGAAAACATCGCGCAACGCGCGGTAAACGGCAAGCCCGCCGATGCCATCCTGGATCTTGCGGAAGAGATCGGCGCGGACATGATCGTGCTCGGGCATCGTGGTCTTGGCCGTGTACGTACACTCGTTCAGGGAAGTGTGTCGCAAAAGGTGAATCAGCACGCTGCCTGCACCGTCGTTTCCGTGCGTTGAAACCCGGCGGCGGGGCTTGGCTTTCGCGTTGTTCTGCTGTCCTATCGGGGCAACAGATCGGGGCGAACGATGGAATGGCGTGATCAGGGCATAGTTCTTTCGGTGCGTCGGCATGGCGAGACCTCGGCAATCATCGAGGTGTTCACCCCGGCGCATGGTCGTCACGCCGGGGTGGTTCGCGGCGGTGCCAGCCGCCGCATGACTCCGGTGTTGCAGCCCGGCGCGCAACTGGATCTCACCTGGCGCGCGCGCCTGGAGGATCACATCGGCGCATTCCGGGTAGAGCCGCTGCGCAGCCGGGCAGCCGGGCTTTTGGGGGATCGACTGGCCTTGGCGGGGTTGAATGCGGTGACGTCGCTTCTGCTTTTCATGCTGCCCGAGCGCGAGGCACATCGCCGGCTCTACGACCGCAGCGAAGTTCTGCTTGATCTGATGGGGGACGGTGAGGTTTGGCCACTGGCCTATCTGCAATGGGAATTGGCCCTGCTGGAGGAAATGGGCTTTGGCTTGGACCTGTCTGCTTGTGCCGTGATGGGGACCGCGGTGAACGACTTGAGCTATGTGTCGCCCCGGACGGGGCGGGCAGTGTCGCGGGCGGGGGCCGGCGACTGGGCCGATCGGCTGTTGCCGTTGCCCGCCTGTCTGATGGGGCATGGTCCGGCCCCTGATCAGGAGGTTGCACAAGGGCTGCGCACGACGGGTCATTTCCTGCGTGCGCACCTTGCCCCGGCCTTGGGCAATCACCCGTTACCCGAGGCGCGGACCCGCTTTGTCGAAGAGTTCCAAAAGCGGCTGACCGCCTGACGCCAATCAATTCAACGCAGGGCAAGAACCAGATCGACAAGGCTGCCGATCGTGGTGTTGCTTGTGTTTTCATCGGCTTCGGGCAATTGGGCCATGCCGATCGCCGCAGCGTGCAGAATACGGGCCATTTCCGGGTTGGTGACCTCCGTTTCGATCAACAAGGCAGATATGCGCGCATGGCTTAGGGCATCGATGTGCGCCAGTGCCTCGCGCGCCTGGGCACTGTCTCGTGCCCATCCGCGCACAGCGGTGCTGCTGCTGGCAAGCTGCGCGACCTGTTGGCAAAGCTCGCGCAAGCGGGAAGCAGCGGGTGCGTCGGCAGGCAAAGCTGTCTTCAGTATCCAGCACGCTTGTTCCGTCCACATGCCCAGAACAGCTGAATGAAAGTCCGGCACATCCTTGAAATGCCAGTAGAATGACCCCTTGGTCGTGTTCAGTTTCCGCGAAAGCGTCTCCGCCCTGAGCGTGGCCGGACCATCCTGCGCCAAGGCATTCAGCCCGGCGTTGAGCCAGTCGTGACGGGTAAGACGCTCGGAGTTTGACATGCCTGCAGCATATGGCGTCAGTTGCGGTGCGGCAAATGCGCAATGCCGCAAGTGCAAAAAAGCCGCAGCGCCATACAAATCAGCGGCGCCTTGGCGGGGGCCGTCCCCGGTACTTGACTGAAAGTTCGGCGCTGACCTAGCAACCATCATGAAGGCCGAGCGAGACACTGCGGCGGCCGGATCCGGCCGCCAAGGCCGCGATCTCGGCGTCCGGCATCGTCACCCGCTGTGACATGCGGCGATCCCATTGCGCCAGGCAGTCATGGATGCCTTCGATCGTGTCAGCATGTTTGGCGCACTCCCCTAGATCGAAGAATTCGTCAGGGTCGGAGGCCGTATCAAACAGCATGGGACGCTACTGCCCTTGGCGTGGATCAGTTTCCACCGTTCAGCTGCCGTCATGAGTAGCCGCGTAGACGGGATGCGGATTCTTGCGCTCGTTGGGATGGTGCCTGGGTGGCGGCACATATTGTGGGCCATATACGCGTTTTAGGGCACAATCACCATATATGGCAGGTGCGCGCAGCACGGGCTTTGTGTTTGTTCGATAAACGCCATGGCGCGGCTGGTTAGCCACGGCGTTTCCCCGCCGGTCGATCGATTTTGGGGGCAGGTATGGATGGCCAGCACAGCCGAGGTAATTCCAGCGACGCTGGTCAAACATGGTGAACAAAATGTTTCCAACGTACAAAGCGTCTGTTTCAGCCTCTCAAACGTACGTTTTGCGGCATACAAGATGGTGCGCGCAGCCCGGCACCGGGGGCAAACCCGTTGTTGCGATGACGTGTGCGCCTGTTCGCGCCCTTGTGGCGCCGGCCTTGTGCTGACTATGCTGCGGCACGACGAAATTCCCGGAGCCGCTTGTGCCTGGAAGGGCGCACCTCTATATATTCAAAACTTGGAATTAGTAGCCGCATGCCGGAGTGACGCCGGCCCGGACAGAAGGAAAAGAACGATGCGCCTGATTGCTCTTGTTGCCGTGGCACTGGCGGTGCTGCCTGGTCTGCTGGCCGCGCAGGACCGGTACACGGTCGAGCCAGTGTCCCTGACCGAATGGAAAGCAGTTTATGGCCGGATCGAGGCGCGCGATCAGGTTCCGGCGCGCGCGCGCCTTGGTGGCACGCTGACGAGGCTGGACGTAACCGAAGGCGATCGCGTGAGCACGGGCGAGGATCTGGGGCGTATTCAGGATGACAAGCTGGAGTTTCGCCTGTCTGCGCTGGACGCTAGGACCGAGGCGCTGGAATCGCAGTTGAGAAACGCCGAGGCGGAGCTGGCGCGCGGTGAAACCCTGCTGGAGCGGGGCGTGACCACAGCGCAGAGGCTGGACGCGTTGCGCACGGATGTGAATGTGCTGCGCAACGAGCTGGATGGCGTCGAGGCCGAACGCCGCGTCGTGGAGCAGCAGGTGACAGAAGGGACCGTTCTGGCCCCACTGGAAGGGCGCGTTCTGGACGTGCCGGTGACCGAGGGCGCGGTCGTGATGCCGGGCGAGGTTGTCGCGCTGATCGGGGGTAACGGGTTTTTCCTGCGTATCGCGGTGCCGGAGCGGCACGCCAGCTTCCTTGTCGAGGGCGACAGCATCGAGATCGAAGAACGCGGCGCGACGCGCACTGGCACGTTGGCGCGGATTTATCCGCAGATCGAGAACGGCCGTGTGGTGGCCGACGTCGAGGTGCCGAACCTGAGTGATGACTTCGTCAACAAGCGCGTGCTGGTACGCCTTCAGGTCAGCAAGCGGGAGGCGCTGGTGGTGCCCGAGGAGGCGCTTATCACGCGATCCGGGCTTGATTACCTTGAGGTGGTCGAGGGCGGCGAGACGATCCTGCGCAGCGTGTTGCCGGGGCAACGCCACATGATCGAAGGGCGCAGGATGGTCGAGATCGTGACCGGACTGGAAGCCGGCGACAAGGTGGTGACCGGCGATGAGTGATCCCAAGCAAGACAACGGTTCCGGCGGCGGTGTGCCGCTTGGCATGGCGGGTGGCCTGACCAAGGCGTTCATCACATCGCCACTGACGCCACTATTCATAATCGCCGCACTGGCGGTCGGTATCCTGGCGCTGTTCACCCTGCCGCGCGAGGAAGAGCCGCAGATTTCCGTGCCTTTGGTGGATATCCACATACAGGCGGCCGGCCTGAAGGCGCAGGATGCGGTGCAGCTGGTCAGCGAACCGATGGAAACCATCGTCAAGGCCATCAACGATGTCGAACACGTCTATTCCCAGACGCAGGACGACGGTGCGATGGTCACGGCTCGGTTCCAGGTGGGAACCTCGACCGATGCGGCGGTTTTGCGGGTGCACGACAAGGTGCGCGCCAACATGGATCGTATTCCCGTGGGGATTCCCGAGCCGTTGATCGTGGGCCGGGGCATCGACGACGTGGCGATCGTGTCGCTGACTTTCTCCGGTAAGCCGGGGGGCGGCGTTTCCGCCAATGACCTGACGCGTATCGCGCGCGAGGTGCGCACCGAGATCGCCAAGGTTGAAAACGTCGGTCTGTCCTATCTGGTGGGTGAGACGGGCGAAAAACTCCGCGTGGCCCCGGACCCCGAGAAGTTGGCGTTGTACGGTGTGACATTGCAGCAACTGGCCGGAAAGGTGGCCAGCGCGAATCGAACATTCAACACCGGGAAGCTGCGCGACAAGGGTCAGCAGATCGACCTGATCGCGGGCGAGACCCTGGTCGCGCCGGCGCAGGTGGCGAACCTTCTGATCACCACGCGCGACGGGCGCGCGGTTTACGTGGGCGATGTGGCGGACGTGTCGTTTGTCAGTGACGGCACCGACATCGTCGTCTCGAACGTCACCCATGACGAGAACGGCGAGGTGCAGCGCAGCCCGGCAGTGACGCTGGCCGTCGCCAAGCGCGCCGGCGCCAATGCCGTGGTTGTGGCCGAGGAGATACTGCACAAGATTCACACCCTGGAGGACAACATGATCCCCGAAAGCGTCACGGTTGACGTGACGCGTGACTACGGGGAGACCGCCAACGAGAAGGCCAACGAGTTGTTGTTCCACCTGGGCCTGGCAACGGTGTCGATCATCGGGCTGGTGTTCCTGGCGATCGGGTGGCGCGAATCGATCGTCGTGGCGATCGTGATTCCGGTGACGATCCTGCTCACGCTGTTTTCGGCGTGGATCATGGGATACACGTTGAACCGGGTGTCACTGTTCGCGCTGATCTTCTCGATCGGTATCCTGGTGGACGACGCGATCGTGGTGATCGAGAACATCGCCCGGCACTGGGCGCTGGATCCGGCCAAGAGCCGGGTCCGCGCCGCAATCGAGGCAGTCGCCGAGGTGGGCAACCCTACCATCGTTGCGACGTTGACGGTGGTGGCGGCATTGTTGCCGATGCTGTTCGTGTCGGGACTGATGGGCCCTTACATGAGCCCGATCCCCGCCAATGCCAGCGCCGCGATGATCTTTTCGTTCTTCGTGGCGGTCATCATCACCCCGTGGCTGATGGTCAAGGTCGCCGGAAACGCCAATATGGATGACCACGCCCACGACGACACGCAGGGCGGCCATCCGGGCGGCACTCTGGGCCGGATCTATGCCACGGTGGCACGACCGCTGCTTGCGACCAAGTCGGGCTCGCTGGCGTTCCTTCTGGTAACGGCGGTGGTGTCGTTCGGGTCGCTGGGATTGCTTTATACCAAGGATGTGACCGTCAAGCTGCTGCCGTTCGACGACAAGTCGGAACTGATGGTGGTGATCGACCTGCCCGAGGGAGCCTCGGTCGAGGCGACGGACGCGGTGGCGCAGCAGGTGGCGCACGCGGCGCTGGATCTGCCCGAAGTGGTGCAGGCGCAAACCCATGCGGGCACGGCCGCGCCGTTCAACTTCAATGGTTTGGTGCGGCATTACTACATCCGCAGCGCGCCCCACATGGGCGATGTGGACCTGCAGTTGGCGGCCAAGCATCATCGCGAGCGCGCCAGCCACGACATAGCGCTGGAACTGCGCGACCGGCTGAATGCGTTGGATCTGCCCGAGGGGACCACGCTCAAGACCGTGGAGCCGCCACCGGGGCCGCCCGTGATCTCGACCTTGCTGGCCGAAATCTACGGGCCCACACCGGAGGCCCGCCGCGCGGCGGCGGCCAAGGTGCGCGAGGCGTTCGAAAGCGTGCCGTTCATCGTTGATGTGGACGACAGCTATGGCACGCGGGCACGGCGCCTGCGGGCGGTGATATCAAGCGACGATCTGGATTTCTTCCGTGTCCAGGAAAGCGACGTGTTCGACACGCTGGGATTGCTGAATTCGGGGCGCACGGTGGGCTATTCGCATCGCGGCGAGGGCCGCAACCCGATCCCCATCGTCGTAGAGCGGTCGCTGGCCGACCGGGTGATGGATGAACGGTTCCTGACCACGCCGATTCCGGCGAACGTGCTGCCGGGGGCGCGTGGCGTGGTCGAGTTGGGCGACGTGGTGCAGGTGCGCGAAGAGGAGGCGTCCTATCCGGTGTTCCGCCACAACGGCCGCGCCGCCGAGATGGTCACGGCCGAACTGGCCGGTGACTTCGAGGCGCCGCTGTATGGGATGATCGCGGTGCAAGAAGCGTTGGACGACATGGAGTGGGAGCCTGGAACCAAGCCCAATATCAGCCTGCACGGTCAGCCCGATGATGAAAGCGAGGTCACGCTGCTTTGGGACGGCGAGTGGGAGGTGACATGGGTTACGTTCCGCGACATGGGCGCCGCGTTTGCCGTGGCGTTGCTGGGTATCTACATTCTCGTGGTGGCCCAGTTCGGCAGCTTCCGCTTGCCGCTGGTGATCCTGACGCCCGTGCCGTTGACCTTCGTGGGGATCATGGCCGGTCACTGGTTGTGGAGCGCGCCGTTCAGCGCCACGTCCATGATCGGCTTCATCGCGCTGGCGGGGATAATCGTGCGCAATTCGATCCTGCTGGTGGATTTCATCCGGCATGCCGACAAGACCGGCAAGTCCGATCTGGATATCCTGATCGAGGCCGGTGCCATCCGGTTCAAACCGATCCTGCTGACTGCGATCGCGGCGATGATCGGGGCGATGGTGATTCTGTCCGACCCGATCTTTCAGGGGCTTGCGCTGTCGCTGCTGTTCGGTCTGCTCAGTTCCACCCTGCTGACGGTTCTGGTGATCCCCGCGATTTACCGCGTGTTCAGAACCTGAGCCAAAGGCCGCCCCGCCCCCTGAAACGGCGGGGTGGGGCGGCTGAGATGTGGCAGCACTGATACGCAGCGCAAAAGAACCTCCCCCAAATGCATCAATTTGCCTATCCACCCTAGCAGAGCGGCAGGGCTTGGGTTAGAACCGTCGAGACGCTGGGGGGCGCCACTTACGGGGATTAGGGAATGATCCGTCTTTTTGCCGCCGCCTGCTGCGCCATTATTGCCATGGCAGGAACCTTCACGCACGCGCAAGAGCGCGAGCGCCTAGGCTATGGCCGCCTTGTGACCAACGACGTTTTCGGTGACATGCAGGACCGCTGGCGCACCGGCTCGATCGCGTCCAGCCGGGTTTGGGGGCGTGGTTGGGACGGTGCTCCGCCGGAGCGTTTCGGCGATATGATCGAACTGCGTTTCGGTGGCGAGATCATCGCGCCCAATGACGCGATCACGCCGGCGCCGGGCGACAGACCTTATGCCGGGGCGCTGTCGGTGGGCCTGCACACGCATTTTCGCACGGGTGCCCTGGACATGGCGGTGGGGGCCGATCTGGTCGTGACGGGGCCGCAAACTGGGCTGGACGGGTTCCAGGACGCGCTGCACAGCCTTCTGGGCGTACGTGGCACATCGGGGGGCGTGCGGGCTGCGCAAATCCCCGACGGAATACACCCGACGCTGGTCATGGAGGCCGGGCATGTCGTGTCGCTATCGCAACGGGCGCGTCTGCGCCCCTTCGTGGAAGGGCGCGCGGGGGTCGAGAACATCCTGCGTGCTGGCGCCGACCTGACCATAGGCCAGATGGGCCAGGGTGAGCTGCTGGTACGTGACCCGGTGACGGGGCAACGCTACCGCGCGATCCGGCAGGCCGATGCCGGTTATTCCTTCGTCGTGGGTGGAGACATCGCCAAGGTCAGCGACAGCGTCTACTTGCCCGCTACGCGCGGATATCGCCTGACCGACAGGCGTGACCGGCTGCGTGCCGGCGTGTACTGGCAAGGCGAAAGCGGTCAGAGCGCCTATTATGGGCTGACATGGCTTGGTCGCGAATTCAAGGCGCAGAGCAGCGGACAGCTCGTCGGGTCATTGCGCTTGAAGCTGGCATTCTGATCAATCCGCGCGCGCATGTCGCGCCCCGGGCGGATTATCATCCCGAATCAGGGGCTTCTCAGGCGAAGTTGAACCTGCTACCATTAGGATAATAAAAAACGACGAGGCAGGCAGGCAATGAACACGTGCTATGGTGGCACGTTCGTCATTTCCTGGTCGCAGACAGAAGTGGATGGCCTGAGGGCCGCGCCGGTGCAATCGATAAGCGCCGGAAAGCCATGGGCGTGGCACGGCGAAGCTGTGCGCGTGGATGGACCACAGGAAATCTTGCGGCTGGAGCAGGCGGACGGAGAGGCGAACCTCAGGAAGCGCGCAGCGCGCACTGTGCGACGTCTTGTAGGGGCGGCAGTGACAGGGCGCCGCGACATAGAGGCGATAGACCCCGATGAACCCCTCATGGACAGCAGCATCGTCCTGACGGATGGAACCAGGACATTCACCATGACGGTGATAGATCCGGGCACAGGAGCGGCACCGCTGCTGATGTTTCTGGGAGCGGTTCCGCCGCAGGACCGTGAGCTATGGGTAGTGCATCATACGATGGAGCCGTTACGCGCCAACCCCATGGCGGCAAGTGGGGGCGGCGTGATCTGCTTTACCCCCGGAACGCGCATTGCCACGCCCGCAGGGCAACGGCCGGTAGAGCAGTTGCGAGTCGGCGACAAGGTCCAGACCAAGGATAACGGCGCGCAGGATATCCTTTGGGTCGGGCGGCGCAGGATATCCTTTGGGTCGGGCGGCGCAGGATGAGCGGCGCGCGTCTGTATGCCATGCCCGAGTTGCGGCCCGTGCGCATCCGCATGGGGGCCCTGGGTGTCGAGCGCCCGGACGAGGAATTGCTGGTTTCGCCCGCGCACCGGATGCTGGTGGCCGGGCGCATGGCGCGGGAGTTGTTCAACACGCCCGAGGTTCTGGTGGCGGCGCGCGACCTGATAAACGGGCGCACCGTGACGGTGGATATGGCCCTGCGCGAGGTCGACTACATCCACGTATTGCTGCCGCGTCACCAGGTGCTCTGGGCCAATGGCGTGGAAACCGAAAGCTTCCATCCAGCCAATGCCGCGCTCGGCACGTTGAACGCGGGTGACCGCGACAGCCTGCTGGCGCAGTTTCCGGGCCTGGAATACGATCCGCACAGCTATGGTGATTATGCGCGGCGCAACCTCAACCAGTCCGAGGCGGCTATACTGATGCATGAGGCGGCATGAAGCGTGTAGAGCCCCCTGCAAACCCCGCGATTTCGCCCCGGCAATGATCTGCCGGTGAGCAGACCCTTGCAAAGCGGCCTTTGAAGGCGCCAAGGCGCCACGAAGGCGCGGAAATCGTGTTGACACCCAAGCGTCGGGGCGTATAAGCGCGGCTTCACTGGTGTTGGTGGCCCCCGCAAGGGGATGCCTGTCGGGGTCTGCGCAAGCGGGTAATTCCAAAGGACAACGCCCTTCATAAACGCGATCTTCACTCCCGGAAGCGGGAACCGGTTTCGGGCAGGGTGGAGAAGCAAAAACACTGAAGGAGATCAGCCGTGACCAAACGCACGTCTGCCAAGTACAAGATCGACCGCCGGATGGGTGAAAACATCTGGGGTCGCCCGAAATCCCCCGTCAACCGCCGCGAATACGGACCCGGCCAGCACGGCCAGCGCCGCAAGCAGAAGCTGTCGGACTTCGGCACGCAGCTGCGCGCGAAGCAGAAGCTGAAGGGCTATTATGGCGACATGACGGAAAAGCAGTTCCGCCGCATCTATTCCGAGGCCGAGCGCGTTTCGGGCGATACCGGTGAAAACCTGATCGGTCTGCTGGAGCGTCGTCTGGACGCGGTTGTTTACCGCGCCAAGTTCGTTCCGACCGTTTTCGCCGCGCGCCAGTTCGTCAATCATGGCCACGTCATGGTCAATGGCAAGCGCGTGAACATCCCCTCTTACCGTGTGAAAGAGGGTGACGTGATCGAGGTGCGCGAGAAGTCCAAGCAGATGGCCGCGATCCTGGAAGCGACGCAGCTGCCCGAGCGTGACGTGCCTGACTACCTGGACGTGGACAACAGCAAGTTGACAGCTACGTTCGTGCGCACGCCGCATCTGGGTGACGTGCCCTACCCGGTGATGATGGAACCGAACCTCGTGGTCGAATTCTACGCAAAGAACTGACGCTGACGCGACAGCTCGTGAAACGGGGCCCCGTCGCTGACATGCGGCGGGGTCTTTGCGTGGGGATGGCTTAAGCGCAACGCGTTGTGGTTGAATTCGGGGATTAGCTGTTGGCTCTTTCCATGCGACAGGTGGGCCGCTAAGACACCTCGTGAGGAGATGCGACATGACAAAGATCACCCCCCGTCCCGGTATCTTGGACATTGCCCTTTACCAGGGGGGGCAAGCCAGCATCCAGGGTGTACGCGAAGTGGTCAAGCTCAGCTCGAACGAAAATCCGTTCGGGCCCAGCGAGGCCGCGATCGAGGCGTTCCGCCGCGCGGCGTTTGAGTTGCATCGTTATCCATCCACCGATCATGCCGCGCTGCGCGGCGCGATAGCCGATGTGCATGGCCTGGATGCCGAGCGCGTCATTTGCGGCGTTGGCAGCGATGAGGTCATCCATTTCCTGTGCCAATGCTATGCCGGGCAGGGTGATGAGGTGATCCACACCGAGCACGGTTTCGCCATGTATCGGATCAGCGCGCTGGCGGCGGGGGCGACACCCGTCGAGGTGCCCGAGCAGGATCGCGTGACCGACGTGGATGCGATCCTGGCGGCTTGCACCAAGCGCACCAAGATCGTGTTCATCGCGAATCCCAACAACCCCACCGGCACCATGATCGGCACGCAGGAGGTCGCGCGCCTGGCAGAGAAACTGCCCAAGCAGACCTTGCTGGTGCTGGATGGGGCCTATGCCGAATACGTGGATCACTACGACGGCGGCGCCGCCTTGGTGGAGGCACGCGAGAATGTCGTGATGACCCGGACGTTTTCCAAGCTTTACGGTCTGGGCGGGTTGCGCGTGGGCTGGGGGTATGGCCCGCAATCGATCATCGACGTGCTCAACCGTGTGCGCGGTCCGTTCAACCTGTCGACTGCGGCGCTGGCGACTGCGGAGGCCGCCGTGCGCGATCGCGCCTGGGCCGAGAAGTGCCGCGCCGACAACGCGCGGCTGCGGGTCTGGCTGGCCGGTGCGCTGGCGGAGCACGGGGTGCCGTCTGACGTGTCGATGGCCAATTTCATCCTGGCGCGTTTTGCCGATGCGAAAGAGGCTGCGGCCTGCGACGATTACCTAAAGTCACAGGGCCTGATCGTGCGGCGCGTGGGTGGCTACAACCTGCCCAACTGTTTGCGGATCACCGTAGGTGACGAGGCCAGCTGCCGTCGCGTGGCCCATGCGGTGGGGCAGTTCAAGGGAGGCGCGCGATGAGCCGGGTTTACCAGCGTGTCGCGTTGATCGGTTTGGGGCTCATCGCCAGTTCAATGTTCTGGGCGATCAAGCGTTCGGGCGTCGCGGGCGAAGTAACCGGCTATGCCCGTAGCGCGGCCACGCGGGCCACGGCGCGCCGGATCGGGCTGTGCGATCGGGTTTGCGACAGCGCACCCGAGGCGGTCGAGGGTGCCGACCTGGTGGTGTTGTGCGTGCCGGTGGGTGCGATGGGTGCCGTCGCGGCCGAGATCGCGCCGCGTCTGGCACCCGGGGCCACCCTGAGTGATGTGGGATCGGTCAAGCGCGCGGTGATAGACGCTGTTGGTCCGCACGTCCCCGATGGCGTGCATTTCATCCCGGCGCACCCGCTGGCCGGGACCGAGCATTCCGGCCCGGAATCCGGCTTTGCCGGTCTATTCGACAACCGTTGGTGCCTGTTGGTCCCCGTGGTGGGCGCCGACACGGAGGCAGTGGCGCGGCTCGGTTCCTTTTGGAAGGGGTTGGGTGCCAATGTGGATACGATGGAGGCCGATCACCATGATTTGGTCCTGGCGGTAACCAGTCATGCGCCGCACCTGATCGCCTACACCATGGTCGGCGTGGCCGATGACCTCGGCCGTGTCACCGATAGCGAGGTAATCAAGTATTCCGCTGCGGGTTTTCGGGATTTCACGCGTATCGCGGCCAGTGATCCGACGATGTGGCGTGACGTGTTCCTGACCAACAAGGATGCAACACTCGAAATCCTGGGGCGGTTCACCGAGGAGCTGTTTGCGCTGCAACGCGCGATCCGCACCGGCGACGGTGCCCACTTGCACGACTATTTCACGCGCACCCGCGAGATAAGGCGCGGCATCATCGAAGCGGGGCAGGACACCGACGCGCCCGATTTCGGACGCGTCGCCCGCGGATTGGAGCCCGGCAAGGCGTGATGCCGCGCGCCTGGCCTCAGGGCAGGCGAAACAGTGGTGCAGTGGCCACCGGGAACGGACCGAAATAGACGCGCCCGCCTTTGAACTTCAGCGGAATGTCGAGCATGCGGGGATTGCCGGCCAGCGAGGTAAGCCGTTCCAACGCGTTCTCGATCTGGTCGGTGATCGCATCGGGCATGGCGCCCGCCCGGGCCGAGGCCCGCAGGATATCGCGCCAGTTGCGCGCGCGCAGCGTGACGCGGCCATCGGCGCGGCCCAGATCATCGATGTTCAGTGTTCCGGCAGCCTCGAGCACCATATCGCCCCACTGAGCACGCGCGTTGGCAATGTCGATGCGCGTGGGCTGCGGCCGGTCCTGCTCCAGTGTGCGCCGATTCAGAGGCCGGGTCAGCGTCGCGGTCAGATCGGCGCTGAGCGCATCAAAGCGTTGCGGAAGAACGTCTTGCGGCGCGATCCGGCGACGCGTCCGGGCGGGCGGCGCGAGGTCGTCCGCGCTGACCGAGATGCGGTAGGTGGCTTGACTGTCGGGTTTCGCCCTGATCGCGACGTTGAGCTTGGTCATCGACGTGCCTTCATCCGCGCCATGGGAAGAGATGAGGACGGTATCCGCAATGAGGGTGGCCCGGTCGAGCGCCGCGTCAGTTCCGGAGGTGACGATACTGGCGCGCATGTCGGCGCTGGTCAGGTCAAACTTGGCATGCGGGGTCGATAGCATCTGCCGGTCCGGCCAGACCGCGATCAGGTGATCTGCGTCATAGCGGAGCCGCAGGATCTGGAAGAAAGGCGCCCGCCAGGCCCAGCCGGTTTCCGGATCCGCCAGCCTGGGGGCGGTGAGCGTTGAATCAAGCCGGTTGGGAAACCCTGCAACCGTCAGGTCGGAATATTCTGCGACCCAGCCATCGGCACGGCGGGCGTCGAACCAGGCCGAAATATCCGATTTCAGGGTCTGCGCCCCCCAGGCCCAATATCCCGACCACAGGCCGGCGACCAGCAGGATCACGATCAACAGACGTTTCATAGGCTGCCCCCTTTTACGCGCCTCGCGCTTAGTGTTTACAGGGGGCCGATGCGGAGGGCCAGCAAGATGACGATGTGGGTGTTCGGATACGGATCCTTGTTATGGAAGCCCGGCTTCGAGGTGGCGGAGAGCGCACTGGCGGTATTGCCTGATTATCACCGCAGTTTTTGCATGCGTTCGGTTCACCATCGCGGCACGGACGTGGCGCCGGGGCTGGTTCTGGCGCTGGACGCTTACACTGGTGCGCAGTGCCACGGTCAGGCCCTGAGGGTGGCCACGGGGCGCGAGGACGAGACGCTGGCCTATCTGCGGGAACGGGAGTTGGTGTCATCGGCCTATTTCGAGACGCGCCTGACGGTTGATCTGCGCGATGGCCGTCAGGTAGAGGCGGTGACCTTTGTCATTGATCCCGATCATGTGCAGTATTGCGGGTCGCTGCCGTTGGAGGAACAGGCGCGGATCATTGCTCGCGCAACGGGGGGAATGGGGCCGAATGCCGAGTATCTGTTCAACACCGCCGCCCATTTGCGCGACTTGGGAATAGACGACGGCGACCTTGACTGGCTGGACGGTCGGGTACGTGGAATATTGGGATAATTCCTTGGCTTGAGGCGGTGAAACCCGTAAGGTCGCGGCAACAAAAACAGTGTCAGGAGCTGTCCGCATGGACCAGCCGGACCGCGAGGTCGAGCCGCATTTTTCTCAACCCGTTCGCCAGATCATGCTCATGCTCATGGTGCTGGCTCTGACAGGGGGCGTGGTGACGCTGGCGCTGCCTCGGGTGCTGCCGGTATTCGAGGCGAACCCATACCTGAATGGCTTTATCCTGTTCGTTTTCGTGCTGGGGGTTCTGGCATGTTTCTGGCAGGTGGCGCAGTTGTTCACCTCGGTGCGCTGGATCGAAGGGTTCGCGGGGGAGCGCGGTGATTTCCAGGAGTCGCGCGCGCCGCAACTGCTGGCACCGCTGGCGGCGCTGTTGCGCACGCGCGGACGGCGGATGCAGATTGCCGCAACCTCGACACGGTCGATCCTGGATTCCGTGGCGACGCGGATCGACGAGGCGCGCGAGATTACGCGATACATCGTCAATCTACTGATTTTCCTCGGGCTTCTGGGCACCTTCTATGGGTTGGCCACAACGATTCCGGCGTTGGTGGACACGATCCGCGGCCTGGCCCCGAAAGAGGGAGAACCAGGCGTAGAGGTCTTTGGCCGGCTGATGGAGGGCCTCGATCAACAGCTGTCAGGCATGGGTGTTGCATTCGGCTCGTCGCTGCTGGGGCTGGCAGGATCGCTGGTCGTTGGGCTGCTGGAGCTGTTTGCGGGCCACGGGCAGAACCGTTTTTACCGCGAGCTGGAAGAATGGCTGTCGTCGATAACGCGGGTGGGCTTTTCCTCCGGCGAGGGGGAAGGCGGCGGCGATCAGGAGGTGGTAGCACATGTCCTGGATACCATGGCCGAGCAGATGGATGGGTTGCGCCAGCTATTCGAGCGATCCGAGGCGGGCCGCGCCGAGGTCGATGGCAAGCTGAGTAGCCTCGTGGATTCCGTTGAACGGTTGACTGACA
>JAABTI010000147.1 GCA_011389955.1 Paracoccaceae bacterium | reverse complement strand
CTTGCGGGCGGTCCTTGATGCGCAGTTGCATCAGCTTCACGCCCAAGGGCAGCGCGCGTTCCAACCAGCCGAGCGAGTCGAAGATCGGGTAGAAACGGGGCAGTGTCATAGCCAAGCCTTTCCGATAACAGGGGTGGAGGGTGTGGCCATGTCGCGCGGGGCCATCGGGTCGGCGGTATTGGCCAGCACACCCGCCTGCACGGCCAGTGCAAAAGCGCGCGCCATCGCGGCCGGATCGCCCGCCTGTGCCACGGCGGTGTTCAACAGCACCGCGTCAAAGCCCATCTCGAGCGCGTCCGCAGCGTGGCTGGGCAGGCCAAGCCCCGCATCAATGACCATCGGCACATCGGGAAAGGCCGCGCGCAGGGTCTTGAGCCCGTAGCGGTTGTTCAACCCGAGCCCTGAGCCGATCGGCGCGCCCCAGGGCATGAGTACCTTCGCGCCCGCCTCCAGCAGGCGCCCGGCCAGGACCTGATCCTCGGTGGTGTAGGGAAAGACCTCGAACCCGTCGGCGACGAGCGCCTCGGTTGCCTCCAGCAGGCCGAACGGGTCGGGTTGCAATGTGTCGGCATGACCGATGACCTCGAGCTTGATCCAGTTCGTCTCGAACAGCTCGCGCGCCATCCGCGCGGTGGTGATCGCCTCGCGCGCGGAATGACAGCCGGCCGTATTGGGCAGGACATGCACGTCCAGTCCCTTGATGATCTTCCAGAACCCCTGTCCCTGGCCACCCTCGCGGCGCAGAGAAACCGTGGCGACCGAGGCGCCGGACTGGCAAAACGCGGCCTCAAGCACGGCAGGCGACGGGTATTGCGCCGTGCCCAGCATCAGCGGGGTTTCGAGCGTGACACCGTAGAAATCGCGCATTGCTTCAGCCCCCCTGCATGGGCGCCAGCACTTCCAGCCGGTCGCCCTCTTTCAGCTCTGTCTGCGCCCGCGCGCCTTTGGCCACGAATGCGCCGTTGAGTGCCGTGGCCACGCGCGCCTCGCCCCAGCCAAGCTCGCGCAACGCCTCGGCAAGGGTCGGCCCCGTGACCTCGCGGGTTTCTCCATTGACCTCAAGTTTCATGCAGCAGATCCCCCTTTATGCCCTTGGTCAGATACGCGACCGCCTGCGCGGCCAGCGCGGGTGCCATCAGATAGCCGTGGCGAAACAGTCCGTTCAGATGCAACACCCGGCCCCGCACGGTCACCCGCGGGACATTGTCGGGGAAGGCGGGGCGCAGGTCGGCCCCGGTTTCCAGCAGTTCGGCCTCGGCAAAGCGCGGATCGAGCGCATAGGCCGCGCTGAGCAGTTCCAGTACCGCGCGGGCCGAGATTCCGCGCCGGTCGCTGCTTTCCAGTTGCGTGGCGCCCAGCATGAAAACCCCGCCCGGGCGCGGCACGATGTAAAGCGGATGGCGCGGATGCAGCAGGCGGACCGGGCGCGACAGGGTGATATCGGACGCGCGCAGCACCACCATTTCGCCCCGCACCCCACGGAGATCAGGCAGTGCCGACGCCATGCCGCGCGCGTCGATGACGGGGCCGACGATATCTTCGGGCGTGGTCTCGGCCTGTTCGATTTCGATGCCGCGCTCAGCCAGGACGTGCACCAGATCAGCCAGCGCGCGGCGCGGGTCCAGATGCGCCTCGGTCTCGAAGAACAGCGCGCTCCTGTGCTGGGTCAGGTCCGGTTCCAGCGTGGCCAGATCATCGGTCATGCGATGCCCGGAGGTGCGCCGCGCGAAACGTTCCAACTCGCCTTGATCGCGTTGCAAGGCCACGACCAGAGAACCGCGATGCGCAACCTGCGTCACCTCGGCCCAGAAGGCCGCCGCCGCCTGCCCATGCGCGACAATGGCGGGTTCGGCGACGGCCCCTTCGCAAAACGGAGCGAGCATGCCGCCGGCCCACCATGAACACCCATGTGGTCCCGGTGCGCCCTTGCGGTCGATCAGGCGCGGGGTCAGCCCCGCTTTGCTGAGGGCATAGGCCGCGCAAAGCCCTGCCACGCCCGCCCCGATGATGGACACGTCAGCCATCGCGCCAGACCTCGTGAAAATGGTGCACCGGCCCGTGGCCGGAGCCAACGTCCAGGCCATCCGCCGCCGCGATGGCGCCTTGCAGATACCCGTGCGCGCGGGTCGCGGCCTGCTGGAGTTCCATGCCTCGAGCCAATCCCGCCGCAATGGCGGCCGAGAGCGTGCAACCCGTGCCATGCGTATTGCGCGTGGCCAGTCGCGGCGCGGTCAGGCGCAGGACGCCGTCGGCCGTGATCAGAAGATCGACGCAGGTTCGGCCGGAGCCATGACCGCCCTTCATCAGCACTGCCTGCGGCCCCATCCCGCGCAAGGCATGACCTTGGCGCGTCATCTCGGCCGCGTCCTGCGCCGGGGCACAGCCCAGCAGGTCGGCGGCCTCCGGCAGGTTCGGGGTCAGCACGGTCGCGCGCGGCAAAAGCTGGTGGCGCAGCGCATCCAGGCCGTCCTGCGGCAACAGCCGATCGCCGGACTTCGCGACCATCACGGGATCCAGAACGATGGGTTGCGGGCGGCTGCCCAGCCCCCGGGCGACGGTGGCAATCGCATCCGGCCCGCCCAACATCCCCAATTTGACGGCATGAATGCCCAGATCGTCGAACACGGCGTCAATCTGAGCCGCGATCATCGCGGTGCTGGCCGGCTCGACCCGGGTTACGGTTCGCGTGTTCTGCGCGGTCAGCGCCGTGATGACGCTGGCCCCGTAAACACCGAGTGCGGAAAAGGTCTTGAGATCGGCCTGAACGCCGGCACCCCCGCCCGAGTCGGAGCCTGCGATTGACAATGCGGTTGGACCCAATGCCGCCCCCTTGCTGTTGTCACCGACGCAAGAAGACGGGTGTAGCACGCAGTCTGCGTGCCTGGTCACCGTTCCCTCCGCCGGTATGATCCGGATCAGGTTCGATGGGTCGGCTTGCGCCTCTCAGCCCATGACAGGGCACCCCAACGGTTTGAGCTTCAAGCTAAGCCCGTTTCATCGGTCAGACAAGGGAAGGCGACAAGAAAACATGTTTGCGGCTTCTGAAGGGCAGAGCGACGCGCGACGTGGCATCCGGTGCCGCCCTCCGAAACGTGGGCTGTTACCCCGCTGACAAGGGAAAGGGGCGTCCAGGCGAACCGCAGGTCAAAGCGAGGCGATGACTGCTGTCGGTTCTGCCCCTGCTGCGTGGCGCGGCGAGGCGCCGGTCCGGCAAGAAGGCGATGACGCTGGCAAGCAAGGGCAGGTCGCGGCCTTTGCCCGCCCGGACGCTACCCTGCGGTCTGCCGGCTGCCGGCGCATGGCGGAACACCGTGGCAACACTGCTCAGTGCGTGCTGAAGCGATGCTTGTAGCCAAGTTGCATGACAGGCACGTTTACACCACCGTCGATGGCGCGCAATGATCCGATGCCCAGCGAGACGGCATTGCCCGGTGACAGCAGATAATCGATTTCCGCCCGAACACTCCCGACAAGGCCGCGCCCCACATCGACGCCGCCACCGCCCGCGGCCCCGACATGCCCCTCGAGCGACAGGCGCCACTTGTCCGACAGGGTGAATTCATGGCCGAGGCCGATCATTCCGATCGCGAAGCCGGCCACACCGCCGTCCACGGTGGTCTGGGCATTGCCGGTGAGATAGGTTGCGTCGGAAATGAACAGGTCGATCGTGCTTTCCTGCATCACAGGCGAGATGCCGGCGTTTGATCCGGATTTCATGTAGCTGCTGTTGGGCGATTGCGCTGACAACCCGATCGAAACCTGCCAGTCCTGCGAGGGGCCCGACGGTGCGGTGCCGCCCCGGTCGAAGACCCGCGTCAGACGCGCCTGCACGCCGGTGCCGTCAAGGCCCGAGTCCAGGGCGCGGGTCACCCCGTAGGACAGTTCCGCGTCGAAGCCGCGTCCAAGGGGCACGGCCACGCCCGCCGCCGCCCCGATCATGGCCCCGGCCCCGGTGTCGACATCGCCGCCGCCGCCGAATCCGGCCGAGGCCTGCCCGAACAGCGATACCGCCCCCAGGAGAGGTGGTCGCAGAAATTCGGACCAGTTGTTAAGGTGGATCGTATGACGAGAGAGACGATCCGAAATGACAAAGAGAAAGACGCATACGCCTAAGTTCAAGGCGAAGGTCGCGCTTGAAGCGATCCGAGAAGAGATGACGCTGGCCGAGCTGTCGAAGAAGTATGGCGTG
>JAABTI010000146.1 GCA_011389955.1 Paracoccaceae bacterium | reverse complement strand
ACGGCGTATCCTCCAGCGCATCAAGCCCGCTTTCCGACCACCGATCGTACCAGCGGTAATAGGTCGTGCTGGGGATGCCCAGCATGGCCAGCGTCTGGCGAACCGGCAGATGCGAGGCCTCGACGGTGCGGATGATTTCCAACTTTTCCGATGCGGGATACCTCATGCCTCGTACCCCCCATCCCCGATCATACTTTTTTTGAGCAGGCGGTTTTCCAGGGTCAGATCGGCGACAACCTCCTTCAGAGCTGTCGCCTCCGAGCGCAGCTCCTTGACCTCGGGCGAGGTTGCCTGACGCGCGGTGTCGCCTGCCAGGCGCTGCTTGCCCGCCTCGAGAAACTCCTTCGACCACGTATAGTACAGGCTCTCGCTGATCCCTTCACGGCGGCACAGCGCGGCGATGCTCTCCTCACCACGCAGACCCGCCAGGACGATCCTGATCTTCTCTTCGGCCGAGTACTGTTTGCGGGTCTTGCGCTTGATGCTTTTGACCAGCTTGTCAGCGGCGTCCTTCGATGTTCCGGAATTCGCTTGCGCGGTCCTTCGGTTCTTGTTCATCCTCGCTCCTTGATGGCTGCGATGAACCAGAAATCCTTCGTTACGAAAACATCAAATCTGTCCCATCGGTGCTGACGTCACACAGTGCTGGATCGCACGCAGCCTGTCCTGCCCGTGGCACCCGTCATACCTGAACACCGCATGCACACCTATGCCTGCGTTGCCCCGACATCGCTGTTTGCCGCGCTCGACATCGCCACCGGCGCGGTGATTGGAAAATGCTGCACGAGGCACCGGGCGACCAGGTTCCTCGACTTTTTCAAGCAGATCGACCGACGTATGCAGGGGGAGGGACCGGAGGTGTATCTGGTGATGGACAACCACGCGACGAACGAGACGCCGCGCGTGAGGGCATGGCTGGCGGGCCAACCTCACTGGCACATCCACGTCAAGCCAACCTCTGAAAGTTGGCTGAACCGGGTCGCACGCTGCTTCGCAGAATTCGCACGCAAACACATCCAGCGCGGCGTGCATCGATCAGTCGAAAAACTGGAGACGGATATATGGTTTTCGCCGTGGCGCATAACGGTAAGCCCAACCGCGAAAAATGGGTCAAACTCGCCGATGAAATCCTCACCTCCGCCAAGCGCTTCTGCGAAAGAACACTGCCGGGGACTGCGGATGCGCGTGACTAGCCGTCATCTGATCATTCCAGGCAAGGATGTTTTCGCCCAATACCAGTATCCGTTACCCAGCCGTTATAGGGATCTCATGCTGGTGCGTCACATCAGCCGCGGCCGCGGTAGGCAGGCACGCCCTGATCGGGGATCCAGACGCCCTCAGGGCACGTGCCTGTCTGCCAGAAGACGTCGATGGGGATGCCGCCGCGCGGGTACCAGTAACCACCGATGCGGAGCCACTGGGGGGCGAGGAAATCGACCAGCCGCCGCGCGATGGTCAGCGTGCAATCCTCATGGAACGCGCCGTGGTTGCGAAAGCTGGTGAGGTAGAGCTTCAGCGATTTACTCTCCACCAGCCAACCGGCGGGCACGTAATCGATCACCAGATGCGCGAAATCGGGCTGGCCCGTCATCGGGCAGAGCGACGTGAACTCGGGCGCTGTGAAGCGCACGTTATAGGCCACGTCGGCCTGCGGATTGGCGACGCGTTCCAGCACCGCGGCGTCGGGGCTTTGCGGGATTTGTGCCGCGCCGCCCAGCTGCTTGAGGTCCTTGTAGATATCGTCGCTCATGTTCTCATCCTTTCACACGCCGCGCTGGTTGCCCCAGAGCGTCACGTGCAGTTGCGGCAGTACCGTCGCGTCAAAAAAGCCATCGCCCACCACCCGGTCGACCAGCCAGCGCATCCGGGCGTCGATGCCGCCCTGGTCCACCACGGCGCCGTCATCGTCGGGTGGCGGCGGCGTGTGGTTGCCGGGCTGCAGGTAAACGGGCAGGGCGGGGTAGCGCCCGGCCACCTCGCGCGCCCAATCGTAATCCGCTTCGTTGAAGATCACGATCTTGAGCACGGTCCGGGCGCCGCGGCCCGCGTCGAGGCATGCGTCGAACGCCGCCCGGTCCGCCACCATGCCCGACGAGGGCGGCTTGGGGCTGAGCACCAGCATGTCGAGATCGGCAAACCAGTCGCGCGCTACGCTGCCCTGGGTTTCCAGCGCGAAGCGGTAGCCGCGCGCGTGGCCCAGCCCGATCAGCTCGCCGAGCGGCTGGATCGCCGGGTTGCCGCCGGATAATGTGACCATCAGCGGCCGGTCGCCCGAGAGCCTTGCCACCTCGGCCATCACGTCATGGGCGGTCATCGGCGCCCATGTCGCGCGGTAGGCGGCATCGACAGCGTGCAGGCTGTCGCACCACGAACAGCGGTAATCGCAGCCGCCGGTGCGCACGAAGACCGTGGGCTTTCCAATCAGCGCCCCTTCGCCCTGGATCGTCGGGCCGAAGATTTCCGAGATGCGGATGGGGTCGGTCACGGCCGGTATTCCGCCCATGTCTTGGGGGTTTCGCTGATGCGCGCCGCGGTCACCTCGGGCCAGCGCGCGCGGCACCAGTCGAAGAAATGCCGGGCCATGCGTTCGGCGGTCACGCAGTCGTCGCCCAGCACGTCGTTGAGATGCCGGTGGTCGAGCCTGTCGTCGATATACGCCTTCAGGTCCGCGAGGTCGTGGTAGTCGCGCACGAAGCCGTGCCGGGTCAGATCCTCGGACGCCAGTTCAATCACCACGATGTAGTTGTGTCCGTGCAGGCGGGCGCATTGATGCGTCGGCGGCAGGTCTAGAAGCTGGTGCGAGGCGGAGAAGTGAAATTCCTTGGTAATCCGGTACATCAGGCGCCCCTTTCGGCCAGCGCCGCCAGCCAGTAGTCGGGATCGTCATACTCGGTCGGGTCGGCGACATCGGCGAGGTAGAACGCCTCGCGCCGCTCGACACAGGTGCCGCAGCGCCCGCAATGGATCTGCCCGCCCTTGTAGCACGACCACGTCTCGGCGAAGGGCACGCCGTGGCGCGCGCCGTCGGCGACGATATCGGCCTTGGAGCCGTCGATATAGGGCGTGTGCAGCCGCACCTGCGCCACCCCGTCGAGGGCCGCGTCCTGCATCGCTTGGAAGGCATTCATGAAACCGGGGCGGCAATCGGGGTAGATGAAGTGATCGCCGCCATGCATCGCCGCGGCGACGGCGTTGGCCTTTTGCGCCGCGGCCATGCCAAAGGCCACGGCCAGCATGATCGCATTGCGGTTGGGCACGATGGTGACCTTCATGGTCTCTTCGGCGTAATGCCCGTCGGGCACCGCCACGTCGTCGGTCAGTGCCGAACCCGACAGCGCCGCGCCGATCTGGCGAATGTCCACAATCCTATGGGGCACCCCGAGACGGGTGGCGGAGGCCGCGGCATACTCGACCTCTTTCACGTGGCGCTGCCCGTAATCGAAGCTGAGCAGGGCGGTCAGCGTATTCTCTTGTGCGACCTTGTAGGCGAGCGACACGGAATCAAGTCCGCCGGAGCAGATGACGATCGTCTTCATAATTGGTCCTTGTTTTGAGCGGGTAGGCTGCGACCGCGTGATTGCCTGGTAGTTAATCCCGAATGGCGCCGAGGGCAAGCGCGGGGCAGCGGTGAATGCGGCGTCAAGGGCGCGAAATTGGCCGCGGGCGGCGGGATACCAACATAATGGCGGCTTTTCTAAGACCGCGCCTTGCCCTATACACCCTGTGAATAAAATGCGACGACGTCACCATGTGGCCGCGTCGCGATGGCCGAGGAATCAAATGTCGAACGAATCCCATGTATCGGACGTGGCCTTCATCAGGGCCCTTGCGGAATTGCTCAACGAGAACGACCTGACGGAATTGTCGGTCAAACGCGAATACGGCCAGGACGACACGCTCAACGTGCGGGTGAGCCGCCGGGGCGAGACCGTGACCACGCAGGTCAGCCCGCCTCCCGCGCCCGCCGCGCCGGAGCCCGCGCAGACAGCCGGGGCCGCCGCCGCGCCGTTGGGCGAGGATCCCGCAAGCCATCCGGGGGCGGTGACCTCGCCGATGGTCGGCAGCGTCTACATGCAGGCCGAGCCCGGCGCGCCGTCCTTCGTCAGCGTCGGCCAGCATGTGACCGAGGGCGACACGCTGCTGATCATCGAGGCGATGAAGACCATGAACCACATTCCCGCACCGCGCGG
>JAABTI010000145.1 GCA_011389955.1 Paracoccaceae bacterium | reverse complement strand
CCACGATGAACTGGCACGCATTCTCGACGCGAAGATCGATTTCGAGGGGGTGGACTCACCCCCAGAACCTGGACGCGAAATCAACCGTCTCGAAGTTGACGCAGGCGCGGTAATCGACAGCCATCTTGCGGGAATGGAGCGGCACATCACCCGGCTGCGCGATGCGGCAGGCGGCGGGTCGCATTTCCACCCTACGCCCAACACCGCGCCGAACATACCCCTGCGACTTGCGGCTGAGGGCACATTCGTTGTGGCCGAGCATCGTGGTTTCGGATCCAGCGCCGCGTTCCCGGTGGGACCGGATGGCGCCGACAAGGTTTCCGGTCGCGG
Organism: Paracoccaceae bacterium; assembly: GCA_011389955.1. Classification (GTDB taxonomy): domain Bacteria; phylum Pseudomonadota; class Alphaproteobacteria; order Rhodobacterales; family Rhodobacteraceae; genus Sediminimonas. The sequence goes on along the minus strand of JAABTI010000145.1, from coordinate 3,861 downwards.
TGAAGGAATACTGACCGTGCTTTTTGACGCCGATCAGTATGCCGTGGCGCTGCGCCTCCATTCCGATTATCCAGATCCGATGGGCACCAAGCCGCCCCCGGGGCAAGCCCTGATCGAGTTCCGGGCGCGGGATGGGCGCATGATCGACATGCACCGGATTTCGCTTGATCGGGGCGTAACGGAATTCGGTTTCCGCAGCCCGACGCGCGGCATCGCTTCCATAACCATCAGCAACACTGATCCCGGTGGCATCGCCATCGACGATATACTTTTCGCACTTGCACCCCTCACCGGTTGAGGGTGAACTGGGCCCAGTTACGAATACCGGCAGGGAGGCATGACATGGCAAAGGGGTATTGGGTGGCGCATGTGGATGTGGAGGACCCGGAGACGTATGAACAATACAAGGCCGCCAACGCAGCGCCGTTCGCGGAATACGGCGCCCGGTTCCTCGTGCGCGGTGGCGAGAGGCAACAGCGCGAGGGCACCAGCCGTGCCCGAACCGTGGTGATCGAGTTTCCCAGCTACGAGGCGGCGTTGGCGTGCTACAATTCACCCGGCTACCAGAAGGCCAAGGCGTTGCGCGATCCGGTGTCGACCGGCGACTTGGTGATCGTGCGCGGGTATGATCCGAAGTGAACCGACGCTTTTCAGAAGACATGATCAAGATCAAGGCCACTACACCGGCCATGGTCTAGGACGGCGTAGAATACCCTATCCGAAGGAAAACACATGAGTTGGAACGACAAACTCTCGGGCACCCGCGACCAGTTGCGTGCGCTGAACAAAACCATCCCCGAGACGACCCGTGCGTTCGGTGCGCTGGGCAAGACGGTGAAGGAAGGTGGCACGCTTGAGTTCAAGACCAAGGAATACGTGGCCCTTGGCATAGCGATCGCCACCAAGTGCGAAGCTTGCATCGTGCTGCATGTCGAGACCTTGGTAAAATGCGGTGCCACGCGCGAAGAGGTAGCTGATGTGCTGGCAATGTCGATCCAGATGGGGGGTGGTCCGTCGATGATGTATGCCGCCAAGGCGCTGGAATGTTATGACGAATTAGCGACAAAGGCCTTCTGAGACGTTAGCGGCCTTGCGCGAAACGCGCATCGCGATCCGCGCTGTCGCACCCGGTGACGCCCCCGCGTCAGGATGCGATATGCCGGTGGCGACCCTTGAATGACCGCGCCCTTGGCGCCATTCAGGCGTCGGCAACGATCAAGCCGCACCATTCAGCAGCGCCCGGGCGGCACCGCGCGCCTCCTCTGTAACCATGTCACCCGCGACCATGCGGGCAATTTCATCCACGCGCTGCGCGAAATCCAACGGCACCACGGTTGAAAGCGTTTGATCGTTCTTGACGTCCTTTTCCACGCGCCAGTGATGTGCACCGCGCGCCGCCACCTGAGGCGAATGGGTCACGACCAGAACCTGCCCACCATCGGCCAGCGCAGCAAGGCGCCGACCTACGGCATCGGCAGTAGCCCCGCCGACACCGCGATCGATCTCGTCGAAGATCATGGTCACGCCCTCGGCGTTCTGGCTGAGACAAACCTTGAGCGCCAGGAGAAAGCGGCTGAGTTCCCCACCCGAAGCGATTCGCGCCAGCGGGCCGGCCGGGGCGCCCGGATTGGTGGCCACCTCGAACGCCACGTGATCGGTGCCATCCGGGCCGGGATCTGCGGGGGTGATGCCGGTGCGAAATTCTGCCCTGTCCATCTTGAGAGGAGTGAGCTCCCCCATCACCGCGCGATCCAGCCGCGTGGCGGCCTCGGCGCGCGCAGCACCAAGAGCTGCGGCTGCGGCCTCGTAGCTGGCGCTCGCGGTATCGCGGGCCTCCGTCAAACTGGCGATACCGGCGTCTCCTGCATCAAGCGCGGCCAGCTTTTCGCGCAGCGCGGTGCCGAAACCAGCTAGATCATCAGGCGCGACGTCATGCTTGCGTGCCAACGCACGGATGGCAAACAGTCGCTCTTCGGTCTGCTCCAATTCGTGCTGATCGAAATTGAGGTTGTCCATCGCAATCTCGACGCCCTGCGACGCCTCGCCCAGTTCCACAAGCGCGCGACCAAGTGCCTCAATTGGGGCATCAAGTTGTCCCTCGGCCTGGTCGGTCACACCTTCTAGCCAGCGCATGGCGTCGCCCATGGCCCCTTCGGCACCGTCACTACCCAAAACCTGGTAGGCACGGGTGACGTCCGCGCGGATACGTTCGGCACCCTGCATCATGCGCCGACGGCTGTCCAGGTCGGCCTCTTCTCCCGGCTCGGGGGCGAGATCATCCAGTTCGGCCACCGCGTGGCGGAGAAATTCCTCTTCGCTTCGCATCGCGCTCAGCGCGTCCTGCGCCTGCGCAAGATCCTTTTGTGCCCGCGACAACGCGCGCCACGCCGCGCGTGTTTGCGCCAGAAGATCGGCATGCCCGCCGTAGGCATCCAGCAAAACGCGGTGCCCGCGTGGATCAAGCAGCCCGCGATCGTCCTGCTGGCCGTGCAATTCGACAAGCGTGTCGGACAGGGTGCGCAACACCTCGCCCGAGCAACGGCGATCGTTGATCCATGCCGTCTTGCGCCCGTCACGCCGGTTGACGCGCCGCAGGATAAGTTCACCCTCTTCGGCGGGCAGGCCGGCCTCGTCCAGAACGGACAGAGCGGGATGCCCGGCCGGCAACTCGAACACGGCGGTTACCTCACCCTGCTCTGCCCCTGTGCGCACGAGGTCCGCACGCCCGCGCCACCCCAGCACGAACCCCAGCGAATCCAGCAAGATCGACTTGCCTGCCCCGGTTTCTCCGGTCAGCACGTTAAGGCCGGCGTGGAAGTCAAGTTCCAGCCGGTCGATAATCAGAATGTCTCGTATCTCGAGCGCGCGCAGCATGAGCCAAGTCCCGTCGGCGGGCGATGGCCGCCTCCCCAATTGCTATAGCCATTCGCCCTTGATGGTTTGCCGGTATATCCGGCTAAGCCAGTTGTCGCCGCGTGACTTGAGTTCAAGCCCTTGGCCGGTCAGCAGCCTGTAGCTGTCCTCATACCACTCGGTCCCACGGAAGTTGTAACCAAGAATAGCGCCAGCTGTTTGGGCCTCGTCGGTGAGGCCGAGTGAAAGGTATGCCTCGACCAGCCGGTGAAGGGCCTCGGCCGTATGACTCGTGGTCTGGAAGTCCTCGACCACCGTCTGGAACCTGTTGATCGCCGAACTGTAATGCTGGCGCTTGAGATAATAGCGCCCCACTTCCATTTCCTTCGCCGCCAAGTGATCGTAGGCAAGATCGAATTTCAGGATCGCCGAGCGGGCATATTCACTGTCGGGATAGCGTTCGATCACCGTACGGAGCGCCTGAAGCGCCTTGAACGTCAGATCCTGATCACGGCCGACCTCATCGATCTGATCATAGTAGCTGAGCGCCAGAAGATACTGCGCGTAAGCGGCGTCGTCATCCGCAGGATAGAAATCGATATAGCGTTGCGCGGCCGAGCGGCTGTTCTCGTAATCCTCTTCCTGGTGATAGGAATAGGCTTGCATGATAAGGGCGCGCTTGGCCATATTTGAATAGGGATAGAGGCGCTCGATCTCGGAAAAGTAATAGGCGGCTTCGCCGGGACTACCGCGCTCCAGCTCGAACTCACCGCGTTCGAATATCTGCTGGGCCGAAAATTTTTCGACCTCGACGCTTTCGCGCCGTTCGACGCCCGACCCGCACCCGGCCAGCATCGCGACCAACAACGCACCGCCAATCAGCCGTGTTCGGAACCCGCCTGTCATGCTTGCTCTCATCCTCAAAAATCCAGCGCCGGGAAACCCGGTTTCATGAAGGGTCGTAGCACAGAAAATTCCGGCACAAAACGTCTTTGGTGCATTTCGTCG
>JAABTI010000144.1 GCA_011389955.1 Paracoccaceae bacterium | reverse complement strand
CGGAAATAGGCCGACATCTTTTGACAACCGCAGGCCGCGCGCTCGTACTTGTCGCCGGAATTGCGCGCACCACCGATAAAGACGGCCATATCATCCGACCATTCCTTGAACTCATCCAGCATATCGCGCGGCACGTCGAGCAGGTCCATGATGACAAAGGCCGGCACCTGCAGCGCGAATTCGCTAATCAGGTCCACTTTGTCCGCGCCATTTTCATCCAGACGGTCCAGAAGCATGCCGGTGATGTCTTCGATGTTGGGGCGCATGTCCTCGATCGCCTTGGCGGTAAAGGCATGGCGCATGATGCGGCGCAGCCGGGTGTGATCAGGCGGATCGCGAAACGCCAGCCAAAGATTCAGATAGTGAATGATGTCCTTGAGCAGCTCGGCCTCTTTCGGTGGAAGCGCCGAGTAGAAATTCACCAGCCGATTGACCGACAATGCGTCGGACAAAAGCATGTCTCGAACATCGGTGTAGCGCGTAATGATCCAGGATTTCAGCGTCGGACTCCAATGCACCGGATCATTGTCACGCAAACGGGCGTAAACCGGGAAAGGGTTTGCCATCACTTCGGGATCGGACGGGTCGTAGACAAGCTCTGGGACGGTCTGTGCGGCCTTCAAGGTGGTCTCCCTTGCTATCTGGACTGATTTACTACCAAACGTTCGTTTGATTAGTACCCGCGATTTGGGTTAAGCACAAGTCGGCAGGCTTCGACACGGCGGCAGCCTGTCGATTTGGGATGACATGATCGCATTCGGTCGGTCCGGATGCGCGATAGAAATGGATGGAGATATCACGCATGAATATGAACGGCATGGCAGCCATCGTGACCGGCGGTGCTTCGGGTTTGGGTGGCGCGACAGTCGATGCGCTGGCCGCGGCGGGCGCCCGCGTCGCGGTGTTTGATCGCGACGCGGAACAGGGACAGGCCAAGGCCGATGCCGTGGGCGGCGTGTTCTGCAAGGTCGATGTCACCGACGAAACCGATGTCGAAGAGGCGCTGGCCAAGGCCGAAGGCATGCATGGCAAGGCACGCATATTGGTGAATTGCGCGGGGATCGGGCCGCCGACCAAGGTCGTCGACCGCGATGGCCAGGCCGCGCCGCTGGCCGGGTTCAAGCAGGTGATTGACGTGAACCTCGGCGGCTCGTTCAACGTGCTGTCCAAGTTCGCCGCCGCCCTTCACAAGGCCGATCCGGTGGGCGAAGAGCGGGGTGTCATCATAAACACCGCGTCGGTTGCCGCCTATGACGGGCAGATCGGCCAAGCGGCCTATTCGGCCTCAAAGAGTGGCGTGGTCGGCATGACCCTGCCCATTGCGCGCGAACTGGCACGCTACGGCATACGCGTCATGACGATCGCACCGGGGCTGTTCCTGACACCGCTTCTCATGACGCTATCGGAAGAGGTCCGCGCCTCGTTGGGTGCCCAGGCTCCTTTTCCCAGCCGCCTTGGCGACCCGGCAGAGTTCGGCCATCTGGCCTGCTCCATCGTGGAGAACCCGATGCTGAACGGCGAAACGATCCGCCTTGACGGCGCGATCCGGATGGCCGCGAAATGAGCGCGCTGTTGGAACGAACGGGCATTTCGGCCCGCGCTCTCGAGCTCGCCGACAAGGTCGAAGCCTTCGTGCGCGATGTCGTCGCCCCTTTTGAACATGACCCGCGCCTTGGCGCGCATGGTCCCACCGACGACATCGTGCATGAATTGCGCGCCTTGGCCCGACAGGCGGGTGTGCTGACCCCGCATATCCTGCCCGATGGCGGCCACCTGACTCAGCGCGAAACCGCTGCGGTTCTGATCCGCTCGGGCTTATCGCCGCTCGGGCCGGTTGCGTGCAACACCGCCGCGCCCGATGAAGGCAATATGTTCCTGATCGGCAAAATGGGCTCGCCCGAACTGAAAGAGCGCTTTCTCACCCCACTCGTCGCGGGCAAACAGCGCTCGGCCTTTTTCATGACGGAGCCAGCCGAGGAGGGGGGCGCGGGTTCGGACCCGATGATGATGCAAACCACATGCCGACCCGATGGCAATCATTGGGTGATAACGGGACGCAAGGCCTATATCACCGGCGCTGACGGCGCGGCTGTCGGCATCGTGATGGCCAAGGCCGAGGAAGGCGCGTGCATGTTCCTTGTCGATCTGCCCAACCCGGCGATCCGCATCGAGCGCGTGCTCGACACCATCGACAACTCGATGCCCGGCGGGCATGCAGTCGTCGAGATCGACAACCTGCGTGTTCCGGCCGACCAGATGCTTGGCCAACCAGGCGAGGGGTTCAAATATGCGCAGGTCAGGCTCTCACCCGCGCGTCTGTCGCATTGCATGCGCTGGTTGGGGGCCTGCGTGCGTGCTCATGAAATCGCTTCGGACCATGCCAATCGTCGCATGGCCTTCGGCAAGGTGTTGATCGACCACGAAGGCGTCGGTTTCATGCTGGCCGAAAATCGCATTGACCTGAAGCAGGCCGAATTGATGACCTATTGGTGCGCCGACGTGCTTGATTCAGGGGCCTACGGCACCACCGAAAGCTCCATGACCAAGGTTGCCGTGTCCGAAGCGCTGATGCGCGTGGCTGATCGCAGCGTGCAATGCATGGGCGGCCGGGGCGTCAGCGGTGACACGATCGTTGAACAGGTGTTCCGCGAGATTCGGGCGTTCCGCATTTATGACGGTCCGACGGAGGTTCACAAATGGAGTCTGGCGAAAAAGATCAAGCGCGACTGGAAAAGGGACAAGTGACAGATATCCAAAAGGCTCGGGCCGGCCGCCCGAGCCAAGGCATCGCTTGCAACCTCCAGCGGCGGGCCGGCAACAGCTCTTCCAGCCGCCAGGGCGGGTACAGCGCCTGGCTGGAAAACGAACGCGGGTCGTCCTCTGATCCGGTCCCGATGCGGAAGATATCAGTATTACTCTCCGGGAAAGCAGCGCGATCTCATAAGGTCGGCGCCGCTGAATCCAAAGCAGGTTGCGCCGATGGCTTTTTTCTTTTCTCGCCGAGCATCAGCATCGCCGGCGTCAGAACGAGCGTGAGCAGCGTCGCTACGGCCAGGCCACCCACGATGGCGGTGGACAGTTCTGTCCAGTATTGGGTCGAGGGCGCGCCGAAAACGATCTCGCGGGTAAAGAAGTTCAGGTTCGCCCCGAGAACCATCGGCATCAGGCCGAGGGCCGTGGTGACCGATGTCAGCGTAACCGGCCTCAGGCGTTGTGCGCCGGTGCGAAGCGCGGCCTCGCGCGGCGAAAGGCCGGCGCGCCTGAGAACGTTATAGGTGTCGATCAGCACGATGTTGTTGTTCACCACGATTCCCGCGAGCGCGATAATTCCGATGCCGCCCATGACCACGCCGAAGGGGCGCCCGGTGATGATCAGGCCCAGAAGAACACCGCCGACCGAAAAGACGATGGCACTCATTACCACGAAGGCCTGGTAGAAGCTGTTGAATTGCAAGACCAGAATGACCAGCATCAAGAAGATCGCCGCAATGAATGCTTTGATGAGGAAGGTCATCGCCTCGGTCTGGTCCTCGGATTCACCCGCAAAACTATAGCTGATGCCGTCGGGCAGTTCCGCCTCGCCCAGCCCCTCTTGCAGGGCTGTGACCTGATCATTGACCAAAAGCCCCGGCGCGACATTCGCCTCGATGCTCACGACCCTTTCTTCGTCGATACGGGTGATCGTGCCGGTACGCTCCACTGGCTCAAAGGTGACGAAATTCGATATGGGGACCAGACCCGCCGCGGTCGGAACCCGCAGATTGCCCAATTCCGACAAGGATCGCTCCTCGGCCGGAAAGCGCACTCGGATATCGATTTCGCCGTCAACATCATCGGGGCGGTAATCGGCGACGGTGATGCCTTGGGTCAAAAGCTGGATCGCCTGCCCCAAAAGGCTGACATCGGCACCAAAGCGCGCGGCCTCGGCCCGGTCGACAAGGATCGACACCTCTACACCGGGGAGCGGGCGCGTGTCAGTCACGTCGGTAAAGCCGCCAATCCGCTCCATGATGGACAAAACCTTTTCGACGGCCTGCGCCTGAACCGCCGGCTTGCTCGCCGCGATCTGAAGGTTGATCGGCTTGCCCTGTGTCGGCCCGCCGCTTTCGGTTTGAACCTGCACGTCGATCCCGGCGATATCCGACACATCCTGCCGGATGTCCTCGCCAATCTGTGCGGCGGGGCGGCGGATGTCCCAATCAATGAGCTCCAGTTGCAAGGTGCCGATGGTTTCCTCGTCGCCTT
>JAABTI010000143.1 GCA_011389955.1 Paracoccaceae bacterium | reverse complement strand
GGGTGTCGGTGTTGGTCATGGTCTGCACCGAGATCGGCGCATCCCCGCCCACGGGCACGTTGCCGACATGGATCTGACGGCTTTGACGGCGGTAGATGTTGCGCCACGGGCGCACCGGATTGAGAGACATGTAGCCCCCTTCGCGTGTAAACTGGCGTCTGTCAGGGCAACAGATAGACCGCTGCGCCCGCGCCCGCAACGGGGGGACGATCACTCTTGCGCGGGGTCGTCGGAGCGAAGCTCGGCCACCATGCGGGCAAGGTCGCGATCCTGGGATGGATCGGCGGCGGCGTAGCGCCCGGTCAGCGTGTCGGCGGCCAGCGCCAGGTTCTTGGTGATGGTGCCGCTTTCGCCGGCGGGGCCGTAGTGCTGCCCGTCCACGGCGAAGTAGATCGCGCCGGATTCGCCCACCCGGAGGCTGGGCGCCTGTTCGGTCGCGGGCACGGTGTAGCGATCGCCGGCGTTCATGATGCCTTCGAAGATGACGGTACCATCGCTGGCGCGCACGCGCACCCAGGCGGGGCGCACGGCGACCATTTCGACCTGCGGCGCGGGATCTTCGACGACCTGCGGGCTGGACGGCGGTGCGGCGGGGGCGATGTCGGCCTGTTTCAGGGCCTCGGCGACGGCCAGTTGCATCCGCGCGGGATCGGAGTCGGAGGCGGCGGGCGGATCATCGGAGCGGATGAAATTGCCGCGCGCGCCCGGTTCGAGCGTGGCGATGGGGCCATCGCGCGCCACCAGCACGGGCACGTCCAGCGCCTGCGGCCGATACAGGCGATCGAGCGCCTCGTCCTTGTCGGAGCGGCCGGCCCCGGCCATCTGCCCAGCGGATGAATCGGATTGCGCGGTGTCCTGCCTGTCATGGAGCGGATCGAGATCGGCAAGCACCTCCGGGCTGCTTTCGACCGGTTCCATCTGGACGCGCTGGACCTCCTGAACCACGCTCCAACCGCCATAGCCGAGCGTCGCGATCAACCCCACCAGCACCGCCAGCGACGCGATCGCGCGGGGCTCGATCCGGCTGAACATGGAGTCGCTGACATGGGCGAAGGGCGTGGCGCCGTCGGCGAAGGGGTCGCGTTCGGCGGCCAGCTGCGTCGCCACCGGGCCCTTGCGGACGGTGGATGCCTCCGAGGACATGCCATGCGCGGTGGTGAAACCGCTTTCGGCGCAGAAGGCGTCGAAGGCGCGTTCAGGGTCCATGTCGAGATAGCGCGCGTAGGAGCGCACGTAGCCGGCAATGAAGCCCGGCGTGTCGAAGGCGGAGGGGTCGGCGTTTTCGATCGCGGCGATGTAGGCGGCCTTGATGCGCAACTCGCGTTGGACATCGAGCAGCGATTTGCCCATCGTGGCGCGTTCGCCGCGCATGACATCCCCGAGCCGAAGTTCGAAAGCATCGAACCCTTTAGGCTCATCTAAATCTTCCTGCGTCTTGCGGGAAAACCTGCGACGGATCATGCTCACTGCCCTATTCTGCCCTAAGACGCGCCAACTCAAAGAAGATTCGCTTACGCCTCGTGATTTGTTGTCAGATTAACACAGCGTAAATTTTTTTCACAGCCCTCTATGAAACTTAGCCCGCCAACTCGGCACGATTCAGCGCACATTGCCCCCACAGCTCGTCCATGGCGCGCACGAGCTTGTCCATTTCGTCGGGGCCGTGCACCGGCGAGGGCGTGAAGCGCAACCGCTCGGTCCCGCGGGGCACGGTGGGGAAATTGATGGGCTGAACGTAGATGCCGTAATCCTCCAGCAGCATGTCCGACAGCTGCTTGGTATGAACCGGATCCCCGACCATCACCGGCACGATATGCGAGCCGTGATCGATGATCGGAAGGCCCATGCCCTTGAGCCGGGTCTTGAGGATCTTCGCCTGGGTCCGGTGCTGATCGCGGCGCTCCTGGTCCTTCTTGAGGTGCGCGACACTGGCTGCCGCGCCTGCCGCGACAGCGGGCGGAATCGACGTGGTGAAGATGAAGCCGGGCGCATAGGACCGGATGGCGTCGCACATTTTCGCGCTGGCGGCGATATAGCCGCCATGCACGCCATAGGCCTTGGCCAGCGTGCCGTTGATGATGTCGATCCGGTGCGCCAGACGGTCACGTTCGGCCACGCCACCACCGCGCGGACCATACATGCCGACGGCGTGAACCTCGTCGATATAGGTCAGCGCGCCGAATTCGTCGGCAAGATCGCAGATCTGCTCGATCGGGCCGAAATCGCCGTCCATCGAGTAGATCGATTCGAACGCGATCAGCTTGGGCGCGTCCGGGTCGTCGGCCGCGAGCAGTTCGCGCAGATGCGCCACGTCGTTGTGGCGGAAGATCCGCTTGGCGCCGCCGTTGCGGCGGACCCCCTCGATCATCGAGGCATGGTTGAGCGCGTCGGAATAGATGATCAGGCCGGGGAACAGCTTGGGCAGGGTCGAGAGCGTGGCGTCATTGGCGATGTAGGCGGAGGTGAACAGCAGCGCCGCCTCCTTGCCATGCAGGTCGGCCAGCTCGGCCTCGAGCTGCTTGTGATAGACGGTGGTGCCGGAGATGTTGCGCGTGCCGCCCGAGCCGGCGCCGGTGGCGTCCAGCGCGGCGCGCATCGCGTCGAGGACGGCGGGGTGCTGGCCCATGCCGAGATAGTCGTTGCCGCACCACACGGTGATTTCGCGTTCACCCCCATCGGGATGCAGCCAACGGGCATGCGGGAAGTTGCCGTTGCGCCGCTCGATGTCGATAAAGGTGCGGTAGCGCCCTTCGTCATGCAGCTGGTTGATCGCCTGATCCAGCTTGGCCGAATAGTCCATGCGCGTATCCTCTTTCTCTCTTCCCGGGGACGTTTCTATACCAAACGCCCCCCACGCGGAAACACCTTCATGTGCATATATTCAAATTTCTAGGGATATATCCACCTCGGCCTCCATCGACCACGTTACAAATTGCCGCTGCCCGCCTCTTTGACCCATATCAATACGCCGTGTGCGGGCTGGACAGTGGTGACGGCGCTGTTACGCTTGACGGATCAAACATTGAAAAGGAAACCGATCGTGTCACTCGACGATGTTCTTGCCCGCATTGATGCCGACCTGCCCGCCGCGACGGACCGTTTGAAGGAACTGTTGCGCATTCCGTCGATATCAACCGATCCGGCCTACAAGGCGCATTGCGATGCCGCCGCGGAGTGGCTGGTCAGTGATCTGCAAAGCCTTGGCATCGCCGCGGAAAAGCGCCCTACCCCCGGCCATCCGATGGTGGTGGGGCACATCGAGGGCGACGGGCCGCATGTTCTGTTCTACGGTCATTACGACGTGCAGCCGGTGGATCCGCTGGAGCTATGGGATCGCGACCCTTTCGACCCGCAGGTCGAAGAGACGGACAACGGTAAGGTGATCCGGGGCCGCGGCGCATCGGACGACAAGGGGCAGTTGATGACCTTTGTCGAGGCCTGTCGCGCGTGGCGCGCGGTGCATGGCACCCTGCCCTGCCGGATCACCTTTTTCCTCGAGGGCGAAGAGGAGTCGGGCTCGCCTTCGCTGGTACCGTTCATGCGTGAGAACGCCGAAGAGTTGAAATCGGATATCGCGCTGATCTGCGACACGGGACTGTATGACCATGACACACCGTCGATCGCGACTCAGTTGCGCGGCCTGCTGGCCGAGGAGATCGTCATAACCGGCCCCGGCAAGGATTTGCATTCGGGCCTGTATGGTGGTCTGGCGATGAACCCGATCCGGGTGCTTTCGCAGATCATCACCGGGCTGCATGACGTGACCGGGCGGATCACCCTGCCCGGCTTCTACGACGATGTGCCCGAGTTGCCGCAGGAGGTGCGCGCACAATGGGACGGCCTGGGGTTCGATCACGCGGCATTCCTGGGGGCGGTCGGCCTGGGCGTGCCGGCGGGCGAACAGGACCGCACGCCGCTGGAAATGCTGTGGTCGCGGCCGACCTGTGATGTCAACGGCATCTGGGGCGGCTATACCGGCGACGGGTTCAAGACGGTTCTGCCCTCGCAGGCCTCGGCCAAGATCAGCTTTCGGCTGGTCGGGCAACAAGACCCCGACAAGATCCACAAGGCGTTCGTGGATTACGTTCACGCGATGCTGCCGCCGGATTGCACGGTCGAGTTCCCCAACGGCAAGGGATCGCCGGCCAGCCAGATGTCGATCGATCATCCCGCGTTCGAGCAGGCGCGTCAGGCGCTGAGCGCGGAATGGCCCAACGAGGCGGTATTCGCCGGAATGGGCGGATCG
>JAABTI010000142.1 GCA_011389955.1 Paracoccaceae bacterium | reverse complement strand
CTGGGCGAAATCGTCCGTTTGCTGGAAGCGGACCAAGCGCTGGTCGAATGCTTCGGCGCCGACAACACCTGCGTGCTGACACCCCGATGCCGGCTCAAGGTGCGGCTGGCCAGCGCGGAGGCGGCATTCCTGTCGGACCTCGACAGAAGCACCTTGGCCGATTGCATCTACCGCCCGGCGCTGACCTGATCGAGTCCCGCGGCGACAGCGAATGAAGCACTATTCGTGCGTGTTGACGAAAATCGTGGACCAACCCCGTTCGTGATCCATATGATGACTCCAATCGAACCACTGACCACACGACCGCGCGTAACACAGTGTTCGAAAGAGCCGCGCACATGACAACCTGGACGCACAATGCCCATCCCAACCGCACCCGCCCCGGGCGATACCGCAGACGCGCTTATCGTGGCGCACGGCGCCCCCTCTGACCCAACCCCGCAAGAAGCTGTGCTCAAGACATTGGCCAGACGTGTCGCCGATCACCTGCCCGGTTGGCGCGTGAAAGGTGCCACGCTGGCCGCCGAAGGTGCGCTCGAGAACGCGCTCGACGGGATGTCCGCGCCCTTCGTCTATCCGTTTTTCATGGCCGAAGGATGGTTCACTGGCACCAACCTGCCCAGGCGCCTCAACCAGGCGGGTGTCACTGACGCACTGCAATTGCGCCCTTTCGGCACCGATCCGGCCTTGCCCGCCGTCATGGCGCGCGCCGCCCGGGCGGGCGCGTCGAAGGCCGGCATGACGCCTGCACAAACGGCCCTTGTGATTGCTGCGCATGGATCGGGCGTGTCGCGCCGCTCGGCTGACAGCACCCATGCGATGGTTACCCAGTTGACCCGCATCGGAGAGTTTGCCCAAGTCATCCCCGGCTTCATCGAAGAGCCGCCCTACCTCGCCGATATCGCGCGCGATATCGGGCCGGCGCTGTGCCTGCCGTTCTTCGCTTTGAGCGCCGGGCATGTCATCGACGACATCCCCATGGCGCTCGAACAGGCGGGGTTTTCCGGCCCCACCCTGCTACCCATCGGACAGGCCGAAGAAACGCCCGCGATGATCTCCGCGGCGCTGCGCCACGCACGGGCGACGGGTCACAAGGGGCCAAGCCGCCGAAGCGCCGCCCCCTGATCGCTTCGCCCCGGCAAAAAAACGGCGAAGCGGCTTGTCGCCCCCCCTTTTCAGCGTTTATCAGGGCGTTACAACTGAACGACCCTGCGGGTACGCGCACCGGAGTGCGACATCCGCGCGACACGGACGGACGGCGCTACAGGGGACGGTGGGAGGAACAGAAACGCATGGACATTCTGCTGCCTGTGATCGCGGCATTGCCGTTTCTCGGGGCATTGCTGCCGGGGTTGATGATCCGCGCCGGACGCACCACCTGCGCAAGCTATACAGCGCTGAGCAGCGGACTTGCCTTCCTGTTGCTACTGATCTGCGCACCGGCCGTGATGCGCGGCGAGGTACTCCAGTTCCGGCTTGACTGGTTGCCCGAGCTTGGCCTCAACGTCACCTTCATGCTCGATGGGCTGGGGCTGCTCTTCGCGGGGCTGATCATCGGTATTGGCCTACTGATCATTCTATACGCCCGCTTTTACCTTTCGCCTGACGATCCGATGGGGCAGTTCTACACTTACCTGCTGTTGTTCCAAGGAGCCATGGTAGGCATCGTTCTGTCCGACAACATCCTGCTGCTGCTGGTGTTCTGGGAGTTGACATCGCTGTCATCGTTCCTGCTCATCGGCTATTGGACGCACCTTCCCGCGGGGCGTCAGGGCGCGCGCATGGCGCTGACCGTCACCGGCCTGGGCGGGTTGGCGATGATCGCGGGAATGTTGATCCTGGGCAACATAGCGGGCAGCTATGACATCAGCGTGATCCTCACGCAGGGCGAGGCGATCCGCGCCTCGGATATGTACCTGCCAGCACTGTTGCTGATCCTGCTGGGCGCGTTCACCAAGTCGGCGCAGTTTCCATTCCATTTCTGGTTGCCGCACGCCATGGCCGCCCCGACGCCCGTCTCGGCCTACCTGCACTCGGCAACCATGGTCAAGGCCGGCCTGTTCCTTATGGCGCGCCTCTGGCCGGTATTGTCGGGAACGCCGGAATGGTTCTACATCGTTGCAACCACGGGGTTGGTGACCATGGTAATGGGCGCGGTCATCGCGTTGTTCAAGGACGACCTGAAGGCGCTGCTTGCCTTCTCGACAGTCAGCCACCTGGGCCTGATCACCATGCTTCTGGGCTTCGGCACCAAGATGGCGGCGGTGGTGGCAATATTCCACATCATTAATCACGCCACTTTCAAGGCGGCGTTGTTCATGACGGCCGGCATCATCGACCACGAGGCGCACAGCCGCGACATCAAGCGCCTTGGGGGGCTGCGACGACTGATGCCGGTAACCTTCGTCATCGCCACGCTGGCAGCGCTGTCGATGGCCGGCATCCCGTTGCTCAACGGCTTCCTGTCCAAGGAGATGATGCTCGAAGAGGCCGCGCATACGGTGTGGATGCAATCCTATTACGTCGTGCCGGTGCTGGCGACGCTTGGAGCGCTGTTTTCGGTCGCCTACAGTTTCCGTTACATCGCGCATGTCTTTCTCGGACCGGTGCGAAATGACTATCCCGGCCACCCGCATGACCCGGGCTTCGGGATGTGGGCCGCGCCCGCGCTTCTGGTCGTTGCGGTGGTGGCGATCGGTGTCGCGCCGTTCCTGGCCGAGCCGCTGGTGCGCGTGACGGCCCAGGCCGTGATCGGCGGCGAGTTGCCCTATTTCCACCTCAAGATCTGGCACGGTGTAACACCGGCACTGTTCATGTCCGGCGCTGCGGTGGTCGGCGGCGCGGTCCTGCTGGCGCTACACCGACCGCTGATGCGTGGCTGGCTTGCCGCGCCACGGCCGGAGGCCAAGGTGATGTTCGATGCCACCGCCCGCGCCGCGACACGGCTGAGCGGATGGTTGAGCGACAGCTTGCATAATGGCTCCCTGACGCGGTTCGCGGCGATCTTTGCCGTTACCGTCGTGGCTTCGGGGCTGTGGGCCTGGGGCGGTACCAGCTTCGGCACGCCTGACCGTGCGCTGCTTCCGGTTCGGGCTCTGCCCGCCGTGGGATGGATGGTGCTTATCGTGTCGACCGGCTGCCTGGTCGCGTTCCATCGCAACCGGCTGCTGTCGCTGGTCCTTCTGGCTGGCATCGGGCTGAGCGTCTCGATGGCCTTTGTCTATCTGTCGGCGCCCGATCTTGCACTGACGCAGATCTCGGTCGAGGTGGTCACCATCATCCTGCTTCTGCTGGCGCTGAATTTCCTGCCCAAGAGCACGCCGGTGGAAAGCGGCGCAATGCGAAGGTTGCGCGATGCCACGCTGGCCATCGTCGGTGGCGTCGCCGTAAGCGCCCTGACCTACGCCATCCTGATCCGCGACTTCGCCTTCGACAGCATTTCGGACTTTCATCTTGCCAACTCCTACAAGGGTGGCGGCGGGGACAACGTGGTCAACGTGATCCTGGTCGATTTCCGCGGCTTCGACACGTATGGCGAGATCATCGTGCTGGGCATTGCCGCGCTGGTCATCTTCGCCCTGACCGACACGGTGCTGCGCGGGCCCGGCGGGCGGTGGCTGATCGGCTGGGGGCCGGGAACCGGCGAAGCGGGCGACCGTCACCCGCTGATGATGGTCGTCGCCACGCGCGTGATGATGCCGATCGCCCTGCTCGTGGGCGTCTATATCTTCCTGCGTGGCCATAACGACCCGGGCGGCGGGTTCATCGCGGGTCTGGTCGTGGCGATCGCCTTGCTGATGCAGTACATGGCCAGCGGCTTCGCCTGGGCCGAAGCCCGGCAACGCGTACCCTATCACGCCGTGATCGCCGCTGGCGTCCTGATCGCCAGCCTGACGGGGGTGGGCGCATGGCTGGCCGGACGGCCTTTCCTGACCAGTGATTTCGGCTACATCTCCCTTCCACCATTGGAAAAGTTCGAATGGGCCACCGCGATGGGGTTCGACCTCGGCGTGTTCCTGACGGTTGTCGGCGCGGTCATGCTTGCCCTCAGCAGCCTTTCAAGCGTGGCGCGCAGGCGCGGCGAGACGATCAACATCTACCCCATGGACATCGACCCCGAGCGTCCCGAGCACGACACACCGGGCGACGCGGGCGGCGAGAAGGAGCGATAGAATGGAGTTGCTCATGGCAAGCGCCATAGGCGCGCTCACCGCCGCCGGCATCTACCTGGTGCTGCGCCTGCGCAGTTTTCCCGTGATCCTGGGCGTCT
>JAABTI010000141.1 GCA_011389955.1 Paracoccaceae bacterium | reverse complement strand
GACACCCAGGCCCGCTGGATCGAGGCCACCGTCGTGGGCAAACGCGCACTGAGGCTGTGCGCGCTCTACCTTCCCAACGGCAACCCCGCGCCGGGGCCCAAGTTCGACTACAAGCTGGCATGGATGGACCGGCTCAAGGATCGCGCCGCCACCCTGCTGCAAAGTGAAGAGCCGGTGGTGATGGCGGGAGATTACAACATCATCCCGGACGACGAGGACGCCAGGAACCCCGACGCCTGGGCCGAGGATGCGCTGGCCCTGCCACAGGCGCGCACCGCGTTCCGCCGCGTGCTCAACCTCGGCTTCACCGACGCGTTCCGCGCCCGCACCCTTGGGCCGGGACATTACACGTTCTGGGATTACCAGGGGGGCGCGTGGCGGCGCGACCACGGGATTCGCATCGACCATATCCTGCTCAGCCCGCAAGCGGCCGACCTGTTGACGGAATGCCGGATCGATCGCGATATCCGCGAGCGCGAAAAACCGTCGGATCACGTGCCGATCTGGGTCGAACTGGACGCCTGACCAACGCCGCCCCTTTCCCACCGCGCCATCCACGCTAGAACACCGCCATGCCTTACGAATGGAAAAACCAGCCCGAGACGGACGCCTGGCAGCTGACGCTTTGGCCGCATCGCTCGCTCCCCCGGCGCGGCTTCGCGGCGTTCATCCTGGTCACGTTCGTGATGATCACCTTGCCGCTCTATCCGTTGCTGGGCACGGCTGTGCTATGGGGGCTTCTGCCGTTCCTGCTGCTGGCGGTGGCCGGGATCTGGTGGGGGCTGGAGCGGTCCTACCGCGACGCCGACCTGCGCGAGGAACTGACCCTGGGCCCCGAGGACATCCACCTGCTGCGGATCGATCCGCGCGGAGAGCGCCGCGAATGGGATTGCAACAGCTACTGGGCGCGCGCCACGCTGCACGTCACCGGTGGCCCGGTCGAAAATTACCTGACCCTCAAGGGCAAGGGCCGCGAAGTCGAAATCGGCGCCTTCCTTTCCGAGGAGGAGCGCAAGACGCTTTACGGCGAACTCTCGGACGCCCTGCGCACGGCGCGCGGCGCGTGACACCGCCACAGCCGAAGCCGATGTCGCGCGGCGCGGCTGGTGCGGCGTGCCCGTTTGCGCCGATCGCTCAGCTCAGCCGGTCCTTGACCATCGGGCCGACGACGCCGAAATCCATTTGTCCGGTATAGCGCGCCTTGAGCGCCGCGATTACCTTGCCCATGTCGCGGATCGAAGTTGCGCCACTGTCGGCGATTTCCTGTTCGATCGCCTCGGCGATTTCCTTGTCGCTCAGTTGCCGGGGCAGGAATTCCTCGATCACGGCGATTTCGGCCCGTTCGCCTTCGGCCAGGTCAAGGCGCCCGCCCTCTTCGTAGGCGCGAACGCTTTCCTGGCGTTGTTTGACCATCTTGCCGAGGATCGCCAGTATCTCGCTGTCGCTGATCGCGCCGTCGCCATCGCCGCCGCGCGCCGCGATCTCGCGGTCCTTGATCGCCGCATTGATCAGCCGCAGCGTCGACAACCTGTGGGGCGCCTTGTCCCGCATGGCCTGCTTCAGCGCCGTGCTGATCCTGTCTCGCATATCCATCGTGATCCTATCCCCAAAGGGTTTTTCCGAGATCGACGACACTATCCAATACCCCGACGGGTTTCAACAGGGCATGGGCCGCGCAAATCCCTTGTTATCAGGCCCCCGGAGCGGCCCCATACCTGCGGCCCCCTTGACCCCGCAGGCGCACGGACGTAAGTCACGCCCACACCCTCACGCCCCCGGAGAACTGCCATGGTCCAATCCGCGACAACCCACCCAACCGCATGCCTGGCACTGGCCGACGGGACGCTGTTTTACGGATACGGCTTCGGCGCCACCGGACAAACGCAGGCAGAGCTGTGTTTCAACACCTCGATGACCGGTTACCAGGAAATCATGACCGATCCGTCCTATGCAGGGCAGGTCGTGACCTTCACCTTTCCGCATGTGGGTAATGTCGGTGTGAACCCCGAGGACGACGAGACCGCCGAACCCTTCGCAGCCGGCATGGTGGTCAAGTGGAACCCGACGGAGCCCAGCAACTGGCGCGCGACCGAACACCTGTCGCAATGGCTGGCGCGGCGTGGCCGGATCGCCATCGGCGGCATCGATACCCGCCGCCTGACCCGCGCGATCCGCCAGCAGGGCGCGCCGCACGTCGCCCTGGCGCATGACCCCGACGGGAAGTTCGACATCTCCGCGCTGGTCGCGGCTGCGCGGGGCTTTACCGGGCTGGAGGGGATTGACCTGGCGCGCGACGTGACATGCGCGCAAAGTTACCGCTGGAATACCACACGCTGGGCCTGGCCGGACGGCTTCGGCCGGCAGGAGGCGCCGCGCCACCGTGTCGTGGCCATCGATTACGGCGCGAAACGCAACATCCTACGCTGTCTCGCCTCGGCCGGCTGCGACGTGATGGTGATGCCCGCCACCGCCACCGCCGAAGAGGTGCTGGCACATGAGCCTGACGGCGTTTTCCTGTCCAACGGCCCGGGCGACCCGGCGGCGACCGGCCTCTATGCGGTGCCTATGATCCGTGCCGTTCTGGAGCGGGAACTGCCTGTGTTCGGTATCTGCCTCGGCCACCAGATGCTGGCGCTCGCGCTCGGTGCGCAAACGGTCAAGATGAACCACGGCCACCACGGCGCCAACCACCCGGTCAAGGACCTCGAGACCGGCAAGGTCGAGATCACCAGCATGAATCACGGCTTCGCCGTCGACAGCCAGAGCCTGCCAGAGGGCGTGAGCGAAACCCATGTGTCGCTGTTCGATGGATCGAATTGCGGGTTGCGGCTGACCGGCAAGCCGGTCTTCTCGGTGCAGCATCACCCCGAAGCCAGCCCCGGACCGCAAGACAGCTTCTACTTGTTCGAGCGGTTCACCGCCTCGATGGCGGCGCGGACACCGGCCTGAGGCGTCGGAGCGCGGGGGCGCGCGCTTCAAGTCTCTGTTAACACTGAATTAACCATTCTGCGTCAACCTTTTGGTAACCCGTTCACGCTGAAACGGAGACCACGAGGCCGCCAGAATGACGACCGCGCACCACTTTTCGCAGGCCCCGCAGGCGGCGCATCCGCATCACGCGCCGTCGCTGGCCCGGGTTCTGGTCGATCACGGCTTTCTCAGTGCCACGCAAACCGTGGCTGCCCGCGCCGAGGCGACGCGCCTTGGCTGCACACTCTCGGACGTTCTGACGGCATGGCAGGTGATCGCGTCGGCCGACCTGCGCCGCGCGCAGGCGCTTTGGCTTGGTACGCGGGTTGCCCGGCTGGATACCGTCGTGCCCGCACACCAGTTGATGCGCGGGGCGCCACCGCGCGCATGGGTGCGCGCCGGGCTGCTGCCACTGGGGCGCGGCTCGGATGGCGTGATCGAGGTGGCAACGGCGCAACCCGAAACCTTTGCCGAACGGCTCCGGCACCTGCCACCCGCCCTGCACGGCGCCACCCCGGTGATCGCGCCACAGGCGCGAATCGACGCGGTCCTGGCGCAGATGTATCGCCTCGCGCTGACCTGCGCCGCCGGCACGCGCGTGCCCGAGCACGAAAGCTGTCGCTGCTGGGCGGACAAGGGGCGGTCGCGCATCTGGCTGCCCGTGGCCGGGTGCCTGTCGCTGGGGGCTGTGGCGGTGGCCTTTCCGGTGGGCGCTTTGACGGCGCTGATGTTGTGGGCCTGTTTCACGCTGATCGTGGGCGCGACGATGAAATCCGCCGCTTTCCTGTCCTGGGCCACGGCCCCCGGCAGCCCCGCGTCACCGCCCGACCCCCCCGTCCCGCAGGCCCCCCGGCCCCGCGTGTCGGTCCTGGTGCCGCTGTTTCGGGAAACCGAGGTGGCGAACGTGCTGCTCGCGCGGCTCGCGCGGCTGCGCTATCCCAAGGCCCTGCTGGAGGTGGTTCTGGTTCTCGAGGAAACGGATACCATGACGCAACACGCCCTGTCGGAGACCGACCTGCCGCCATGGATCCGCATGATCGTGGTGCCCGATGGCCAGCCCCGCACCAAGCCGCGCGCGATGAACTACGCGCTGGATTTCTGCCGGGGCGAGATCATCGGCATCTTCGACGCCGAGGATGCCCCCGACCCCGACCAGATCGACCATGTCGCGCGCCGCTTCCGGGACGCGCCGCCCGACCTTGTCTGCCTTCAGGGGGTGCTGGACTATTACAACCCGCGCCAGACATGGCTGGCGCGCTGTTTCACCGTCGAATACGCCACCTGGTTCCGCGTGATGATGCCGGGGATGCGT
>JAABTI010000140.1 GCA_011389955.1 Paracoccaceae bacterium | reverse complement strand
AATCCATGTGCGCGATCGAAAGCGAGAAAAGCTCGGGGTGGGCGACCACGCGGCGGCTGGCGCAGGCGGGGCAGCGCGCGTCGGCATCAAAGGGGGTCAGGCAATCGCGGCAGAGGGCGGGCATGGCAGCATTATAGCAGGGTGCCAGAGGAGGTGATAGCGATGTTTCACTAGAGCGGGGTGAGTATAAATATCGGAAATATAACGTATATTTTGTCCCGCCATCTTCAGAATTCATGGCGCGTCCCTACCGGTGCTCGGTCGCGGCGTGCGCTACCGCCGCACGAGTCGCGCCAGTAGCGTCAGGTGCCGCGCGGTGGCAACTCGTCCAGCACGGCACGGGCCGCTGCGCGCGGATCGGGGGCGGTGTGAATGGGGCGACCGACCACGATATGATCGGCTCCGTTGGCGATCGCGCGCCCGGGGGTTGCGATACGTTTCTGGTCGCCCCGTGCTGCGCCGGCCGGACGCACGCCGGGCGTGATGATGCGCCGGCCCTTGGCGCCGGGAAGGGCCCGGATGGCGGCGGCCTCTTGCGGGGAGGCGATGACACCATCGGCCCCGGCGTCGAAGGCCCGCGCCGCGCGTTCGACCACCAGGTCCGACACATCACCGGCCTGCATCAACCCATCGTCAAGATCGGAGCGATCCAAAGAGGTGAGGATGGTAACGGCAAGGATTTGCAGGTTCGAGCCGGCCGCGCCTTGCTTGGCGGCGCGCACGACATGCGGATCTCCATGCACGGTGAGGAAATCGATATCGAATTGTGCCAGTCCGCGCACGGCGGTTTCTATGGTTGCCCCGATATCGAACAGCTTGAGATCCAGGAAGATGCGTTTGCCGTGTTCTTGCTTGAGTTCGTTGGCGAGCGCCAGCCCACCCCCCGTCAGCATGCCCAGCCCGACCTTGTAGAAGGACACGGTATCGCCGAGCGTTTCGGCGAGTTTCAGCCCCGTGAGTGCATCGGGTACGTCAAGGGCGACGATCAGGCGGTCATCTTGCTGCATGGGGCGCTCCGGATGGATTCTGCCCCTTAATCTATCGCCGGGCGAGGCGGGTCAAGCGGCTGCCGTGCCGGCCAGCGACCGCAGGCCGGGCGCGACATCGATGCGACGGTGACCGGCGCGATACTCCGGCATGCGGCGTAACTGCCGCAGGGCATCCGCGACAAAGGCGGTGCGGCGCGTGGCGGGGTCGGGTTCACTGACGGTGCAGGACAGGTTGATGCAGCGATTCCCGCCAAACAGGGCGACCAGCCCCTGCCACGGCTGTCCGGGTGTCGTGGCGGTGGCTTCGGCGATATTGATCTGGGTTATATACATGAATTGCCCCTGTTTGCATTGTTGATGCGACATGCTTCGAAGCGAGCGATACCAGCCGAATTCGGCAAAAAACGTGGGTGAATGCGGCATTTTCAGGACTGGCCTCTCTTGAATGGACGGGGTTCGATCACGATTTGTAATGCGAGGCCCACACGGGGGCGCGCCGCCAAGCGGGCGTTTCCAGTACAGGGCGCTTGGTAAAAAGGAGAGATAGCCATGGACTTGAGCAAGTTCACGGAGCGGTCGCGCGGCTTCATGCAGGCGGCGCAGACGATAGCAATGCGTGAAAACCATCAAAAGTTGGCGCCCGAGCATCTGCTCAAGGCGCTGATGGATGACGAAGAGGGGCTGGCAAGCAACCTGATACGCCGCGCAGGCGGCGCACCCGAGCAAGTATCGCAGGCGGTCGAAGTGGCCTTGTCCAAGATACCGCAGGTCAGCGGCGACGCCGGGCAGGTCTATCTGGATAGCGCCACCGGCAAAGTCATGGATGAGGCCGAGAAGATCGCGCGAAAGGCGGGTGACAGTTTCGTGCCAGTCGAGCGCATCCTCATGGCGCTGGTGATGGTGAAATCGCCCGCGAAAGAGGCGCTGGAGGCCGGCGCGGTCAGCGCTCAGAAGCTGAACGAGGCGATCAACGACCTGCGCAAGGGGCGCACGGCCGACAGCGCAAACGCCGAGGAAGGCTACGAAGCGCTGAAGAAATACGCGCGCGACCTGACCGAGGCGGCGCGTGAAGGCAAGATCGACCCGATCATCGGGCGCGACGAGGAAATCCGCCGGTCTATGCAGGTATTGAGCCGCCGGACCAAGAACAACCCGGTTCTGATCGGCGAGCCGGGCGTCGGCAAGACCGCCATCGCCGAAGGGCTGGCCCTGCGGATTGTCAACGGTGACGTGCCAGAATCCCTGCGCGACAAGCGCCTGATGGCGCTGGACATGGGCGCGTTGGTGGCCGGCGCCAAGTATCGTGGCGAGTTCGAGGAGCGCCTGAAGGCGATCCTGAGCGAAATCACCGCTGCGGCGGGCGAAATCATCCTGTTCATCGACGAGATGCACCAGCTTGTGGGCGCAGGCAAGACCGAGGGCGCGATGGACGCGGCCAACCTCATCAAGCCGGCCCTGGCGCGGGGCGAACTGCATTGCGTGGGTGCGACGACGCTGGATGAATACCGCAAATACGTGGAAAAGGACGCGGCCCTTGCCCGCCGGTTCCAGCCGGTGATGGTGGAAGAGCCGACCGTCGAGGATACGGTCAGCATCCTGCGGGGTATCAAGGAGAAGTACGAGTTGCACCACGGTGTGCGCATCAGCGATAACGCGCTGGTGGCGGCGGCGACCCTGTCGAATCGCTATATCACCGACCGGTTCCTGCCCGACAAGGCTATCGACCTCGTCGATGAGGCGGCCTCGCGGCTGCGGATGGAAGTGGACAGCAAGCCGGAGGAGCTGGACGCGCTGGACCGTGACATCCTGCAAAAGCAGATCGAGGCGGAAGCGCTGCGCAAGGAAGATGACCAGGCCAGCAAGGATCGTTTGGAAAAGCTGGAGCGCGAGTTGGCCGAGTTGCAGGAACGCGCCTCGGAGATGGCGGCGCAATGGCAGGCAGAGCGTGACAAGCTGGCTTCGGCCCGCGAGTTGAAAGAGCAACTCGACCGGGCGCGTGCCGATCTGGATATTGCCAAGCGCGAGGGTGACCTGGCAAAGGCCGGGGAGCTTTCCTACGGCGTTATTCCACAGCTGGAAAAACAACTGGCCGAAGCCGAGGCGCAGGGCGAGGATGACGTGATGGTCGAAGAAGCCGTGCGCACCGAGCAGATAGCCAGTGTCGTCGAACGGTGGACCGGCATCCCCATGTCGAGAATGCTGGAAGGCGAGCGCGACAAGCTGTTGCGTATGGAAGAAGGTCTGCACAAGCGCGTGATCGGTCAAAGCACCGCGGTGCAGGCGGTATCGAACGCCGTGCGCCGGGCCCGCGCCGGTTTGCAGGACGAAAACCGGCCGTTGGGCAGTTTCCTGTTCCTGGGGCCGACCGGCGTTGGCAAGACCGAGCTGACCAAGGCATTGGCCGAATTCCTGTTCGACGATGAAAGCGCCATGGTCCGAATCGACATGTCGGAATTCATGGAGAAGCACTCGGTCGCGCGGCTGATCGGTGCGCCGCCGGGCTACGTTGGCTACGAGGAGGGCGGCGTGCTGACCGAAGCGGTGCGGCGTCGGCCCTATCAGGTGATTCTTTTCGACGAAGTCGAAAAGGCCCATCCGGATGTGTTCAACGTGCTGCTGCAGGTTCTGGACGATGGCGTGCTGACCGATGGCCATGGTCGAACCGTCGATTTCAAGCAGACGCTGATCGTTCTGACATCGAACCTCGGCAGCCAGGCGCTGAGCCAAGTGCCCGAGGGTGCCGATTCCAGCCAGGCCAAGGCCGAGGTGATGGAAGCAGTGCGTGGCCATTTCCGGCCTGAGTTCCTGAACCGGCTGGACGAAACCGTGATCTTCGACAGGCTTGGCCGCGACGACATGGGCGGTATTGTCGATATCCAGCTGGCTCTTCTGGAAAAACGGCTGGCTACGCGCAACATCGAGCTTCAGTTGGACGATGCGGCGCGTCAGTGGCTTGCCGACGAGGGCTATGACCCGGTGTTCGGTGCGCGCCCGCTCAAGCGGGTTATCCAGCGCAGCCTGCAAAACCCGCTGGCTGAAATGCTGTTGTCCGGTGACGTGCAGGACGGTGCGGTGATCCCGGTCAAGGCAGGGGTCGATGGCCTGATCATCGGTGAGACCGATGGCGCATCCAGCCGCCGGCCGCCGCAAGACGCGGTCTTGCACTGACGCCAGCGTCAGAATGAAAAGAAAGGGCCGGGGCGTATTGATGCCCCGGCCCCTTTACCTTGCCGATGTGACCGGGGTCACTCGGGCATGATGACGCCGTCGATCACGTGGATCACGCCATTCGAAGCCTCGATATCGG
>JAABTI010000139.1 GCA_011389955.1 Paracoccaceae bacterium | reverse complement strand
CGGCAAAAGCCAAAATCAGCATTCTCCGAACACGCGCCGAAAGATCGTGTCCACGTGTTTGGTGTGGTAATCGAGGTCGAACTTTTCCTCGATTTCCTCGGGGGCAAGGACCGAGGTGACCTCGGGGTCGGCCAGAAGCTCGGTTTTGAAATCCTTGTCTTCTTCCCATACCTTCATCGCGTTGCGCTGCACCAGGCGGTAGGCATCCTCGCGGCTCACGCCGACCTGGGTCAGCGCCAGCAATACACGTTGGCTCATGACCAGGCCACGGAACTTGTGCAGGTTGTCGAGCATGTGCTCGGGGTAGATAACCAGTTTGTCGATCAGGCCGGTCAGACGCGCAAGGGCGAAATCAAGCGTCACTGTCGTGTCGGGGCCGATCATCCGTTCGACCGAGGAGTGCGAGATGTCGCGCTCATGCCAGAGGGCGACGTTTTCCAGTGCCGGTGTCACCGACATGCGCACCAGCCGCGCCAGCCCGGTCAGGTTTTCCGACAGCACCGGGTTACGCTTGTGCGGCATCGCCGAAGATCCCTTCTGCCCCTTGGAGAAGAACTCCTCGCCCTCCAGAACCTCGGTGCGCTGCATGTGCCGGATCTCGATGGCGACATTCTCGATCGACGAGGCGATGACCCCCAGCGTGGCAAAGAACATGGCGTGCCGGTCGCGCGGGATCACCTGGGTGCTGATGGGTTCCGGTTTCAGGCCCATCTGCGCGCAAACGTGCTCCTCGACCTGCGGATCTATATTGGCAAAGGTGCCCACGGCCCCCGAAATCGCCCCGGTCGCGATTTCGGCGCGTGCGTTTTCCAGCCGTTCGCGCCCGCGTGCCATCTCGGCATAGAAGCGCGCGAAGGTCAGGCCCATGGTGGTCGGTTCGGCATGAATGCCATGACTGCGGCCGATCCGGACCGTGTTCTTGTGTTCGAGCGCACGGCGTTTGAGTGCGGCAAGCAGCGCGTCCATGTCGTCCAGCAGGATATCGGCGGCGCGCACCAGTTGAACATTCAGGCAGGTATCCAGCACATCGGAACTGGTCATGCCCTGGTGGACGAAGCGCGCCTCGTCGCTGCCCACGTGTTCGGACAGGTGGGTCAGGAACGCGATAACGTCATGCTTGGTCACCGCCTCGATCTCGTCGATGCGCGCGACATCGAATTCGACATCCCGCGCTTTCCAGACCGCCTGCGCGTTTTCACGCGGGATCACGCCCAGATCCGCCTGGGCGTCGCAGGCATGCGCCTCGATCTCGTACCAGATTCGAAACTTGGTTTCGGGCGACCAGATGGCGACCATCTCGGGGCGGGAATAGCGCGGGATCATGACAATGGAACCTTGTTTTCAGAGGTGTTGCGCTCTCTTATCGCCCGGGCGAGGTGGCGGCAAGGGCGCGAGGCACCTATGCTGGGCGCAACAAGGCGGAGGGATGCATGATTGCCCTGAGCGATTTCACAGGCGTCTGGCAGCTGACGCGCCGGATCATCCATGACGGCGGACAGCAGGCCCGTTTCGACGGGGTCGCGACATTCGAGCCGCTGAAGGCGGATGCGCTGCTGCTGCGCGAAGAGGGTTTGCTCCGTCTGCCGGGGCAGGGTGGCTTCGCAGCGAATCGCAGCTACCGCTGGGGCCTGTCGGGGGATGGCGCGATCGAGGTGTTTTTCGACGATGGGCGCCCGTTTCACGAGTTCGATCCGAATGCTGACGCGTGCGGTGACAGACATTGGTGCGACCCTGACCTTTACGCCGTCCGCTATGACTTTTCCCTTTGGCCGGAATGGTCCTCGCGTTGGCGCGTGGACGGCCCGCACAAGGGCTACACGATGTTCTCGACATATGTTGGGAATGACCGCGTGAGCGCATGACGCTTGCATGAACCCGCTGGTTGGGGCAAAACCCCACGGAGACAGTCCATCGCGCCAGGGCGCGCATACCGGGAGACAAAGACATGACAGTAGCAGTGACGAACAAGGTTCTGGCCGATGCCATCGGGCCGCGTGCGGGCGCGCAGCAATGGGTGAAGCAGGCAGCACTTGTTTGCCTGGGGATTGCGGTTCTGGCGGTCGCGGCCAAGATCAAGGTGCCGATGTGGCCCGTTCCGATCACCATGGGAACCTTTGCCGTCCTTACGCTGGGAGCTGCCTACGGCCCACGGCTCGGGTTGGTGACGATCATGGGATACATGATTATCGGCGCGCTTGGGTTCGATGTGTTCGCCGGTTCGGGCGCAGAAGCCTCCGGCCTGACCTACATGATGGGCGGAACCGGCGGTTACCTGGTCGGGTATGTGCTGGCGACGCTGGCGCTGGGCTGGTTTGCCAAGGCAGGCTGGGACCGCTCCGCAGGCCGCATGGCGCTGGCGATGCTGGCCGGCAATGTGCTGATCTACGTGCCGGGCCTGATCTGGCTGGGGATGCTCTATGGTTGGGACAAGCCGATCCTGCAGTGGGGTCTGACCCCCTTCCTGATCGGTGATGTGCTGAAACTGGCGCTGGCTGCCGCGCTGCTGCCGATGCTGTGGAAGCTGGTGGGCCGCATCCGCAGTTGAACTTTCACGCCACCCATACCGAAAGTCGAGGGGTCGTCCGCCACGGGCGGCCCTTTTCCATGCCTGGATCAGGATGGCGGTCTGGACAGGGCGATTCGTGACCGTGCGGGGTTATCCGCGACGGTCAGACCGGCAAGCCAGGCCAGCCCTGCGGGGGTGGCGCGCAGGGCCGCGGGGGGCGGGTGTCATTCCTCGGTCGTGAGCCGCGTGGTGATCCGTGATGCACGTTCAAGGGTGCGGTGCACGGGGCATCTGTCGGCGATTTCGAGCAGCTTTTGTCGCTGCTCGTCGCTGAGTTGGCCTTCCAGGTGGATTTCACGAATGAAGCCGTCGATCTTGTCTCCGCCCGCGGCATCCTGTGCGTGCATCTTGTCGTGACACACGTCCACATGCACATGCCTCAGTGGCCACCCCTTGCGCCGGGCATACATGCGCAGCGTCATCGAGGTGCAGGCGCCGAGCCCGGCAGACAGGAAACCATAGGGTGACATGCCGCGATTGGTTCCGCCATAGGCTGCGGGTTCGTCGGCCAGAACATGGAGTTCGGGGCCAGCGTTCACATCCTGCAGGAACCCGTCGGGGTCGGCTTCGGACACGCGCACGACGCCTTCGGGGGCGCCCGGCGGTGGCGCTGGCGGGCGCAGGTCCAGATAACGCGCGGACCATGCCGCTATGACCTCGGCTGCATATTCGGCATCGCGGGCCTCGGTTATCAGGTGATCGGCATCATCGAGCGTGACGAAACTCTTGGGATGGTGCGCGGCCTTGAATATCTCTGCGGCGTTATCGATGCCGACCGAGGCGTCGCGCGGGGCGTGCATCACCATGAGGGCGGCGTTCAGATCCCTGATCGCCGGAGCCAGCCTGGCCGCCGATACGTCCTCGACGAAGTCCCGCGTGATACGGAAGGTGCGACCGCCGAGGCATACCTCGGCTTCTCCGTTGCTGTTTATGTCTTCCAGCGCGTCGCCGAAATTATGGGTGACGTGTTCCGGGTCGAAAGGGGCGCCGATGCTCACGACGGCCCGGGTGCTGTTGATCCGGGTGGCGGCGCGCAGCACGGCCGCTCCTCCCAGGCTGTGCCCGATCAAGAGGCCGGGCGCCATGTCGCGCGTGGCCAGGTATTGCGCGGCGCAGACGAGGTCGTCGATATTTGATGAAAAGGTCGTGTTCGCGAACTCGCCCTTCGAGTGCCCCAGCCCGGTGAAATCGAAGCGCAGAACAGCCAGCCCCATTGACGAAAGGCGCGCGGCGATCCGGCGCGCGGCGGGGATGTCCTTGGAGCAGGTGAAGCAATGCGCAAACAACGCCGTGCCCAGCAGCGGCCCGTCGGGAAGATCGAGCCGGGCTGCGAGGGCCTGTCCGTCATGTCCGGGAAATGTGACGCGTTCGGTCGCCATGGGTTATCCTTCGACAGTTTGCGGGTCGGGCGGTTTGGCGAGAAGATGGGGCTGTCGGGCGCGAGCCGCAAGCGTCTTGCGGCCTGCATCACGCGACGGTGAGAGATTGTGCGCGAATGGCAGGGTGACCCGGACACTTGCCTGCGCCGCCGATTTGGGCGATGTCGGGGCGATGAAGGAAATACTGCAACAACACCTTCCCCATGACCTTGCCACGCAGCGGCCGTTACCGGGAATTGCGCCGCTGGATCCGGTGCAATGGCTCAAGGTTGACGAGGCTTATCCGGCGCAGATGGCCGAACGCAGACGCCTGTTGGCCACGAGGCCCGCCGACGTGCTGGCCCTGGATGCGCAGGCATGGCCGGCTGCGCGAGAGTTGTTCGACCTGGTGCTGGAGCATCTTGAGGCACGGGAAGATTTCGAG
>JAABTI010000138.1 GCA_011389955.1 Paracoccaceae bacterium | reverse complement strand
TTTACCAGTGGATGTGGGCGACGGTGCCGCACGGGTGCCTCGTGTTCCGCTCCAGCGACACGCGCGCGCTGGAACTGGCGGTGGCAGAGGGGATGGGAATCGGGTTCATGGCGCGCTGGGCGGCGGCGCAATATCCCGACCTGATCGAGGTGGCGCCGCCGCGCGAGGACTGGGAGGCGCCGCTATGGCTGGTGACGCATGTGGATCTGCATCGCACCTCCAAGGTTCAGGCGCTGCTGAGCTACCTCAAGGAGCATACCGACCCGTGGGAGGGGGCATGAGCCAGCCGGGCGCTGCCGCCACCGCCGCGCGCGCGCGCGATGCGCGCGACCGGCTGCGCGGGCATGTGGCGATGTTGATGTTCTCGGCGCTGGTGGCGGGGTCGTTCTCGCTCGGGGTGATGGCGGCGAACCATATCGCGCCTTCGGCATTGAACGCGGTCCGTTTCGCGGTTGCATCGGTGATCGTGGGAGCGGCGGCGCTGGCGACCACGGGATTGCCGCGCTCGGCGTTTCGCGCGCCGTGGCGGTACGTGCTGCTGGGGGGCACCTTCGCCACCTATTTCGTGCTAATGTTCGAGGGGTTGAAGACCGCCGCGCCGGTATCGGCGGCGGCGGTGTTCACGCTGACGCCGGTGATGGCGGCGGTGGCGGGATACCTGATGCTGCGCCAGATCGCCACGAAGAGGATCGCGGCGGGGCTGGCCGTGGGGGCGGCCGGGGCGTTGTGGGTGATCTTTCGCGCCGACTGGCAGGCGCTGTTGCAATTCCGGATCGGGCCCGGTGAGGCGATCTATTTCTGGGGCTGCGTGGCCCATGCGATCTACACCCCGATGGTGCGCAAGCTGAACCGGGGCGAGCCGGCGGTGGTGTTCACCTTCGGCACGCTGGTGGCGGGCTGTGTGCTGGTGACGCTGTGGGGCTGGCCCGAGATCATGGCGACGCGTTGGTCGGAACTGCCGCCGATCGTGTGGATCACCATCGGCTACGTGTCGGTATTCGCCAGCGCGACCACCTTCGTGTTGCTGCAATACGCGTCGCTCAGGCTGCCCTCGTCCAAGGTGATGGCGTATACCTATCTCACGCCCAGTTGGGTGATCGCGCTGGAATTCGTTCTGGGTCACGGGGTGCCGCCGGCGATGGTGCTGGGCGGTGTCGGGCTGACGGTGGTGGCGTTGCTGATCCTGCTCAAGGATGAGGGGTAGGCGGCGATCCCGGCCGGGCCGGGCGTGTCAGCCGTGATCGGGCGCCTCATCGCGCAGCTCGACCGTCAGGAACCGCTCGAACGCATCGAGGTTGACCGGCTCGAACTGGCCGAAGCCCTGCATCCAGACGCTGGCCGCGCGCAGGGCGTCCGGTTCCAGCTTGCACCACTTGACGCGGCCATGCTTCTGCTGGCTGATGAGGCCGGCACCGGCGAGGATCGCCAGATGTTTGGAGATCGCGGCCAGCGACATCTCGAACGGCTCGGCCACGTCCGTCACGGCCATGTCATCCTCCAGCAGCAGCGACAGGATCGCGCGGCGGGTCGGATCGGCCAGGGCGGCAAAGACGGCGTCAAGCTGTGTGTCCATCCCTGTATCTACCGTGCGGCGCTCAGCATGGTCAACTGTATGGTTGAATATGGATTCCGCGCGCTCAAGCCGCGAGATCCGCAGCAGGGCAGGGGAGAAACTTTGGAAAGATCAGCATTTACAGTAGGTTGCGCGGTTTTCTTTTGGCGATCAAGGGTGCTTGACTCGGAACGCTGCCCGCCTTAGCAAAAGCGCAACCGTCGAGGGGGCGAAACCGCGTGACAGATCCGGATCGCGAAAGTCGCATGAAGCAACTTGAAGAGCGGCTTGGTGCCGTTCGCAAGGCGCAGGAGCCGAGCCCCCACAAGGACGAGCCACATACCCAGGCGCAGCATGCCTGGCGCATGGTGACGGAACTGGTTGCCGGTCTCTTGATCGGCTTTGGCATCGGATACGGGCTGGATCGCCTGTTGGGGACCATTCCCCTTTTTCTGGTGCTGTTCACATTGCTGGGCTTTGCTGCGGGCATCAAGACGATGTTGCGAACCGCGAACGAGCTACAGCGCAGACAAGCGGCTGATCCGGCCGACACGACAACGGATTCAGCCCGACGGGCCGACGACGACGAGAGGAACGGAAATGGCGACTGAAGCGCAAGGCGAAGAGGGCGGTCTGGTTCTTCATCCGATGGACCAGTTCAAGGTGGAACCGCTGTTCGGCGGCGATACCGTGGCATGGTACACGATCACCAACGTGACGCTGTGGATGGCGCTGGCCGTTGTCGCGGTTGCGGCACTGCTGGTGCTGGGATCCTCTCGCCGGGCGATCGTTCCCACGCGGATGCAGTCGGTTGGCGAGCTGGCCTATGGTTTCGTCTACAAGATGCTTGAGGACATCACCGGCAAGGAAGGCGTGAAATACTTTCCTTACGTGATGACCCTGTTCATGTTCGTGGTGATGGCGAACTTCCTCGGCCTGCTGCCGATGGCGTTCACCACTACCAGCCACATCGCGGTCACGGCCGTGCTTGCGCTGGGCGTGTTCCTTGGCGTGACCGTGCTGGGCTTCGTGTTGCACGGGGCCAAGTTCCTGGGGCTGTTCTGGATCACGGAGGCGCCGCTTATCCTGCGCCCGGTGCTGGCTTTGATCGAGCTGATCTCCTACTTCGTCCGTCCGGTCAGCCACTCCATTCGTCTGGCTGGCAACATGATGGCAGGCCACGCCGTCATCAAGGTTTTCGCGGGCTTCGCGGCGATTGCCGCGGTGTCTCCGCTCTCCGTCGTCGCGGTCACCGCGATGTACGGGCTCGAGGTTCTGGTGTCCTTCATCCAGGCTTATGTCTTCACCATCCTGACCTGCGTGTACCTGCGGGACGCGCTGCATCCCTCGCACTGAGGCTGGGTCGCAAATTCAAGCCAATTCCAACGCAAGGAGAGATCTAATGGAAGGCGATATCGTTCAAATGGGCGCGTACATCGGCGCAGGGCTGGCATGCATGGGCATGGGTGGTTCCGCCATCGGTGTGGGCAATGTGGCGGGCAACTTCCTGTCGGGCGCGCTGCGCAATCCGGCAGCGGCCGCTGGCCAGACCGCAATGCTGTTCATCGGCATCGCGTTCGCCGAAGCGCTGGGGATCTTCTCGTTCCTCGTGGCGCTGCTGCT
This sequence comes from Paracoccaceae bacterium, assembly GCA_011389955.1. Taxonomy (GTDB): domain Bacteria; phylum Pseudomonadota; class Alphaproteobacteria; order Rhodobacterales; family Rhodobacteraceae; genus Sediminimonas. Next base: position 1,199 of record JAABTI010000138.1, on the reverse strand, counting down.
TATGTTCGCCGTCTGAACCGACCGGAACACGATCCTTACGGCCGGGGGGGTGCAATGAGCATCTGCCCGGCGTAAACGGCAAGTTCCCAAGGAGGACGACATGGCGACTGAAACGCAAGGGTCCGCAGGTCAGGCCGCCGAGGCGGCGCCTACGGGCATGCCGCAACTGGATTTCGCGACTTATGGCAACCAGATCTTCTGGCTGCTGATCACTCTGGTCGCTATCTATTTCATCCTGTCGCGTATCGCCCTGCCCCGCATCGCCGCGGTTCTGGCCGAGCGCAAGGGCACGATCTCCAACGACATCGCCGCCGCCGAAGACCTGAAGGCCAAGGCGGGCGAAGCCGAGGAAGCCTACAACAAGGCGCTGGCCGATGCCCGCGTCGAGGCGAACCGGATCGTTGCCGAGACCAAGGCCGAGATAAAGGCCGACCTCGACGTGGCGATGCAGGAGGCGGATGCCGAAATCGCGGCGATGTCCGCCGAGGGCGAGAAGAAGATCGCCGAGATTCAGGCCAACGCGTCCGAGAGCGTCAAGGAAGTGGCCAAGGAGACCGCCAAGGACGTGGTCGCCGCAATGGGCGCCAAGGCAGAGGCACGCACCGTGACCGCAGCCGTCAACGCCCGGCTGAAGGGGTAAGAGACATGCGTAAACTGGCACTTCTCACCACCGCGAGCCTGACCGCCGCGACGCCCGCGATGGCGGCGTCCGGCCCGTTCTTTTCGCTGAGCAATACCGACTTCATCGTGACGCTCGGTTTCCTGCTTTTCCTGGCAGTGCTGGTCTACTTCAAGGTGCCCGGGCGTCTGACCGAGCTTCTGGACAAGCGCGCCGACGGCATCAAGTCCGAACTGGACGAGGCGCGCGCGCTGCGCGAGGAAGCGCAGGCGCTTCTGGCGTCCTACGAGCGTCAGCAAAAGGAAGTGCAGGCGCAGGCTGATCGTATCGTCAGGCAGGCCAAGGAGGAAGCCTCCGCTGCGGCCGAACAGGCCAAGGAAGACATCAAGGTTTCGATCGAGCGTCGCAAGCAGGCGGCCGAGGATCAGCTTGCGTCGGCCGAGGCCAAGGCGATCAAGCAGGTGCGCGACGAGGCGATTGCCATCGCGATCGGCGCCGCCAATGACGTGATCACCAAGCAGATGACCGCCGCGAAGGGCAACAGCCTGATCGACGAGGCCATCAAGGAAGTTGATGCAAA
>JAABTI010000015.1 GCA_011389955.1 Paracoccaceae bacterium | reverse complement strand
CGGGCGACGATTTGGGCATCTTGGCGATAGCCGCATCCACCCGCGCCATGGTGGCGGCGTGATCCTCGGGCGCGTGCAGGTGCGACAGCTCGAACAGTGATTCGGCGTGGTGGGGATAAAGCGACAGGATACGTTCATAGGTCTCAAGCGCCTCTTGCCGCCTGCCCATCTGGTTGAGCAGGATGGCGTGGTTCTCGAGCGCGATGAAATGATTTGGATTGACCTCCAGCGCCTTCTCGGCGGCGGCGAGCGCTTCGTCTGCGCGGTGAAGCTGACCGAGCAGAAGGCTGAGGTTCGACAGGGTGTCGGGGGCGTTCGGCTCGATCGCGAGAGAAGCCTCGTAATCGGCGAGTGCTTCGCTCTCATGTTTCATTTCCAGGTGCACAACGCCGCGCAGGTTCAGTGCGGCGGCGTTGCCGGGATCCTGCGCCACCGCCTTGTCGAGATCCGCAAGGGCGCCGGCATGATCGCCGTCGCGCATGCGCGCCATGCCGCTGAGATACAGCACATGCGACGTGTCGGGGCGTTTCGGCAGCAGCTTTTCCAGCAGCGAAAGCGCGCGCGCGTTCTGGCCGGTGCTTATCAGGGCCTGCACCAGGTTGTTCTGGACGTCGCGGTTGCCCGGTGACAGCTTGAGCGCCTGCCGGAAGAACGGGAGCGCCGCGCGCTCGTCGCCCATCTGGGCCTGAGCGAGCCCGGCGAGGTTGTGGAAATAGGCCTCTTTGGGGAATTGCCGGGTTGCGACCTTGGCGGACTTGAACGCGCCCTTGAACTGCCCCGCGTTCAGTTGCGTCATGATCTTGTCCGAAACGGTCTTGGGGTGCGGGGCCATGGGTGCGCCTTTGCTGCGATGATCTGCACCGCGACTATACCGGGTGGGGGCCTGTCATCAATGGCAATGGGGTTGGGGCCTTTTCAATCTCGCGCCAAAGGTGTTTGTTTCGCGAAAGCTAGATCAAGGGGAATTGCAGCATGCCGTTGAGCGATATTCAGGACCGGATCGCGAAAGCCTGCGACGAGGCCGGCCGAACAGCGGACAGCGTGACGTTGATCGCCGTTTCCAAGGTGCAACCCGACGCCCGGGTCGAGGCCGTGCTGGAGCAGGGGCACAGGTGCTTCGGGGAAAACCGCGTGCAGGAGGCCGCTGGCAAGTGGCCCGGCTTCCGCGAGCGGTTCGACGGGATCGACCTGCACCTCATCGGGCCATTGCAGACCAATAAGGCGCGCCAGGCGTTCGATCTGTTCGAGGCGATTCATTCGGTGGACCGGCCCAAGCTGGCCAAGACGATCGCGCGACTGGCGCAGGAGGAAGGTCATTGTCCCGACCTCTTCATCCAGGTCAATACCGGCGAGGAGGAGCAGAAAGCCGGCGTGTTGCCTGCCGATGCGGACGATTTCATCGCCGAGTGTCGCCGCATGGATCTGCCAGTGGCGGGGTTGATGTGTATCCCGCCGGTCGAGGAGGAGCCATCGCTGCATTTCGCGCTGCTGGGCAAGATCGCGCAGCGCAACGGTCTGACGGGGCTTTCGATGGGGATGAGCGGAGATTTCGAACGCGCCATCGCCCTTGGCGCGACGCATGTGCGCGTCGGGTCCGCGATATTCGGAGAGCGCGCGTACGATTGACGCGACGGGCGGTCAGGTGTCGCGCGGCACGATCAGCCGGGTGCCGAAGGCCACGCGCGCAGCGATCCAGCGCAGGTGGTCGCGCCGGAAGGCAACGCAGCCTTCTGTCGGGTAACGTGGCCGCCGCCATTGGTGCAGGAAGATCGCCGAGCCCGCCCCACGCGTGGCGCGCGGCCAGTTCCAGTCGGTCAGCAGGATGAGATCATAAAGCGGATCGGCGCGGCGCAGACATTCGTGGCTGTGCGGATAAGGCGCGCGGACCATCAGGTTGTAATCCTCGTGCGCGGCATCATCGGACCAAAGGTCTCCCGGCCGGACCGGGACCGCCCACGAGGCGGGGCGTGCCATGCGATCCGCGCGGTAGAGCATGCCGGTGATCCTGTGGGCGCCCACCGGTGTCGCGCCATCGCCTTCTCGCTTGTCGCGGGTCAGCCCGCCACGCCCGATGGCGCAGGGAAAGCGCCGCCCCATGAAGCGTAACCCGGTGGGAGTGAGAACCAGATCAGTGGGCGTCATGGAAGGTGCCCCGACTTGGCTACCTTGGTGGCGAGGTAGGCCCGGTTCTGCGCGGTTTCGCCAAGCCTGAGCGGCACGCGTTCGGTGACGGTAACGCCGTATTTCTCCATCATTTCGATCTTGCGCGGGTTGTTGGTGAGCAACCTAACCGAAGAAAAACCCATCGACTTGAGGATTTCGGCACCGAGGCGAAAGTCGCGCTCGTCATCTTCGAAGCCCAGACGGTGATTGGCTTCGACGGTATCGAAACCCTGATCCTGAAGCGCGTAGGCGCGCATCTTGTTGGCAAGGCCGATGCCGCGCCCCTCCTGGTTGAGGTAGAGCAGCACGCCTTCGCCGGCCGCGCCCATCTGCGCCAAAGCGCCGTGCAACTGCGGCCCGCAATCGCATTTCAGGCTGCCCATCACGTCACCTGTGAAACAGGCGGAATGGAGCCGGGCCAGAACCGGCGCGTCGCGGCGCGGTTTGCCGATCTCGAACGCGTAATGCTCTTCGCCGCCATCATCGGGCCGGTAGATATGCAGGCGTCCGCCCTCGGCCACGGCATCGACGGGCAAGCGCGCGCTGACCACGTTGTGGGGATGTGCCGCCGCCGTCAGAAGCGGCCCGGCGGCATCCATGTTGATAAACGTCAGGTGCTGATCCCGGGCGAAGGCTTGCGGCTGGTCAATATCGACGATCACGGCGGCGGGCAGGAGTTGCGCCGACTTTATCAGCCGCAGGGCAAGGCGATGCAGGGCGGCATCACCGCTGCGTTCGCTGATGAGCGGACCCTTCATCGGCGAGGCCAGATCGCCGGCCGGGTCGGCGACCGCCGAGACCCATGCCAGCCCGGCATCATCAGGCAGTTGAACGCGCGCGAGATCACCGTCATAGGAGCGGGCCTTGAGCGTTTCGGCCCGCCTGGCGGTGATTGCCATCACAGGAGCGCCGCCAAGCCCGCGCAAATCCTGCAAGCGTTCCGCGGTGAGTGTTTCAGCGGCCAGGATCAGGACACCGCCGCCATGCGCGGTCAGCACGACGGGCACGCCCATCCGCAGGTCGGCGCGGGCGCGCGACAGTATCTCGATGGTGTTCGGGGCAAAGCTCATGAAGGGTCCGGGTGTTGGGTTCGTCTCATCTAGCGCGTCATGTTTCATTTTGGAATATTTTACCCACGCGAGAACACGACAGCGTGAAACAGGTGACACCAGCCTTGTCGGGAGCAGTCCAAGAGCGCAGGTTTGTTGAAGAAATCAAAGGAGTCAACCGATGGGACAGCTCAGGAAAATTCTTTTGGTCGATGACGACGACGACCTGCGCGAGGCGTTGAGTGAGCAGTTGGTCATGACCGAGGATTTTGACGTTTTCGAAGCGGCCAACGGTGCGGAGGCGATGAGCCGCGCCAAGGAGGGGCTGTATGATCTGGTGATCCTGGACGTGGGGCTGCCCGATACGGACGGGCGCGAACTGTGCCGCGTTTTGCGCAAGCAGGGCCTGAAAAGCCCGGTGCTGATGCTGACGGGGCACGACAGCGACGCCGATACCATCCTCGGGTTGGACGCGGGAGCGAACGATTATGTGTCCAAGCCCTTCAAGTTCCCCGTGCTGCTGGCGCGCATCCGCGCGCAACTGCGCCAGCACGAACAAAGCGAAGATGCGGTGTTCCAGCTGGGGCCCTATACGTTCAAGCCTTCCATGAAGATGCTGGTGACCGAGGATGAGCGCAAGATCCGCCTGACCGAGAAGGAAACCAACATACTGAAGTACCTCCATCGTACCACCGAAGGCGTTGTGCAGCGCGAGGTTCTGTTGCACGAGGTGTGGGGATATAACGCCGGGGTGACAACTCATACGCTGGAGACTCACATCTATAGGTTGCGTCAGAAGATCGAGCCGGACCCCTCGAACGCGCGCTTTCTGGTGACCGAAGGCGGCGGTTACAAATTGGCAACATAGGAAAACACTCTTTCCGGGACACTTTTTTGTCGCAGGTCAAAGTGATATTTTTCAAGATATGTCAGGAATACGGAATCCCGTTGCATGTGCGGGTTATCACATGCACCTCCCTGTTGGACTGGCCCCGGCAATGCCGGGGCCTTTTTTTGTGATCCGAGGGGCGATCCGCCACCAGCGCGGGGCTGGTGACCGGCGCAGGTGACGGTTCGGTGCGCGGGCCCGACGGGGACGCGGCGATTCAATCAAAAGAAGATTTCGGCGTGGCGCTCGCCGCTTGGTCGCCGGATTGAACAAATGGCGTGACCCTCTCCCGCTCCAGCCATGGCTGTGCTAGGTCCATCGTGATTTCAACCCTGCGGAGGCGATCACATGCCCTTTACCCTTGCTACCTGGAACATCAACTCGGTTCGCCTGCGCGAAGGGCTGGTTTGTAGGTTGCTTGAACAGGAAGGGCCTGATGTCTTGTGCTTGCAGGAGTGCAAATCGCCCGTGGACAAGATACCGACCGAACGGTTTCGCGAGCTGGGTTATGCTCACATGGTCGCGCGCGGGCAGAAGGGGTACAACGGTGTGGCGATCCTGTCGAAGATACCCTTGGAGGATGCTGGCGAACTGGATTTCGCGGGGTTGGGGCACGCGCGCCACGTGGCGGCGCGGCTGGAAAACGGGGTTCTGATCCATAACTTCTACGTGCCTGCGGGGGGTGACAAACCCGACCGGGAAATCAACGAGAAGTTCGGCCAGAAACTGGATTACCTGACGGACATGCGTGACTGGTTCCATCGCGAGGGGTCCGAGAAATCCATCCTGGTGGGGGATTTGAATATCGCCCCGCGTGCGGATGATGTCTGGAGCCACAAGCAATTGCTGAAGATCGTCAGCCACACGCCGATAGAGGTCGAGCATCTCGGGGCGGCGCAGGACGCGGGAAAATGGATCGACGTTACCCGGCAGGACATCCCCGAGGGGCAGCTTTACTCCTGGTGGTCCTACCGGGCGCAGGATTGGGACGCGGCCGACAAGGGCCGGCGCCTGGATCATGTCTGGGCGACTCCGGACATCAGCAATGCCGCTCATGGCAGCCGGATCCTGCGTGATGCGCGGGGATGGGAGAAGCCCAGCGACCATGCCCCGGTATTCGCCAGCTTCGATCTGTGATCGGGGCTTTGAATTCGTGGCGTTGACCCTCATATAGGGAACGATTGATTTGAAGGGTGAAAAGACATGCTGGAACTAGGGCAAAACCAGCCCGCCGCGGCGGGCGATCTTATCAAAGACGTATCCGAGGCCGATTTCATGGCCGAGGTTGTCGAGGCGTCGAAAACGGTGCCGGTGATCGTGGATTTCTGGGCGCCGTGGTGCGGCCCGTGCAAGACGCTCGGCCCGCAGCTCGAGGCGGCGGTGACCGCGGCCAAGGGTGCGGTCAAGATGGCCAAGGTGAACGTCGATCAGAACCAGTCGATCGCCGGGCAGTTGCGCGTTCAGTCGATCCCGACGGTCTATGCCTTCTGGCAGGGCCAGCCGGTAGACGGGTTTCAGGGCGCTGTTCCGGGATCGGAAGTCGAGGCGTTCGTAAAGCGCTGCGCCGATCTGGCCGGGGAGGGCGCCGGCGGCGGTGACGGGCTGGCGGATGCCATAGAAGCTGCGGAGACCATGCTGGCAGAGGGCGCGGCAGAAGATGCGGCGCAGACTTTCGCGGCGGTTCTGGGCGAAGATGAGCATAACGCCGAAGCCTATGGCGGGTTGGTGCGCGCGCAGATCGCGCTTGGCGATCTGGAGCAGGCCGAGGCCGTTCTGAATGGTGCGCCCGCGGAGATTTCCAAGGCCGCCCCCCTGGAGGCCGCGCATGCGCAGCTTGAACTGGCGCGTCAAGCCGCGGAGGCCGGGCCGCTGGAGGATTTGCGCGCTGCAGTGGAGGCCGATCCGGACAACCATCAGGCGCGTTTTGACCTGGCGCAGGGGCTATATGCAAATGGCAGGACCGAAGACGCGATCGAGGAATTGCTGACCATCGTGCGCCGCGACCGCGATTGGAACGAGGGCGCCGCGAAGCAGCAGCTTTTCAAGATCTTCGACGCGCTCAAACCGAACGATCCGCTGGTATTGAACGGACGGCGCAAGCTTAGCTCGATCCTGTTTGCCTGATGACAGTTGTGGGCTAGGTTAGAGCGATATGACCAAACAATCTGACTTGCCCCGCATGATCCCGATCTTTCCGCTTCCGGGGGCTCTTTTGCTGCCCCGGGCGCGGTTGCCCCTGCATCTGTTCGAGCCGCGTTATCTGGCGATGCTTGATGACGCTCTCAAGACCCCCGACCGCCTGATCGGAATGGTGCAGCCCAACACGCGCGGGGGGCGCGTCGACAAGGGTCTGCAACACATCGGATGCGCGGGCCGTGTGACGCAGTTTTCGGAAACCGAGGATGGGCGCTACATGATTACCCTGTCGGGCATGTCCCGGTTCCGGGTGGTCAACGAGGTTGAAGGGTTCACCCCCTATCGCCGCTGCGAGGTGGCGTGGGACGGGTTCGAGCGCGACCTGTCCATCGAGGAAGAGCAGGACGACACGTTCCGCCGGGACGAGTTCATGGACCTTCTGGGGCGTTACTTTGCCGCTCGTCAATTGCACACGGATTGGGAAACCCTGCGCGAGGCGGACGACGAATTGCTTGTCAATTCGCTGTCGATGATGCTGGATTTCGATCCCGAGGACAAACAGGCGCTATTGGAAGCGCCCTGTCTTGAGACGCGGCGCGAGACGCTGGTGACCCTGATCGAGTATGATTTGCGCGGCGGTGATTCCGAGGAGATCATTCAATGAACGAAAAACAGCACGAGCCGGGCGCGGCGCCGGGATTCGACAGGCATATGCTGGAAGCCCTGATTTGTCCCAAGACGGGAGGGCGGCTGGAGTATGACGCGGCACGACAAGAACTGATCAGCAAGAGCGGGCATCTTGTCTACCCGATACGCGACGGCATCCCGGTGATGCTGATCGACGAGGCGCGCGCACTTGACGATTGATGTGGCGGCGCCGTCAGTCGCGCATTAATTCCGGTAGATCACCGGTCAGGCCCGCGGCCTCGCGGATCAGGCCACGGCGCAGCGCGGGAACCGCGTTGACCGCACCCAGCCCGAGATCGCGGCCCATGCGCAAGATCGGGTTGTCATTGGAAAACAATCGATTGGTAAGGTCCGTGGCCATTGCCAGCGTCGCCGTATCAAAGCGACGCCATTGCTGGTACCGCTCCAGCACCTCCTGCCCCGCGATATCCTCGCCGCGATGGCTGGCATCCGACAGAACCTGCGCCAACGCCGCGACGTCGCGCAATCCGGCGTTAAGCCCCTGTCCCGCGATCGGGTGCATTCCGTGCGCCGCATCACCGACCAGCGCCAGCCGGTCGGCAATGAATTCGTTGGCGATGCTCAGGCTGAGTGGGTAGCTGTAGCGCCCGCCGGCAAGCCTGATATCGCCCAGGAAGTCGCCGAAGCGGGGCCGAAGCATATCGATATAGTCGTCATCGGGCAGCGCGTTGAACCGCGCGGCGGTCTCGTGCGTCTCGGACCAGACAATGGAGGAGCGGTTGCCCGGCAGCGGCAGGATGGCCAGTGGTCCCGGCGGCATGAAGAACTGATGCGCGATACCATGATGCGGCAGTTCATGCTCGATCGCACAAACAAGCGCGGTTTGCCCGTAGTCCCAGCCCGTGCGCCGGATACCCGCGCGCTCGGCGGTGCCGGAGGCACGCCCATCGGCCCCGACCAGCACCCGGCCGCGCAGCACCCGGCCCGAGGCGAGCGTCACCGTGACGCCGGTGCTGTCTGTCTCTTGCGCGATGACACGATCTTCGTTGATCCGGGACACGGGCGGGCAATCGATCATCGCATCCTGCAACGCGCGGCGGAGGAAGCGGTCTTCGATCATGTGACCCATGGGGCCTTCTTCGATCTCGCCGTGATCGAAATGCAGAAAGAAGTTGGAAAGCGGCCCCTCACCCGCGCGCCCGTCGCTGACCTTGATTTCAAGCATCGGCTGGCTGTTATCGGCCAAGGTGTCCCATAGCCAAAGATTGCGCAGCAAGCGGACCGACGACATCGCCAAGGCATAGGCCCGCCCGTCAAAGGCGGCGTCGGTCAACCGTGCGACGGGCTGTGCGTCGATCACGGTGGCGGTCAGGCCGGAGCGGGCGGCGGCGAGGGCGAGAGCCGGGCCGTTCAACCCGCCCCCGACGATCAGGAGGTCGCTGTCATGTCTCATGTAGTTCAATATGGTCAGTGATGCGGGATTGTCCATGCGCTGCGCCGACGCTAACGTTCAAATTGCTTGAAGGAGACGGATTATGAACGATTGGTTGTGGATGAGCGCGGGCGATCTGGGCCGCGCCATCGGCATGGGGCAGGTCGATCCGGTCGCCCTGACACGGTCCTATCTGGAAGCCGCGCAGGCGCATCCGCTGGCGGACCGCATCTATGCCCGCCTGACGCCGGAGCGGGCCGAGGCCGAGGCCGAAGCGGCGGCGCTGAGGGCCAGGGCGGGGCAGCGGTTGTCGGCGCTGGACGGCGTCCCGGTAAGTTGGAAGGATCTGTTCGATACGGCCGGCACCGGGACCGAGGCGGGGTCGCTCCTGCTTCAGGGGCGGGTGCCGGAACGCGACGCGCGGGTGTTGCAAAATGCCACCGCGGCGGGGCTTGTATGCCTTGGCAAGACCCACATGAGCGAACTGGCCTTCTCCGGTCTGGGCCTGAATTCAAGAACAAAAACAGCACCTTGCGTGCATGACCCGGCATGTGTGGCCGGGGGGTCGTCATCGGGTGCGGCGGCCAGCCTGGCGCATGGGCTGGCGCCGGTCTCGGTGGGTTCGGATACCGGCGGGTCGGTGCGAATCCCTGCGGCCTGGAACGACCTGGTTGGGTTGAAGACCAGGCACGGGCGCTTGTCCCTGGAGGGCGTTCTGCCGTTGTGCGAGACTTTCGATACCGTTGGCCCGCTGGCACGCACGGTCGAGGATGCGGCGTTGATGTTGGCAGCGCTGGAAGGAAGCAAGAAGGTGGCCGATCTGCGCGGCGCATCTTTGAAGGGACGACGCTTTGCGGTGCTGGAAACGGTGGTCCTGGACGGTATGGATCAGGGGCCTGAGCGTGCTTTTGACAGTTCAATCAACAGGTTGAAGGATGCCGGCGCGACAATCGAAACGATTTCGGCCCCCGAGGTGGCGCAGGCAATGGACCTGTCGGGATTGTTGTTCACGGTGGATGCATACGGCTATTGGCGCGACGTGATCGAGGCGAATCCCGAGGCAATGGACCACAGGATCCGGGATCGGTTTCGGTCGGGGGCGCGGCATGGGGGGCCGGAATACGTCGCGGGTTGGATCGCGTTGCGGAAATACCGGGCGCAATGGGCGGCGCGGGTGGCCGGATTCGATGCCGTGCTGATGCCAACCTGCCCGTCCGTTCCGCCCGCGATCAAGCGCCTGCAAGGCGATCATGACTACTATGTTACGGAAAATCTTAGAGTTCTTCGTAATACGCGGGCGGTGAACCTGATGGGCGGTTGCGCCATCACCCTGCCGACCGGGGTGCCCAGTTGCGGGATCATGATCTGCGGAACCGATAGCGAGGAGCGGTTGCTGCGTCTGGCCAGCGCCGCCGAGCAGGCAATGATGAGCGATATCTGAACGGCCCGCGCGTCGCGTTCGGGACCGGCGTTTCGCCCGAAACGGGCGATTCGCGGTTTGAAACGTACGCTTGGCGCGCGCAAAAATGCGGCGGCGCCGGCGTGACGCGCGAACAACCATTCCCGACCCGATCCAACCCCCTGCGGGACACTTGAAACCTTGTCGGGCGCTTCCCAAATCCGAAGAGCCGGTCGCCGAAAAGGGGCCGGTTGTATTGGCCCGTCCCGGTAACGGGAGGGCTGTCTTCAACGGTATCGCTCAAAAGGAGGATGACCAATGCAACACTTTGACCTTGCACCGCTCTATCGGGCATCGGTCGGTTTCGACCAGATCGCCGACATGATGGACCGTGTCTTTGCCAGCGACATGGGGCAATCGACCTATCCGCCCTACAACATCGAGAAGATCGACGAGAACGCGTATCGCATTTCGATCGCGGTGGCCGGGTTCTCGATGAATGATCTGAATGTCGAGGTGAAGGAAAACGCGCTGATCGTGACCGCGCGCAAAGCCGAGGAAGACGGAAACCGCACGTTCCTGCATCGCGGGATCGCGGCGCGCGCGTTCGAGCGCCGTTTCCATCTGGCCGACCATGTGCGCGTGACCGGCGCCAAGCATGCCGACGGCATGTTGCATATCGACCTGGTCCGCGAAGTGCCCGAGGCGCTGAAGCCGCGCCGCATCGAGGTGACGGCCGACACGGGCCAAGAGCATGACATGGTCGAGGCAAAGTCGGTCAACTGATCCGGGACCGACGCCATTCAAGCGCCTTGATGGTCCGCAGCCCCAGGTTGCGGGCCATTTTTTCGTGACCGAGACAAGCGCGGGCCGCTGCGTGGCCGCGGGTAACGGTTTCATTTGTTCCGATGACACGGAGGCGGATGGATGCCCCTACCACCTCGCGTGGAAAAATCGGACCCATGTTTTACTAATCCTACCAAGACGGGATTATGTTCTTATTAAATAGATATACTAGGCAAATAACGGGAGATTGTTCCATATTGCGGGTATCGCAAAGGAGTTCCCGATGCCCCGACCAACTGGATTTTTCGGCCGCACGCTACGCCGGGTGTTCGCCGTCGCCGCACCAAGGCGCGCCACGACCGGCGAAGTAGATTTCGTCGGTGCGGGGCCGGGCGGCGCGGAATTGCTGACGCTGGGGGCGCTCAGGGCGCTGGAGGCGGCGGACGTGGTAATTCACGACAGGTTGGTGAGCGCCGAGGTTCTGGCGCTGTGCCCGGCGCGGGTGGAGCGCATCAGCGCCGGCAAGAAGGGCTTTGGCCCGTCGGTGGCGCAGGGCGATATCAACGAAATGATAACGGATCGCGCGTTGCGCGGCGCGCGTGTCGTGCGCCTGAAATCCGGCGACCCGACGGTTTTCGGGCGGCTGGACGAGGAGATCGACGCCTGCGACGCAGCGGGCGTCGCGTGGCGCATCGTGCCGGGGATCACGGCGGCCTCGGCGGGGGCGGCGGCGATCGGGCAGAGCCTGACCAGGCGGGCGCGCAATTCATCGGTGCGGATGATTACGGGTCATGACATGGCCGGTTTCGCGGAACATGACTGGCGTGCGCTGGCGCGTGCGGGCGAGCTGGCGGCGATCTACATGGGCACGCGGTCGGCGCGATTCGTGCAGGGGCGGCTGATGATGCACGGGGCAGCGCCGGATACCGCCGTGACGCTGATCGAGAACGCATCGCGTTCGGATCAGCGGATCATCGCGACGCGGCTGGCCGATCTGGCCGACACGGTGGAGGGCACGGTGTTCTCGGGGCCGGTCCTGACATTTTACGGGCTGTGCCCGCGCGATGCAGTGGCGGCGCGAATGGACACCCCCGGGAAAAAGGAGGCGGCATCGTGACAAAGGCATTTACCCCCAAGGTGGTGACCGCGAATGCGCTGGTCGATGGCGATGTGATCTACCTGACTGCCGATGACCGGTGGTCGCGCGCCCTGCAGGAGGCGGAACTGATCGAGGACGAGGCCCACGCGCAGTTGCGCCTGCTGGAGGCGGAGCGCCAGACGGGGACGGTCGTGGGGGCTTATCTGGCCGATGCGCGCGCCGGGCCGGGCGGGCCGGAGCCCGCCCATTTCCGCGAGGCGTTTCGCGCCCGGGGCCCGTCGAACTATGCGCATGGCAAGCAGACGGAGCTGAGCGATGTATGAATACGGCGAATTCGATACCGCCTATGTGCGTGACCGCGTGGCGCAGTTCCGCGCGCAGGTGGAGCGGCGGCTTGACGGGTCGCTGACCGAGGAGGAGTTCCGCCCGCTACGCCTGATGAACGGGCTGTATCTGCAACTGCATGCCTACATGCTGCGCGTGGCGATTCCCTACGGGACGCTCAACAGTCGCCAGATGCGGCAATTGGCCCATATCGCCGAGCGGTGGGACAAGGGGTATGGCCATTTCACGACGCGCCAGAACATCCAGTACAACTGGCCCAGGCTGCCTGAGGTGCCGGACATCCTCGATGCGCTGGCGGATGTGGGGATGCACGCCATCCAGACCAGTGGCAACACCGTGCGCAACGTGACCGCCGACCATTTTGCCGGCGCCGCCGCCGACGAGGTGGCCGACCCGCGCCCCTATGCGGAGTTGCTGCGGCAGTGGTCAACCGACCACCCGGAGTTCCAGTTCCTGCCGCGCAAGTTCAAGATCGGGGTGACCGGTGCGCCGAATGACCGTGCCGTGATACGCTCGCATGATATCGGGCTGGAGCTGCGCCGGGACGCGGCGGGCGCACCGGGCTTTCGGGTGTTCGTGGGTGGCGGTCTGGGCCGCACGCCGATGGTGGGGCAGGAGTTGGCCGCGTTCATCCCCGAGCGCGACCTGCTACCTTATGTCGAGGCGATCCTGAGCGTCTACAACCTGTTGGGCCGGCGCGACAACAAATACAAGGCGCGCCTCAAGATCGCGGTGCACGAGCATGGCATCGACACCATCCGCGCGCTTGTGGACGAGGCGTTCGAGGAGCGATGCGCGCAGTTCAGCGGCATCGACCAGGAGCTGTTGTCGGGGATCGCGGCGCAGTTCGCGCGGCCCGCGCTCGAACAGCGGGGGGTTGCGCCCTACCACGCCGCGCGCGAGGCCGATCCGGTGTTCAGGGCCTGGGCCGATACCAACCTGGCGGATCATGCGGACGGGGCGCATGCGATCGTGACCATATCGCTCAAGCCGCATGGCGCGACGCCGGGCGATGCCACCGCCGCGCAGATGCGGGTGATGGCGGACCTGGCGGCGCGGTATGGCCATGACCAGCTGCGTATCAGCCACGAGCAGAACGTGATTCTGCCGCATGTGCACCGTGCCGACCTGCCGCAGGTGCATGGGGCGTTGAAAGAGGCCGGGCTGGCGACGGCGAATGTTGGGTTGGTGTCGGATATCATCGCCTGCCCGGGGATGGACTACTGCTCGCTCGCGACGGCGCGGTCGATCCCGATCGCGCAGGATATCGCAACGCGGTTTGAGGAACTGAAGCTGGAACACGAGGTGGGGCCGCTCAAGATCAAGATATCGGGCTGCATCAATGCCTGCGGGCATCACCACGTGGGCCATATCGGTATTCTTGGCCTTGATCGCGCGGGGGTCGAGAATTACCAGGTCACGCTGGGCGGTGACGGCAGCGAGACCACGGTGATCGGGCAGCGCGCCGGGCCGGGATTTTCCGCCGACGAGATCGTGCCGGCGGTGGAGCGGCTGGTGTTGGCGTATCTCGACCTGCGCGAGGGCGCGGAGGAGACGTTCCTGGAGCTATACCGGCGGCTGGGGGCGCAGCCGTTCAAGGACGCGCTGTACCCCGAGCAGGCCCGGAGGCGGCGCGATGCGGCATGACCCCTCTTCAGGGCCGGTGGCGGCGCGGGTCGAGGCGCTGAACGCGCGCTATCGCAACCACGCCGCGATCGCCGTGCTGCGCCACGCGCTGAGCGATCCGGCGGTGGGGCGGATCGCGTTGGTGTCGTCCTTCGGGGCAGAATCGGTGGTGTTGCTGCACATGATCGCGGTGCTGGACCGGGCGACGCCGGTGGTGTTCATCGACACGCAGATGCTGTTTGCCGAAACGCTGAGTTACCAGGCGGAGGTGGCGGCGCAACTGGGCCTGAGCGACGTGCGCACGATCCGGGCGCGGCCCGCGGCGCTGGCCGCGCATGACCCCGACCGGCTACTGCACAAGAGCGACAGCGATGCCTGCTGCGCGCTGCGCAAGGCCGAGCCGCTGGAACGGGCGCTGGCGCCGTTCGACGCGTGGATCACCGGCCGCAAGCGGTTCCAGGGGCAGACGCGCGCGCGGCTGGATTTCTTCGAGAACGAGGCCGATCAGCGGATCAAGGTCAATCCGCTGGCGCATTGGCGGCCCGCCGATGTGCGGGACTACATGCTCAACAACCGGCTGCCCCGGCATCCGCTGGTGGCGCGGGGCTATCCGTCGATCGGGTGTGCGCCGTGCACCGGCCGCGTGAAAGATGGTGAAGACCCGCGTGCGGGGCGGTGGCGCGGGCAGGAAAAGGAAGAATGCGGAATTCACCTCGTCAACGGCAAGCTGGTGCGCGGGCCGGTGGCGGATGACGCCCGACAAGATCAGGAGGAAGCAGCGATGAACGTGATCGTCACCGATACCGGGTTTGCCGCGGATGACAGGGGCGGCGATTTCCAATCGCCCGATCTGCCCGGCGCAACGGCGCTGGATCTGGCGCCGGATGCCGATGTGAGTGTCCTGCAAGGGCGTCTGGAGGGGGTGGATATCATCCGCATCGCGTTCCCGGCCTTTTCGGACGGTCGCGGCTTTACCATGGCGCGACGGTTGCGGATGATGGGGTTCGCCGGCCGTTTGCGCGCGGCCGGTCACGTGATCGCGGATCAATACGCGATGGCGCGCCGTGCCGGTTTCGACGAGGTGGAAATCACGCCGGACCTTGCGCGGCGCCAACCCTGGGAACAATGGCAGGCGCGGGCGGACTGGCGCACGCATGACTACCAGAAGCGGTTGCGCGGCCTGGCGTAGCGCGGGCCGCGCGCGCGGCGCATCAGGCCGCGGGGGCCTTTTCCAGCACCAGGAAGGTCATCATGCCAAGCGGCGGAATCGGTCGCTTGGTCACGATTTGCAGGCTGGGCTCGCCGGTGACGCGGGTCAGGGGGAAATCGGAATGCCAGCCGAGCGCCTTTTCGAACGGGGCCATCAGGCGTTCGATCACGGCCATGACGCCCTTTTCGCGGGCGAAATGGTTGGTGATGACGATCTGCCCGCCGGGTTTGCACACGCGGGCCATCTCGGCCATCACCCGTTCGGGTTCCGGCACGACCGACACGATATGCATCGCCACCACGGTGTCGAAGCTGTCATCTGGAAAATCGAGGTTGCGCGCATCCATCTGCCGCAGTGACGAGACGTTCTTCAGCCCCCGGCGCTCGACCTTCTGCCGGGCCTTGGCCAGCATTTCCTCGCTGAAGTCGATGCCGGCGATGGTCATGGCCGGATCGTAATGTTCCAGCGACAGGCCGGTGCCGACGCCGACCTCCAGCACCGAGCCGCCACGGGTGTTGACATGGGCGACGGCGCGTTTGCGCCCGCCTTCGGTGATGGCGCCGAATGTCTTGTCATAGACGGGGGCCCAGCGGGCGTAGGAGGATTTGACTGCGTTCAAGTCCATGTCAGATGTCCTGTTCATCGTCGGATGTGGGAGAGAGCCGGCGCCATGTCCATGCCACCGAGCCCATGTAGGCCACCCCGAGCGCGGACAACGTGACCCAGGGAAAGCCGATCAACGCACCGAGGAAGCAGATGAAGGCCACGTAGGCCAGGCGCACCTGCCCGCGCTTGATTATCAGCGACTTGAGCGAGAGCGTGGGAACGCGGCTTATCATGAGAAAGCCGATGGCGATGATCCATGCGCCCACCACGGGCGCGGGAAACGGGGCGTCATCGCCCAGCGCCAGCGCGCCGAAGACCGGCAGCATCGCCAGGAATGCCCCGGCGGGGGCGGGCACGCCGATGAAATGCGCGGGCGCGGGGACATCGGATTTGTTGGACACGTTGAACCGCGCCAGCCGCAGCACGCAGCACAGCGCGTAGACGACAACGGCGATCCAGCCAAGGTTGTGGAGATCCTGGAACGCCCAGAAATAGATCAGCAGCCCGGTGGCGACGCCGAAATTCAGGAAATCGGCCAGCGAATCCAGTTCGGCGCCCATGGGGCTTTCGCTTTTGAGCAGGCGGGCGAGGCGGCCGTCGAGGCCGTCGAGAATGGCGGCAAGCAGGATAAGCTGCACCGCCAGCTTGAAATTGCCCTGCGACGCGAAGCGGATCGCCGTCAGGCCGGCGCAGATCGCCGCCACCGTCATCATGTTCGGCAGCAGTTGAATGATCCTGAGTTCGCGTTTGGGGCGGGTGGCTGTCATTCGGTTACTCCGTCCGGGCAGGGCGCGGGCCGGTTTCGCGGCCAAGCTCGGCCAGCACGGTTTCGCCCGCGACCATGGTTTGCCCGACCGCCACCAGCGGCGCCACCCCGTCGGGCAGATACATATCCAGCCGCGAGCCGAAGCGGATCAGGCCGAACCGTTCACCGGTGCGCAGCTGCGCGCCCTTGTCCGTCCAGCACATGATGCGGCGCGCCACCAGGCCGGCGATCTGCACCACCGCGATCTGCCGGCCATCGGCCACGCGGATGGCCAGGCTGTTGCGTTCGTTATCGTCGCTGGCCTTGTCGAGCGAGGCATTGAGGAACTTGCCGGGCCGGTAGGCCACGGCGGTGACCGTGCCTTCGACGGGGGCGCGGTTAACGTGGCAGTTGAACACGTCCATGAACACGCTGACGCGGGTCAGGGCCTCGGGCCCGAGGCCCAGTTCGGCCGGCGGCACGGCCGGTTCGACCAGGGACACGATGCCGTCGGCGGGGCTGACGACAAGGCCCTCGTTCGTGGGGATGGTGCGAACGGGGTCGCGGAAGAAGTAGTAGCACCACACCGTCGCGCCGACGCCCAGCCAGCCCAGCGGATCCCATATCAAGAACAGCACCAGTGTGATGGCGGCGAAGATCGCCACGAAGCGCCGCCCCTCGGGGTGCATCGGCTTGATGAAGGTGTCGGTCATTTTCATGGGCGTGGTGTCCGGGACTGGCTATGGTTGGCCAAGGCCTTATCCCATGATCCCGTCCCGTGGCAATGCGGCGTAGCCCGGTCATGCCCCCGGCAAAGGCATAAAGGCGCCGAGCGAGGCCCGGCGCCCTGGTGATACGGGCCTGCCCCGGTCGATCAGACCGAGGTGCAGATGTATTTCATTTCCAGGAATTCATCGATGCCGTGATGCGAGCCTTCGCGGCCAAGGCCGGATTGCTTGACCCCGCCGAACGGCGCGACCTCGGTCGAGATGATGCCGGTATTGACGCCGACGATTCCGTATTCCAGCGCCTCGGCCACCTTGGTGACGCGGCTGAGGTCGTTGGCGTAGAAATAGCTGGCCAGGCCGAAGATCGTGTCGTTGGCCAGTTCGATCACCTCGTCCTCGTCATGGAAACGGAACAGCGGCGCGAGGGGACCGAAGGTTTCCTCGGTGGCGAAGGCCATGTCGCGGGTCGCGTCGGTCACGATGGTGGGGCCGAAGAAATTGCCCTGCATCTGGTCGGCCTCGCCGCCCAGGATCACCTTGGCGCCCTTGGACTTGGCGTCGGCGATGTGGTCTTGCACCTTGGCGATGGCGTCGGTGCTGATGAGCGGGCCGAGCTCGGTTCCGGTTTCCAGGCCATCGCCCACCTTCATCTCGGAGACGCGTTTGGCCAGCTTTTCGGCGAAGGCGTCATATACGCCGTCCTGCACGTAGATGCGGTTGGCGCAGACGCAGGTTTGCCCGTTGTTGCGGAACTTGCACATTATCGCGCCTTCGACGGCGGCATCTACATCGGCGTCGTCGAACACGATGAAGGGCGCGTTGCCGCCCAGTTCCATCGAGCATTTCATGACGCTGTCGGCGGCCTGCCGCAGCAGGATGCGGCCCACCTCGGTGGAGCCGGTGAAGGTGAGTTTGCGCACGGCCGGGTTTTCGCAGAATTCCTTGCCCACGTCGGAGGCGCGCGAAGATGTCACGATGCTCAGCACGCCCTTGGGGATGCCGGCGCGATCGGCCAGAACGCCCAGAACGGTGGCCGATAGCGGCGTCTCTGATGCCGGGCGCCCGACGAAGGCGCAGCCCGCCGCCAGCGCCGGGCCGGCCTTGCGGGTAATCATCGCGTTGGGGAAGTTCCATGGCGTGATCGAGGCGGCGACGCCGATCGGCTGCTTGATGACGGTGATGCGCTTGTCGCGCTGGTGGCCGGGGATAGTTTCGCCGTAGATGCGCTTGGCCTCTTCGGCGAAGAATTCGATGAACGAAGCGCCATAGGCGATCTCGCCCTTGGCCTCGGCATGGGGTTTGCCCTGTTCGGCGGTCAGGATGGTGGCCAGGTCGTCCTGGTTTTCCATCATCAGGTCATACCAGCGGCGCAGGATGTTGCTGCGTTCCTTGCCGGTATATTTCGCCCATTCCTTCTGGGCGGCTTCGGCGCTGGCGATGGCCTGCGCGATCTGGTCGCGCGACAGATCGGCGACATTGGCGATCACGTCGCCGCGCGCGGGGTTGATGACTTCGAACGTGGCGCCGCCTGCGCCATCGGTCCATTCTCCGCCCAGATACGCCTGCTCGGCCAGAAGCGTGGGATCGTTGAGCAGTGATTTCAGATCGGTCTTGGATTGGGTCATGGCGGGACTCCGTTGATTTTGGTCTGTTAAAGGCAAACCATCTGGCGTTACCATTGTCTAGCACCAGATGGAGGAAACCGCGCCGTGGAACTGGATGATGCCTATGCGAATGCCGCCCATATCGAGGGGGCCGACGCCTATCCGCCGCGCTGGGCGCGCGAGGCGGCAGCGTTCCGGGAGGGTCTGCTGGAGCAGGGCCTGGCCGATCTGGACGTGTCCTATGGCGACAGTGCGCGCCAGCGATTCGACCTGTTCCTGCCGATGGAGAAGGCGCGCGGGCTGATGATCTTCGTGCATGGGGGCTATTGGCTGCGTTTCGACAAGTCGGTCTGGTCGCACCTGGCCGGCGGCGCCCTGAGCCGGGGGTGGGCGGTGGCGATGCCGTCCTACGACCTGTGCCCGGAGGTGACGATTGCCGAGATCACCGGGCAGATCGCGCGCGCGGTGGGCGCGGCGGCGGGCATGGTCGGCGGGCCGATCGCCCTGTCGGGTCATTCGGCGGGCGGGCACCTGGTGGCGCGGATGACGGTGCCCGGTGTCCTGCCGGAGGCGGTGGCGGATCGGTTGAGCCACGTGATGCCGATCTCGCCTGTGGCGGACCTGCGCCCACTGCTCAGGACATCGATGCGCGAGCCGCTGCACCTGGACCCGCAAAGCGCCGAGGCCGAAAGCCCGGTATTGATGCAGCCACGCGCGGACGTGCCCGTCAGCGTCTGGGTGGGCGGCGATGAACGGCCCGCGTTCCTGGACCAGGCCGGGTGGCTGTCGGAGGCATGGGGTGCGCCATGCGAGGTGGTGCCGAAGCGGCACCATTTCGACGTGATAGATGCGCTGGCCGATCCAGACAGCGACATGATCGCGCGGCTGCTGGGGTAGGGCCCCGGCCCGGGGCGCGCGCGGGGGTCAGTCGGCCTTGGCCAGCATCCGGCCCAGGCGGCGACCGCCCAGGATATGCACATGCAGGTGCGGCACCTCCTGAACGCCGGCCTCGCCCGCGTTGGATATCATGCGGAAACCGTCGCCATCGCCGGGCCGCACGCCCATCATCTTGCAGACCTCGCCGATGGCGCGGGTGTAATCCACGATCTCGGCATCGGAGGCCGTCAGCGCGAAGTGGTCGTAGCTGATGTAGGGGCCCTTGGGAATCACCAGCACATGCACGGGCGCCTGTTCGGAGATGTCGTGGAAGGCGTAGCTGTGTTCCGTTTCCAGAACCGTTTTCGAAGGGATCTCGCCGCGCAGGATCCTGGCGAAAACATTGGTGTCGTCATAGCGTTCGGTCATCGTGCACCTCAGTCGGAGAAAAGGTAATGGATCGCGAGTATTTCATGCGCTTTCTGTTCCGAAACGGCAAGGAAGCGCGCGAGGTTGCGGGCGTTCGCGTCGATCGAATCGATCTCGCGGATGCGGCTGTAGTTGTCGTAGCCGGCGTCGCGGATGGCTTCGCTTTCGTTGGCGAGATCCTGCCGGATCGTGGGCAGGAGCCGCTCGAGCGTGCGCGCGGGCGTCTGTTCGCCGGCGAGGCCGACGCGACGGGCGTGCCCGTTGAGATAATCGTCCGAGAACAGGCAATCAACCTCGAGCAGGCGGGTGGTGGAGCGGTCGCCGCCGAAATCGTTGAGCAGGTCGATAT
>JAABTI010000137.1 GCA_011389955.1 Paracoccaceae bacterium | reverse complement strand
GGTTTTGGACTGTCGCTTGCTGAAGGACGTGTCGATGAGCAAACTTTCCCTGGGGTCGCACCCCTATCTGCTGGGCTTCGAACAGCTGGAGCGGTTGCTGGAGCGAAATGCGAAATCCGGTAACGAGGGCTATCCGCCCTTCAACATAGAACAGACATCCGACGATACCTACCGCATCACGCTGGCGGTGGCCGGATTCGCGCAAGAGGATTTGTCGATCACCGTCGAGGACCGGCAATTGGTGATTCGGGGACGGCAGCGCGACGACGGCGAGGATCGGGTGTTTCTGCATCGCGGCATTGCCGCGCGGCAGTTCCAGAGATCATTCGTGTTGGCTGACGGGGTCGAGGTGGGACAGGCGGTAATGGAAAACGGCCTGCTGCATGTCGATCTGTCACGCGCGCGGCCCGACACGGTTGTTCAGACGATCCAGATCAGTAAGGGGTGATTCAAATGGATACCAGATACGAATTCGACACAAACCGCGAGGACCGCATCGTGTATGTGCGTCCGGTCAAGGTGGCCGACCTGCCCGAGGAAGTGCGCGAGCAGGTTCAGGAAGGCGCCGAAACGCTCTATGCCGTGCATGACAGCAGCGGCCAGCAACTGGCGCTTGTGAGCGACCGCGAGATGGCCTTCGTGCTGGCCCGGCAAAACGACCTGGCGCCGGTAACGGTGCACTAGGGGCCGGACCCGGTCGGTCTGGATGCAATCGTGCATCATCGAGACCGAACAATAACGCACGCTACGTGCCCGTCCCAAGGGGTGGGCGCGTCGGCTTTTGCCCCGCCGGTTGTCGGGCTACCGCTTCAGCGCCTCGACCTCGCGGCGCAGGGCACGCAACTCGGCGACGATCTCGTCGTGATGGTTCTTGCTTTCATCGATGATGTGCTCGGCCTCTTCGGCGGCTTCGGCCTCGTGCGTGCGCTGGATCGCGTCTACCACGATTCCGATGAACAGGTTCAGCACGGTGAACGAGGTCAACAGGATGAAGGGCAGGAAATAGGCCCAAGCCAGCGGATATATCTCCATCACCGGGCGCACGATGCCCATCGACCAGCTTTCCAGCGTCATGATCTGGAACAGGCTGTAAAGCGAGGCGCCGATGGTGCCGAACCATTCGGGGAACGCGGCGCCGAACATCTTGGTGGCGATCACCGCGAAGATGTAGAACACCAGCAAAAGCAGGCCCACGATGGAGCCGATGCCGGGGATCGACGCGACCAGCGCCCCGACCACGCGCCGCATCGACGGCACCGCCGATATCAGGCGCAGCACCCGCAGGATGCGCAGGGCGCGCAGCGCCGACAGGCTTCCGGTGGCCGGGATCAGGGCGATGCCCACGACCACTGTGTCGAACACGTTCCACGGGTCGC
This sequence comes from Paracoccaceae bacterium, assembly GCA_011389955.1. Classification (GTDB taxonomy): domain Bacteria; phylum Pseudomonadota; class Alphaproteobacteria; order Rhodobacterales; family Rhodobacteraceae; genus Sediminimonas. The sequence continues at coordinate 3,032 of JAABTI010000137.1, read as the reverse complement.
GGTGAAACCGCGTGCGGTAGACCAACAGCTTGGCCAGGATCTCCAGCACGAAAACGGTCAGGAAAAGATTGTCGATCAGCACCAGCAACGGACCCACTGCCGCCATCACCGTCTTGCTGGTCTCCAGGCCCAGCGTTACCGCGTTCAGGGCGATCAGGGCGATGATCGCATTCTGAAAGCGCGCCGATTCCAGCACCGCCTGCACCCGCCCGATCAGGCCAGTCTGGCGTGGCGGGATGCGGCGCAGGTCGGGGGTCTCGTCGCCGTTGCCTGGGGGCTGTGTGGTGTGGTGCATCTGGGCCGGTCCGGTCTCAACTGTCGCGACTTGTAGATGGGGCATCGCGCCTTGGAAAGGAAGGGGCGGGGCATGCATTTGTGCCGCGACGGCGGATATATGTGCGAACGCCCCGCCGGGACGGGGCGTTGGTACGGCAATGCGGTGCGACCTGTGCGATCAGTAAGCTATGAGTCCAAGCTGTTCGAGCTTGAGAACCACCTGGTGGGCGCAGTTGTCCACGTCCGCGCCCTCGGTGTCGACCACCAGTTCGGCCTGGGTGGGTTCCTCGTAAGGGTCGGAAATTCCGGTGAATTCCTTGATCTTTCCCTCGCGCGCCAGCTTGTAGAGCCCCTTGCGGTCACGCCGCTCGCATTCTTCCAGCGATGTCGCGACATGCACCTCGACGAACGCCCCGTAGGATTCGACCATCTCGCGCACAGACCGCCGCGTCGCAGTGTAGGGCGCGATCGGGGCGCAGATGGCGATGCCGCCGTTCTTGGTGATCTCGGAGGCGACATAGCCGATGCGCTTGATATTCAGGTCGCGGTGCTCTTTTGAAAAGCCCAGCTCCGCGCTCAGATGCTTGCGCACCACGTCACCATCCAGCAGCGTGACGGGGCGGCCACCCATTTCCATCAGCTTGACCATCAACGCGTTGGCGATCGTCGACTTGCCCGAGCCGGAAAGGCCGGTGAAAAAGACGGTAAACCCCTGTTTCGCGCGCGCCGGCGACGTGCGGCGCAATTCCGTGACCACCTCGGGGAAGGAAAACCATTCCGGGATTTCCAACCCCTCGCGCAGGCGGCGGCGCAGTTCGGTGCCCGAGATGTTGAGCACGGTCACGCCCTCTTCGATCTCGTCGGCCGGTTCGTACTGCGCGCGTTCCTGCACGTAGACCATGTGTTTGAAATCGACCATCTCGACGCCGATCTCGTCCTGGTAGCGGCGGAACATTTCCTGTGCATCGTAAGGGCCGTAGAAATCCTCGCCGGCCGAGTTCTTGCCCGGTCCGGCATGGTCGCGGCCGACGATGAAATGGGTGCAGCCATGATTGGCGCGGATCAGACCATGCCACACTGCCTCGCGCGGACCTGCCATGCGCATGGCAAGGTTCAGCAGGCTCATCGAGGTGGTGGAGCCGGGATACTTGTCGATCACCGCCTCGTAGCAGCGCACGCGCGTGAAATGGTCCACGTCGCCGGGCTTGGTCATGCCCACCACCGGGTGGATCAAAAGGTTTGCCTGCGCCTCCTTGGCGGCGCGAAAGGTCAGTTCCTGGTGCGCGCGGTGCAGCGGGTTGCGCGTCTGAAAGGCGACAACGCGGCGCCAGCCCAGCTTGCGAAACATGGCGCGCAATTCGTTGGGCGTGTCGCGACGCGCCTTGAAATCGTAGTGGACAGGCTGCTGGATGCCGGTGATCGGCCCGCCCAGATAGACCTTGCCGGCCTGGCTGTGCAGGTAGTTCACGGCCGGGTGCGCGGAATCGTCCGCGCCGAATACCTGCGCCGCCTCGCGGGATTTGTCTGGCTGCCAGCGATCGGTGACCGTCATGGTGGCTAGGATCACCCCTTCCTGGTCACGCAGGGCGATGTCCTGTCCGGGTTCGATGCCGTCGGCGAAGGCCTCGCTGACGTCAAGGGTGATCGGCATCGGCCATAGCGTGCCATCGGCAAGGCGCATGTTGTCCACGACACTGTTGTAATCGGCCTCGGTCAGGAACCCCTTGAGCGGATTGAAGCCGCCGTTCATCAACAGTTCCAGATCGCAGACCTGGCGCGGTGACAGGTCCCAGCTTGTCAGGTTGCCGGCCTCGTGCTTGAGCTTCTGTGCGGAGTCGTAGGAAACGTAAAGCTCTGGGATCGGCGTCAAATTGGACAGGAACATTCTATATTCTCTCGGTTTTCAATCGGGGGCAATGCCGCGGCCACGGCCCGGCAACAGCGCGACCTAGACTCTGCGCGGGGGCGAATTCAAGCAATCTTTGCCAAATGTGCGTATTTCAGACGAACGTGGCGCGTTTTTGTCCCTATGGGGGACAGTTTTGCGCGATGGGCGTTCGGGTGAAGTCAGCGTTCACGCTTTGCGAACGAAGCCATCAGCGGCGGTTTCCGGCCACGTGGAGCGGCGTCGCTCACACCTCCTGAGCGGCGAGGAATTGTTCGGCATCCAGCGCGGCCATGCACCCCATGCCGGCGGATGTGACAGCCTGCCGGTAGTGGTCATCGGTAAGGTCGCCGGCGGCAAAGACACCGGGCACCGAGGTTCTTGTGCTGCCGGGCTCAACCTTGACATAGCCACTGCCGTACATGTCCAGCTTGTCCTTGATCAATTCGTTCGCCGGAGCGTGACCGATGGCGATGAACACGCCCTTGCAGGGTATCTCCCGTGTCTCGCCGGTCTCGACGTGGCGCACGCGCACACCGGAGACGCCCTTTGGGCTGTCGTCGCCCAGCACCTCGTCGAGCTGGTGAAACCACAGCGGCTCGATCTTGGGATTCTTGAACAGGCGCTCCTGCAGGATCTTCTCGGCGCGCAACTCGTCGCGGCGGTGGATCAGCGTCGCCTTCGAGGCGAAATTGGTCAGGAACAGCGCCTCTTCCACGGCCGTGTTGCCGCCGCCCACCACGACGATTTCATCACCGCGGTAGAAGAACCCGTCGCAGGTGGCGCAGGCGGACACGCCAAAGCCCTTGAACGCCTCTTCCGATGGCAGGCCAAGCCACTTGGCGCGTGCGCCGGTGGCGAGGATCACGGC